>NZ_JBEYWE010000007.1:0-300884 GCF_040644295.1 Streptomyces sp. NPDC047000
CCGGTCCGCACGGACCGGCCCGGACGCCGGGTGCGCGGGTGCGGGACGGACGACGGTCAGCGGGGCGCCGGGGGTTCCGGCGCCTCCGGGGGTTCCGGCGGACGCCGGCCCGAGCGCTGCCGCGAGGTCCGCCGGCGGGACCAGTGGGAGCGGGTCCGTTCGACGAAGGCCGACCACTCGCGGCGCACCTCGTCCTCCGACGGGCGCAGACCGGCGCCGATCCGGTCGAGCTCGTCGCGGATCTCCCGGCCCAGCGCCGCCGATCCGACCATCACGAGCATCGCCCCGAACAGCGCCGAGATCATGGCGAACACGGCGCCCACCGTGCCGTAGCGCCCGACGTAGGAGTCGAACAGGCGCGGGAGGTACACCGTCGCCGCCACCGAGTACGCGCCCGACAGGACGGCCGCGGCGATGCCGAACGGGAGCAGGTCCCGGACGGTGAGGCGTTTCGCGGACAGCAGGCGGCCGCTCCACAGGAGGAACACCGCCGTCAGCGGCACCTCGACGGCGGCGGCGACCAGACCGGGCCCGTCACCGCCCAGCACGGTGTAGAGCCAGCCGCTGACGGTCGTGTACGCGCCCAGGGACAGGAGCCACCCCAGCCCGTTGCGTGAGTTGCGCACGCTCAGCGGTCTCAGTTCCCAGGTCTGTTCGAACAACCGCTGCGCCGCCCGCGCGAAGCTCAGCATGGAGATCATCAGGAACACGGCCCCGAAGACGCCGAAACCCGCGCCGTTCTCGCCGGTCGTGGTGGGCAGCGCGGCCCTGACCGCCGCCGCGCCCTCCCCCTTCAGACCGTAGCGGTCGATGATCCGCTCCGCGGCGTCGTGGTCCCAGAGGCCGCCCAGCGCCACGCCGATGAGCACCGTCAGGGGCACGATCGCGGTCAGGGCGCTGGACGCCAGCGCCATCGAGCGGTCGAAGCCCACGATCCGCTGGAACCGGCCCAGGACCCGCAGCGCGAAGGCGGGCCGCAGCCAGAACGTCGCCGTCCGCAGGGCGCGTTCGCGCCTGCCGCCCGCCGTCATGCCCACCCGCCGCCCCCTCGTCCGCCCGTCGTGCCGCCCGTCGTGCCGTCCGTCCGGCCGTCCGCCGGATCCCCGGTGAGTGCGGATCTTCAGCGAGCGGGAATCTTCACTTTCCGGACAGATGGAGGCTAATGGAGCGTGCCGGTGGGTCCGTACGTGCGACACGTTCCGGGGCGGGCCGGCGGGTCAGCGGTCACCGGCCGGCGGCGCGGGCAGCACGGACGGCGCGCCGAACCTGACCGCGACCCCGGGGGAGTACAGCACGCTCACCGGCGGTCCGGGCGGCTGCGGCAGACCCGCCGCCCGGACCAGCGTGTCGTCCAGGCCGAGGAGTTCGGCCCGGTACAGGGGCCACGGGGCGTGCTCGTTCGGCAGATGCACCGTGCGGCCCCGCCAGGAGACGTGCAGGCCCCACCGGGCGGTGAGGAAGTGCTCCAGAGAGGACGGGGCGCCGACCGGGGCGCCGGTCCGGACCTGTACCGTGCTGTGCGCGCCGCGGCCCGAGCGGCCCCGGCGGCGGCACTCGTACGTGATCACGTCCCCGTCCCGCCGCATCCGCATGCGCGACCAGATGTACGGCAGCCCCACGCCGAACCTGCCCGCCAGCACCGGGAGCAGCCGGGCCGCGTCCAGGGAGCGGAACACCACGCCGCGCCGGCCTTCCGTGTCCACCGAGTACAGCCGCACATTGGTCTCGCAGAACGTGCCGAGATACGGCAGCCCGGGACCCGGCCCGAGACCGACCCGGTGCATCTGGAACGGCACCAGGCCGACGTAGGTGAGCCCGTCGAGGGTGTCGGGGCGGGTCCCCGGCGGCAGCATCCCGGCCACCGCCTCCGGCGCCACCGGCCAGTGCAGGAAGGTGAGTCGGCGCCAGTTCTGGACGAAGGTCGGGCGCCGTACGGGGCGGGGCGTGGACGGGGTGATCGGTTCGGTCTCCATGAGGCGATGTCGTAGCACGGAGACGCCCGCGTACGGCTCACCGACCCCCGGCGGACGGTGGACGGCGGAGTGCGGTGAGCGGGCCGCGGCGTCCCGCTGCCGTCGCGGTCGTGACATGACCCAGTCAAATCTGGCAGGCTTCCCGGAGCCGTCGCCCCTGACCCCATGAGGGTGCGACGGCGGCTCACCCGCCCTCGCGCGAACCGCGGCCGCCCGACCGGCGCACCCCTGCCGGCGCGGACGGCCACCGAGCAGGCCGAATCCCCGGCCGCCACAAAGGAGTCACGTGTGAGACCGACCCCCCACAAGGCCCGCGTCGCCGGTGCGCTCGTCGCCGCCGCGCTGGCCGCCGTCTTCCTGCCCGGCACCCCGGCCTCCGCCGAACCCGCCGCCGGTTCCGCCGCCCCGGTGGCCGCCGCCTGCACCCCGGCCCAGTCCGTCGTCAACGGCGGCTTCGAGAGCGGCACCTCGCCCTGGACCCAGTCCGCCTCCACGGTGATCACCAGCGGCACCGGCCAGAGCGCGCACGGCGGCTCCTCCTACGCCTGGCTGGACGGCACCGGCGGCACGCACACCGACACGCTCTCCCAGAGCGTCACCGTCCCGTCCGGCTGCGCCACCGCCACCCTCACCTTCTGGCTGCACATCGACACCGCCGAGACGACCTCGTCGACCGCCTACGACAAGCTCACGGCGAAGATCGGCGGCACCACCCTCGCGACGTACTCGAACCTGGACAGGAACACCGGCTACGTCCAGAAGTCCTTCGACGTGTCCTCGTTCGCCGGGCAGACCGTGAGCGTCGCCTTCACCGGCACCGAGGACTCCAGCCTCCAGACGAGTTTCGTCCTCGACGACATCGCGCTCGACACCGCCGACGGCACCACCACCCCGCCGGCCGACGCCACCCGGACACCGTCCGCGCCGGCGTACACCATGAGCCTCAGCAGCAACACCGCCGGCACGGTGTGGACCGGTCATGAGAGCGTCACCTTCACCAACGCCGCCGCCACCGCGCTCAGCGAGGTCTATCTGCGGCTGTGGGACAACTACCACGGCACCTGCTCGGCCCCGCCGATCACGGTCACCAACGTCACCGGCGGCACCGCGGGGGCCCTGTCCGTCGCCTGCACCGCGCTGAGGATCGACCTGCCCGGCCCGCTGGCACAGGGCCAGAGCGCCACGATCGGCTTCGACCTCGGCATCACCGTGCCCAGCGGCGCCGACCGGTTCGGCTACGACGGCTCGTTCAGCATGATCGGCAACGCCCTTCCCGTCCTCGCGGTACGGGACGCGGCGGGCTGGCACCTCGACCCGTACACCAACAACGGCGAGTCGTTCTACTCCCTGGCCGCCGACTTCAAGGTGACCCTCGACCACCCCACGAGCCTCCTGGTCCCGGCCACCGGCACCTCCGCCGACACCGCCGGCTCCAGCGGACGTACCGTCACCACGGCCACCGCGGCCAAGGTCCGCGACTTCGCCTGGGCCGCTGGACCGTTCAGCAAGGTCTCCGGCACCTCCGCGGCGGGCACCCCCGTCAACGTCTACTCCGTGTCCGGCATCAGCTCCTCCAGCGCCCAGTCGATGCTCAGCACCGCCGAGTCCGCCGTCGACGCCCACGCCGCCCGCTTCGGGGCCTACCCCTACGGCGAGCTGGACGCCGTCATCGACAACAACTTCTGGTTCGGCGGCATGGAGTACCCCGGCTTCGTCCTCGACCTGGTCAGCACCACGGCGCTCACCCATGAGATCGCCCACCAGTGGTGGTACGGCATCGTCGGCGACGACGAGTACAACAGCCCCTGGCTGGACGAGGCGTTCACCGACTACGCCACCGATCTCGCCCAGGGCAAGACCGGCACCGGCTGCTGGAGCAGCGTGTCGTGGGCGTCGTCGGCCGAGACGATCACCGACTCCATGGCCTACTGGGACGCCCATTCCTCCCGGTACTCCACCGTGGTCTACGGCTACGGCAAGTGCGCCCTGCACGATCTGCGGCGCGTCCTCGGCGACACCGCGATGGCCAACCTCCTCAAGAGCTACGCCACTTCGCACTGGTACGGCGTCTCGACCACGGCCGAGTTCAAGGCCGCCGCGCAGGCCGCCACCACGACGGACCTGACCTCGTTCTGGACCACGCACCGCATCGACGGCTGACCCGGGCGGCCGACACGACACGGACGGGCCGCGCTGCTCCGGCGGCCCGCTCGTGCCGTCCGGCCGTGTTGCCCGGCTGTGTTGCCCGTCCGTGCCGTCCGCCCGGTGGCTACCGCCCGGCCGCGCCCGCCCGCAGTCCGTCCATGACGAAGTCCAGGAGCCGGGTCGTCCGGCTCTCCCAGTCGTCACCGCGCGGGTCGATGTGCCAGAGGCCGGCGATGGCCAGCATGAAGTCGTCCGCACTCACGCCGGGGCGGACGGTGCCCGCCTCCTCGTTGGCCCGCAGCAGGAGTTCGAGCGCCTCCAGCAGCTGTGCGTAGCCCGGCTTGGCCGGGCCGGGGAAGGTGCTGGTGGACAGGCGCATCGCCTCGGCCAGACCGGCCTTCGCCATGGCGTACCTGGCGAGCAGGTCCATCCACTCGCGCAGCGCCCGGTCCGGCTCCCGGGTGGCGAGCAACTGGGCCGCGGCGGCGGTCACCTGCTGCGTCTCGTGGCGGTAGATCTCCAGGACCAGGGCTTCCCGGTTCGGGAAGTTGCGGTAGAACGTGCCCTGTCCGACGCCGGCCTTCCTGGCGATCGCGCTCAGCGGTGTCTCGGCGCAGCACGTCAGTTCGGCCAGCGCCACTTCCAGGATGCGCTCACGGTTGCGCTGCGCGTCCGAGCGCTGCGGCGCGCCACGTCTCTCCGCCACGGGTCCTCCTTCCGGGCCCTCGTCAGGGTCCGGCCCTTGCTGAGCGGACAGCTGTCCGTTACGCTCCCGGGTAACGGACAGCTGTCCGCTTCGGCTCATCATACCGGTGAACGCCGTCGGCCGACATGCCCGCGTACACCGCGGCTGCCCGTGTCCTGCCACCCCCTACCTGCGTGACCTGCTGCGACACACAGCCGCGTGCACTGTACGCCTCCTGTCCTTCCCGCTTGTCGGCGCGTCCCCCGCAGACGCGCACCGCACCTGTGAAAGAAGGCCGACCATGGCTCAAGCGCCCTCGCAGGCGTCCAGCGCCATCACCCTGCACATCAACGGCGAGAAGCACCCGCTGACCGTCGACCACCGCACCACCCTGCTCGACGCGCTGCGCGAGCGGCTCGACCTGACCGGCACCAAGAAGGGCTGCGACCAGGGCCAGTGCGGTGCCTGCACCGTACTGATCGACGGCCGGCGGGCCGTGTCCTGCCTCCAGCTCGCCGTGGCGGCCGAAGGACGGGAGATCACCACCGTCGAAGGACTCGCCCGGGGCGAGCAACTCCACCCGGTGCAGCAGGCGTTCCTCGAACTGGACGGCTACCAGTGCGGCTACTGCACGCCGGGCCAGATCTGTTCGGCCGTCGCCGTGCTCGAGGAGCACGCCGCGGGCTGGCCGAGCGCCGTCACCGGTGACGTCCGCCCCGAGGCCGGGGTGCCGGACCTCACCGCCGAGGAGATCCGGGAGCGGATGAGCGGCAATCTGTGCCGGTGCAGCGCCTATGTGCAGATCGTCGAGGCGGTCTCCCGCGCCGCCGCGGAGCAGGCCGGCGCCACCGCCGCCGCGCCCGAGGGAGCGGCCGCGTGAAGGAGTTCGCCTACCGGCGCGCCACCGACGTCTTTGGCGCCCTCGCCCTGCTCGACGCCGATCCCGGCGCGCGCTTCCTCGCGGGCGGCACCAACCTCGTCGACCTGATGAAGACCGGCGTGGAACGACCGGGCAGCCTCGTCGACGTCCGCGAACTGCCCTTAGACCGGGTGGAGTCCACCCCGGACGGCGGACTGCGCATCGGCGCCACCGTCACCAACAGCGACCTCGCCGTCCATCCCGAGGTCAGGCGCCGCTACCCGGCGCTGACCCAGGCCGTCCTCGCCGGTGCCTCCGGGCAGCTGCGCAACATGGCCACCGTCGGCGGCAATCTGCTCCAGCGCACCCGTTGCGCCTACTTCGCCGACATCACGCGGCCGTGCAACAAGCGGGTCCCGGGCAGCGGTTGTCCCGCGATCGAGGGGGAGCACCACAACCACGCCGTGCTCGGCGCCTCCGGACACTGTGTGGCGACCCACCCCTCCGACATGGGCGTCGCCCTGACCGCGTTCGACGCCGTCGTCCACTACGAGAGTGCCGGCGGACCGGGCGAGGTCCCGATCGCCGACCTCTACCTCCCCGTCGGCGACACCCCGCACCGCGAGACCGCGCTGCCGCCCGGCGCCCTGATCACCGCCGTCACCCTGCCCCCGGCACCCTTCGCGGCCAACTCCCACTACCGCAAGGTGCGCGAACGGGCCTCGTACGCCTTCGCCATCGGCTCGGTCGCCGCCGCGCTCGACGTCCGGGACGGCGTGGTGCACGACGTACGGCTCGCCTTCGGAGCCGTGGCCTCCCGGCCCTGGCGGGCCCGCACGGCGGAACAGGCGCTGATCGGCGAGCCGGCCGGTGAGGCCGCCTTCCGCGCCGCCGCCGACGCCGAACTCGCCGCGGCCCGCCCGCTGCCCCACAACCGCTACAAGGTGCCCCTGATGAGCAACCTCGTCGTCGCCGTCCTCGGCCGACTCACCGGAAACGCCCAGGAGTCCGAGGAGTCCGTACGATGACCACGACCGCCGAACACCGCGTGACCGGCGCCGTCGGCACCGCCCACATCCGGGTCGAGGGGGTCGACAAGGTCACCGGCGCCGCCCGTTACGCGGGCGAGGTGCCCTTCGCCGAACTGGCCTACGGCTGGCTGGTGCTGTCCACCGTCGCCAAGGGCCGCATCGGCGCGATCGACTCCGGGCCGGTGCTCGCCATGCCGGGCGTGCTCGCCGTGCTGGACCACCGCAGCGCCCCCCACCTGAACACCGATTACACCAGCATGCTCGGCACGCCTCCCGACCCGACGTGCGCCCTCTTCCAGCACGACCGGGTACCCAGCCTCGGCTGGCCGGTCGCCCTGGTCGTCGCCGAGACCTCCGAACAGGCCCGCGAGGCAGCCGAGTCGCTCGTCGTGCGCTACGAAGAGGAGCCTCACGACGTCGAGTTGGTGCCCGGCCATCCGGCCGCCTACACGCTGAGCGGCCATATGCCCGGCGAGACGGAGAAGGGCAGCCTCGAGGACCGGCTCGCCGCGTCCGCCTTCGTCGTGGACGCCGAGTACACCACCCCCGAAGAGCACCACAACCCGATGGAGCCGCACGCCGCCACCGCCCACTGGGACGGCGGACGGCTGGAGGTGATCGACTCCAACCAGGGCGCCGGCTGGGTGGTCGGCGAACTCGCGGGCCTCTTCTCCCTCGACCCCGGCGCCGTGCACGTCCGCTCCGAGCACGTCGGCGGCGGCTTCGGCAGCAAGGGCGTACGCGCCCACCAGGTCGCCGCCGTGATGGCCGCGACCCACCTCCAGCGGCCGGTGCGCGTCGTCATGACCCGCCGTCAGATGTTCTCGCTGGCCGGGTACCGCAGCCCCACCGTGCAGCGGGTCAGGCTCGGCGCCGATGCCGGCGGACGGCTGCGCGCGCTGGAGCACAGCTCCCTCAGCGCCACCTCCACCGTGTACGAGTTCGTCGAGCCCGCCGCGGGACCGGCCCGGGTGATGTACGACGCCGACGCCCACCGCACGGCCAACCGGGTCGTCCGGCTCGACGTGCCCAGCCCGACCTGGATGCGCGCGCCGGGCGAGGCCCCGGGCTCGTTCGCCCTGGAAGCGGCCATGGACGAACTCGCCGAGCGGTGCGGCGTCGACCCCGTCGAGCTGCGGCTGCGCAACGAACCCGAGACGGGCCCGGTCTCCGGGCTCCCCTACGCCGGACGCAATCTGCGGGGCTGCTTCGAGGAGGGCGCCCGCAGGTTCGGCTGGGCGGACCGCGACCCGCGCCCCGGAGTGCGCCGGGACGGCCGCTGGCTGCTGGGCACCGGCACCGCCGCCGCCTCCTTCCCGGCCATGGCGATGCCCTCCACGGCCGCGGCGACGGCCTGGCCGGACGGCACCTTCACGGTCCGGATCACCGCCGCCGACATCGGCACCGGTGCCCGGACCGCGCTCACCCTGGTAGCCGCCGACGCGCTGGGTGTGACCCCGGACCGGGTGGAGGTCCGTATCGGGGACAGCGACTTCGGTTTCGCGATGATCGCGGGCGGCTCCGCGGGCACCCGCTCCTGGGCCTGGGCGGTCATCGAGGCCGGCCGGGAACTGCGTGAGCGGATCGTCACGGGTGAGGAGATCCCCGCCGAGGGGATCACCGTGCGGTCGGACACCAGCGAGGCCGTCGGGGCGCTCGCCCAGCGCGAACGGCACTCCTTCGGGGCGCAGTTCGCGGAGGTCGCCGTCGACACCGCGACCGGTGAGGTGCGGGTGCGGCGCATGCTGGGCATCTTCGCGGCCGGCCGCATCGTCAACCCCCTCACCGCGCGCGGCCAGCTGGTGGGCGGCATGATCTGGGGCCTGTCCATGGCCCTGCACGAGGAGGCGGTCCGCGACCGGGCCACCGGCGGGCTGGTCGGCGCCGACCTCGCGGGTTATCACGTCGCCAGCCACGCCGACGTGCCGCACATCGAGGCCGACTGGGTCGACGCCCCGGACCCGGACGACCCGATCGGCATCCGGGGCATCGGCGAGGTCGGCACCGTGGGCGCCGCCGCGGCCGTCGCCAACGCGGTCTGGCACGCCACCGGTGCACGGCACCGCAGCCTCCCGATCCGGCCCGACCGTGTCCTGACGGCGGCCCCCGGTGCTTGACATCGCCGCCGACCTGCGGCGCTGGCTGGCCGAGGGCCGCACCTTCGCCCTCGCCACGGTCGTCGCCGTGGGCGGCAGCGCGCCGCGCGGCCCCGGGGCCGCACTCGCCGTCGACACGGACGGCACGGTCGTCGGCTCGGTCTCCGGCGGCTGTGTCGAGGGCGCCGTGTACGAGCTGTGCCGGGCGGCGCTGGACGACGGCAGGACCGTCGTCGAGCGCTTCGGCTACAGCGACGAGGACGCCTTCGCCGTGGGCCTGACCTGCGGCGGGGTCCTCGATGTGATGGTCATGCCGGTCGGAGCCGACTCGCCCGCCAGGGCTGTGCTGCGGGCGGCCCTGGCGGATGCCGGAGCGGGCGTCCCGGTGGCCGTGGCCCGGGTCGTCCGCGGCCCGGCCGCACTGCTCGGCACCGCCCTGCTCGTCCGGCCCGACGGGTCCCGGGAGGGCGGCCTGGGCGGCGCGGCCGTGCTGGACCGGACGGCGGCGGCCGAGGCCCGTGCCCTGCTGGAGACGGGCCGCACCGGCACCGTCGAGCTCTCGGAGGACGGCGCCCGCTGTCCCGGCGGGCTGACCCTGCTCGTGGAGTCCAGCCAGCCGCCGCCCCGCATGATCGTCTTCGGGGCGATCGACTTCGCGGCGGCGCTGGTGCGGGCGGGCAAGTTCCTCGGCCACCACGTGACCGTGTGCGACGCGCGTCCCGTCTTCGCCACCGCGGCCCGCTTCCCCGAGGCGGACGAGGTGGTGGTCGACTGGCCGCACCGCTATCTGCGGCGCACCGCGACCGACGCGCGCAGCGTGCTGTGCGTACTCACCCACGACGCCAAGTTCGACGTACCCCTGCTGGCGGTCGCCCTGCGGCTGCCCGTGGCGTTCGTCGGCGCCATGGGCTCCCGCCGCACGCATGCCGACCGTGAACGGCGGCTGCGTGGAGCGGGGCTGACGGAAGGGGAGCTGGCGCGGCTCAGGTCGCCGATCGGGCTGGATCTCGGTGCCCTCACCCCGGAGGAGACGGCCGTGTCCATCGCCGCGGAGATCGTCGCCGTACGGCGCGGCGGCACGGGTGTCCCGCTCACCCGGTCCGGCACGCCGATCCACCGGGACGGCTGGCCACCGCGGCCGGGGGACGCCACGGCGGCCTGACCGCGTCCCGGGCCGCCCGCCGCCGGCCCCCCGACCGTCGTCGGGGGGCCGGGCGACTCCGTTGTCCCGGGACCGGTTTGCGGGGCACGGGGTCCCGGGCCGGACGCAGGCGCTACGCTCACCGCCAGGCGAGTGACGACGGCGTCGCCCGACGGCCGAGTCACGCCCGACCCCCCCACAGGCGATGGAGACTCGGCTTGCGCGACGGCGAAGTTGTGGTGATAGGCGGCGGATACGCGGGTGTCCGTCTGGCGAAGCGGCTGGACACGGCGACCCGGGTCACCCTGGTGGACCGCAAGGAGATCTTCTTCCACCGCATCGCCTCCCTGCGCGCGGGAGTGCGCCCGGAGTGGACGGTGACCCCGCTCATCCCGTACGACCGGCTGCTGCAGAACGGGCGGGTGGCCGTCGGCAAGGCGGTCCGCATCGACACGGCCGGACGTGAGGTCGTGCTCGGCTCCGGCGAACGGCTCCCGTACGACGTGCTGGTCATCGCCACCGGCGCCGACTACCCCGAACCCGCCCGCTTCGCCGGGACCACGGCCGAGGAGGCGATGCAGTCGTTCGCCCTGCACCAGAAGAAGATCTCCGCGGCCGAGCACGTCCTCGTCGTCGGCGGCGGGCCGTCCGGCGTCGAACTCAGCGCGGAGATACGTCTGGCCAGGCCCGACGCGCGGGTGACGCTCGCCCACTCGGGTGCGGAGCTGATGCACGCCACGGGCAGCGCCGCGGCCGGCCGGCGGGCCCGCGCATGGCTGGAGTCGCACGGCGTGACGGTGCGGCTCGACTCCTTCATGTCCCCGGGCAGCGAGTTCGGCACCTACCGCGACGCCCGGGGCAAGGTCCTCGAGGCCGACCTGTCGTACTGGGCGACCGGCACGACCCCCAACACGTTCTGGCTGCGCATGGCGGGACTCGGCGACTGGCTGACCGCGTCCGGGCACATCAAGGTCGACCGCACCCTGCGCGTCGAGGGCCGCTCGGACGTGTTCGCGATCGGCGACGTCAACGACGCCACCGACCTCAAGATCACGCCCGCCGCACTGGCCCAGGCGGACCTCGCCGCCCACAACATCCGCGACCATCTGCAGAGTCCGGGCCGGCACCGCCGGGACCTCCGCCTGTACCGGGCGTTCCACCGGACCCCGATGATCGTCCCGTTCGGCTCCGCCGACGGGCTGACGATGCTCCCGGTGCCCGGCGGCGACACCGCGATCCTGGGCACCCGCACCTCCACCCTGGCGAAGGCCCGCACCCTGATGACCCCCTACGTCAGACGCCAGCTCAACTACGCCACGGACTGACCCGCACGGACGGCCGGGCCCAGGGGGCGGACCGCCGGCCCCGGGCGGCAGCGGACGGGCTACTGCCGCGGTGCCCAGTGCAGCCGGAGCAGGGTGTGGGCGCGGTAGGTGAGGAAGGCGGCCAGCGGCAGCTCCACGAACACGGCGAGCGCGGCGGACGCCCAGACCGCCGGGGTGCCGAAGTCGAGCGACACGTCGAACCAGGCGTCGCACACCAGCAGCACCGCCGTGGCCAGCGCGGCCATCACGGCGCCGCCGTGCCGCTTGCGGGCCAGCAGCGCCGTCGCCCCGGCGGCCGTCAGCAGCAGGATGTCGAAGCCCACCCAGGCGGTGCGCCACTGGTGGACCCGGTAGTCGGACGGCAGGGTCAGCGCCATCAGCACCGTCCAGGGGATCAGACCGAGCACGGAGAGCGCCAGCAGCTCCACGACGCGCCGCCTGCGCCGTTCGTCCCCGTCGGGGCGCGCCGGAGCCGGGGAGGCCGGTACGGCCGCCGTCCCCGGCGCGGACGGCACGGCGAGGGCGGTCACCGGGTCCTCGGTCATCGGGCTCGTCGTGATCATCGCCGCCACCTCGTTCCGCCGTCGTCTCCCGTGCCGCTGTCCACGTGAGCTGTCCTCCCCGACAAGAACAGGAGGCGGCCTCCAGATAATTCCCGGACGGGCGCGAAGGGGCATCGTGGTGTAAAGGATGGAATCGATGGATTCTTCGCACCACGACCCCGAAGCGCCCGCGGCGGCCGGGCCCGAAGCACCCGCACCCGGCGTGCCCGGTGCGGGCGGGCCCCCGGCCGTCGTGCCCGGCGAACTGTTCGACGCGTCCACCGACGCCACGGCGCTGCTGGCCGCGGACGGCACGGTGATCGGCTGGACCCGTGCGGCCGAAACCCTCCTCGGCCGTCCGGCGCCCGAGGTCGTGGGCCGGTCCGCCGGGCGGCTGCTGGCCACCGCCGGGGACCCGGTCCGGGTGGCCGGCATCGTGGAACGGTGCCGCGCCGGGATGGGCTGGAGCGGTCTCGTCCCGCTGCGGCACCGGGACGGCCGCAGTGTCGACGCCGACCTGCGGGTGTCGGCCTCCTTCCGCGTCGCCCAGCCGTCCGGCGCCCGGGAGTGCTTCCTGGTCTCGGCGCGCGAGCGGCGCCCGCGGTGGACCATGGGCCAGTCCGTCCTGGACGGCTTCCTGACCCGCTCCCCGGTGGGCATGGCCGTGATGGACCCGGAGCTGCGGTACGTGTGGCTCAACGACACCCTCGAGCGCTTCGGCGGCGTGCCCAGGGAACAGCGGCTGGGGCGCCGGCTGAGCGATCTGCTGCCGGGACTCCAGGCCGACACCCTCGAGGGGCTGATGCGCAAGGTCCTGGCGACCGGGAACCCGGTCACCGACTACGAGTACCTGGGCTGGAGCTGGGCCGACCCGCACCGGCGGCGCGCCTACTCGTCGTCCTTCTTCCCGCTGCTCGGCGCCGATGACACCGTCACCGGTATCTGTTACATGGTCCTCGACGTCACCGAGCGGTGGGCCGCCCGCACCCTGCTGACCCTGATCAACGAGGCCGGCGCCGCCATCGGCACCACCCTGGACGTGCTGCGCACCGCGCAGGAACTCGCCGACTTCGCCGTACCCCGGTTCGCCGACTTCGTCGTCGTCGACCTGCTCGAACCCGTCCTGGACACGGGCGGGCTCGGCGACCGGCCGGCCGGGGCGGTGCCGGAGCCGGTACGGCCGGTGCTGCGCCGCGCGGCTCTGCGCTGTGTGCACGAGGTCCTGCCGGAGGGCTGCGCGCGGACCGGTGAACGGGCCGACCTCCTGCCCCCGCGGCTCGGCGTGGACCTGCTGACCGGCGGCGGGCCGGTCCTCGTCCCGGTGCTCGACCCGGACGACGGGACGTGGGCCGGCCGGCAGCCCGCGACCGCCGCGCGGGTCCGCGAGCTCGGACTGCACTCCCTCATCTCCGTACCGATGCGGGCCCGGAACACCACGCTCGGGCTGACCACGTTCGCCCGGTCCGCCAACCCCGTGTCCTACGGGTCCGACGACGTGCTGGCCGCCCAGGAACTGGTGGCGCGGGCCGCCCTGTGCGTGGACAACGCCCGCCGCTACACCCGTGAGCACACCGCGGCCGTCACGCTCCAGCGGAGCCTGCTGCCGCAGGCGCTGGCCGGCGGTACGGCCCTGGAGGCGGCCTCCTCCTATCTGCCCGCGGACGCCACGGGCGGGGTCGGGGGCGACTGGTTCGACGTGATCCCGCTGTCCGGTGCCCGCGTCGGCCTGGTCGTCGGCGACGTGGTCGGCCACGGCATCGCCGCCGCGGCGACCATGGGACGGCTGCGCACCGCCGTGCAGACCCTCGCCGACATGGAGCTGCCCCCGGACGAACTGCTGGCGCACCTCGACGACCTGGTGCTGCGGCTGAGCGAGGAGGAGACCGACGTCGAGGAGGGCCGGCAGAGCACCGCCGGTTTCCTCGGGGCGACCTGTCTGTACGCCGTCTACGACCCGGTGACCCGGCGGTGCACCATGGCCCGGGCGGGCCACCCGCCCCCCGTCGTCGTCACTCCCGGCGGGCAGGTCTCCTTCCCCGAGCCGCCCGCCGGACCCCCGCTCGGCCTGGGCGGGATGGCCTTCGAGTCCTGCGAGATCGAACTCCCCGAGCACAGTCTCCTCGGGCTCTACACCGACGGTCTGGTCGAGGGACCCGACGGCGACATCGAGTCCGGCATGGCCCGGCTCGGCGAGGTGCTGTCCCGGCCCGCCGCCGGCCTGGCGGACCTGTGCACGACCGCCGTGCGGCAGCTCGTGCCCCTGATCCGCTCCGACGACGTCGCCTTCCTGCTGACCCGCACCCACGCCCTCGGCGCCGACCGGGTGGTGTCCTGGGAGGTGCCCGTCGACCCGGCCGCCGTGGCGGAACTCCGGGCCCGTACCACCCGTCAGCTGGCGGAGTGGGGACTGCACGACCTGGCCATGACCACGGAGCTGATCGTGAGCGAGCTGGTCACCAACGCGATGCGGCACGCCACCCCGCCCATCCGGCTGCGGCTGCTGCGCGACTCCCGGCTGACCTGCGAGGTCGCCGACTCCAGCAGCACCGCGCCCCGGCTCAGACACGCCCGCAGCACGGACGAGGGCGGCCGCGGCCTGTTCCTCGTGGCCCAGCTCACCCGCCGCTGGGGCGCCCGCTACACACCGGGCGGCGGGAAGATCATCTGGGCGGAACAGGAACTGGACTAGCACCCGGTCCTCGGCCCGCGCGGCGAGCGCGCGGGCCGAGGACCGGGCCGGTCGCGCGCCCGACGGCGGTCAGGACGTCACGGCAGGGTGCGGCACAGCAGGGCGTCCGGGCCGGGGTAGGCGGCGAACCGGGTGGTGAAGGCGATGCCCGCGGCGTACTCCCCGTCCCCGCACTGGCCCTTGTAGTCCTGGGTGGCGAAGTCGCCGCCCGAGGCGTCGGAGGGCCGGTTGTCGGAGCGGTCGAACCACACCGTGCGCGAGGTGCCGCCCAGGGTGACGCGGGCCGGCACGCACAGGGCCGCCGAGGTGCGCGTACCGCGGTGGCTGTAGCCGATGAGGAAGTCACCGGCCGGGCACTGGAGCTTGGTGTACCCGGAGGCCCAGTCGCCGCCGGAGGGGACGTAGCGCTCGTCGGTGACGACCACCTGGCCGGTGCCGCTCGCCCGCAGGTCGCCCGCCGTGGCGTCGGTGCACAGGCCCCGGCCGGAGGTGTGGCCGAGCCCGGTCAGCCGCAGTCCGTCGGGACAGACCGCCTTGGAGGCGCCGGAGTCCCAGTCGCCCTGGGCGCGCACCCGCAGCGACTGGACAAAGTCGCCGTGGTCGGTGTTCAGCATCCGCCACACCGGGGTCGCGGGCACGGGGCCCGTCAGGGCGGGCGCGGTCATCAGGTGGTCCCAGGCGGTGCGGCGCCAGTCGGAGTCGTCTAGCAGGCCGTGCCGGCCGCCCTGTTCGTCGTAGCGGAGCAGGGCCCAGTCGTCGTGGCCCTCCCAGCCGACCAGCGGCCAGTAGGCGAAGTCGGTGTCGTGGTCGGCGAAGTAGTCGGTGATGTTGCCGAACCAGGTGCGGGCCGCGGTGCCGGTCTCCCCGGCGCCGATGCCGAACTCGCTGATCCACACCGGCGCGGTGTAGTGCCTGCCGCCGTCCTCGACGAAGAACGCCTCGTCGTACAGGGCCTGGTAGAGGTCGGTGCGGCTGAGGTCCTGGTAGCGGGCGTCGTGGGTCTCGCCGATCCCGGTGGCGCCGGAGTGGTTCGGGCCGGTGTAGCCGTAGAAGTGGGCGGAGTAGACCAGTTTGCGGGAGTCGACCAGGGTGTGCGAGAGGGTGCCCGCGGGGGTGAGCATCGGGCGGCCGTGCGGGAGGCCGTCCACGGGCAGCCCGGTCCAGTTGATGCCCTCGATGACGATCAGGAGGTTCGGGTTCGCCTCGGTGAGGATGCGGTCGCCGGCGAGCTGTGCGGCGGCGAACCAGTCATGGGCGTCCCCCGCACCCCAGTTGGGGTCGTCGAGGACGTCGCGGCGGACCTCGTTGTACAGGTCGGCGCCCACCACGCCCGGGTCGCCCGCGTACCGGCGGGCCATGAACACCCAGTCGTCCGCCCACTGCTGGGTGGTCTGGCTGCTGTTCCAGCGCTCGTTGCCGTCCACCCCGCAGCACCAGCGGGAGGTGTTGGTGTGGTTGTTGAGGATGACGGCGAACCCGGCGTCGGACAGCGCCGTGACGACCGCGTCGAAGACCTGGAGCGGGGTGTCGCCGCGCAGCTGCGGATTGGCGGCCACGGCGGAGTCGGGCACCGCCGCCGTCGCGTGGATCATCGCGTTGGAGAACGGCAACCGGACGCTGTTGATGCCGAGTTCACGGAAGTCCGACATCAGCCGGGAGAGCGGTGCCCGGTCCAGGCCCAGCGGGATGCCGTGCGAGTTCTGCCCCGCGTGGTGCTGGGTGTCGTCCGACTCGCTGCCGCTGCCCGTCCAGGACCCCTGCGCGCCGTCCCAGTTGGCCGACTTCAGCCGGAACCGGTCGCCGTTCGCGTCGACGATGTAACGTCCGCGGGTGGACAGCGGGGGCTGCCAGGTCCGGGCGGTGGCGGTGGCGGTGGTGGTGGCGGCATGTACGGCGGGCGGGGCGGCCCGCGGTGCCGGGGCGGCCACGGCCGCGGGCGCCGTGGCCCACAGCAGCAGCATCGCCCAGAATGTCAGGTACTTGACAATCGTGGACTTCGGCATCGTTTTCCTCGGCAGGAGGGAGGTCTTTCCCGGCAGGAGAGAGCGGAGCGCACGGGACGGCGGATGATCCGGACGCGGTGAACCGGTGATCCGGGCGGCGCGGGTGATGCGGGTGATGCGGCAGGTCTGGTCCCGCCCTGCTGGTTTCCCGCTCCCGCGCGGCTTCAACCGCACCGCTGCTTTCCCGCTCCCGTACTGCCCCGGCGCGCCGGGCGATGCCGGTCCCGGTGCCGCCGGCGACCCCGGCCGGAAAGGACCGCCGGGGACGCGGACCTCAGACGCCGGTGTGCAGGGCGGCCCACACCGCGTTGCCCGTGGTGCGGGTGGAGCGGGTCACTCCCCAGGCGTCGGCGATCTGCTGGACGAGCAGCAGACCACGCCCGTTCTCGGCGTGCGAGGCGGGGAAGCGCCGGGCCGGCAGACCGAGCTCGCCGTGCTGCTCCCCGGAGTTCTCGTCGTGCACCTCGACGCGTAACTGGGCGTCCGTGAGCAGTTCCACCCCGCACAGCATGCGCCCGCCCCGGGCGTGCAGCACCGCGTTGGTCGCCAGTTCCGAGATCAGCAGGACCGCGTCGGTGCACAGGTCCCCGGCCTGGCGCCAGGCGAACAGCTGCTCCCGCACCACGTCACGGGCGATCTTCACGCTCGCCCGGTGGGTGGGCAGGTCGAGCCAGCGGGAACGGCGCGGACCGGCCGGGGTCAAGAGGCCGTGGGCCGAAGCGGTGTGGGGGGTCACGGTGATCGCCTTCCGTCGAGCGAGGGGCGCAGGGGGAGGGTGACGCGTGACGAAGGAGGGGAGTGGTCCTTCTCCGGCAGGCGTGTGAGGGGGATGCCCCTCACGGGTCGGGCGAGTGAGCGCGGCGGTTCCGCTGGGTGTGCGGCGTGTGACACGGGTGATGCGTGCGCTCGGTGGGATCGCTCACGAAGTCATCATGCTCGTTGGTGAGTTCACGGTGCAACCGACTCCCTGATAATTTCAGCGCGCCGGTATCGGACTGGTGCCATCATCAAGTCACTGCCACAATCGCACCGTTGACGGTCACTCAGGAGGTATGGGTGTGAACGAGGCTCGCTCGGGCGCCGGTACGAGTGCTCCCACGGTGCTGCGCATGATCCTCGGCCGGCGACTGCAGGACATGCGGGTGAACGCGGGGGCCTCGCTGGAGGACGCGGCCCGGGCCCTGCGGGTGAAGCCTCTGACCATCCGCCGTCTGGAGAAGGCGGAGGTCGGCCTCAAGCCCCTGTACGTGGAGAAGCTGTTGCAGACCTACGGGGCCGGGCAGCAGGAGATCGACGAGTTCGTCGCGCTGGCCGAACGGGCCAACGAGCCCGGCTGGTGGCACGCGTACCGCGACGTGCTCCCCAACTGGTTCACCGCGTACGTCAGTCTCGAGACGGGCGCCAAGACCTTACGCACCTACGAGCCCCACTACGTCACCGGCCTGCTCCAGACGTACGGGTACGCGCGCGCCGTACTGCGCGGCGGCTTCCCGAACGGCGACGAGGAGGAGCTGGAGCGCCGGGTCGCGGCCCGGCTGCGCCGCCAGGGCCTGCTGGAGAGGGCGGACGCGCCCACGCTGTGGGTGGTCATGGAGGAGGCCGTGCTGCACCGGGTGGTGGGCGGCCCCGAGATCATGCGGGAGCAGATCGACCGGCTCCTCGAGGTCTCGGAACTCGGCCACGTCAGCGTGGACGTCGTCCCGTTCACCGCCGGCGCCCATGTCGGGGCCTGCGCCCCGTTCACCTATTTCCGGTTCGAGGAGCCGGAGCTGCCCGACATCGTCTACAGCGAGATCCTGTCCGCCTCCATGTACCTGGACGAGCGCGCCGACGTCGCCGCCCACCTCGAGGCCCACAACCGTATGTCGCTGCTGACCTCGGCCGCGGACAGCAGGGCGCTTCTTGACCGCATGCGCAAGGAGTACTCATGACCACCACCGACGCCCGGTTCTACAACGGGATGCCCGCCTCGGAACTCGGCGAGCAGGGCTGGGAGTGCCCGTGGAGCGGGCCCAACGGAGGTCAGTGCGTGGAGACGAAGCAGCTCGCCGACGGCAGGGTGGCCCTGCGCCAGTCGACCGACCCGGCGGGCCCGGCGCTGATCTACACGCCGGAGGAGATCAGGGCGTTCGTCCTGGGAGTCAAACAGGGACTGGCCGATCACCTGACGGCCGGCTGAACCGCACACGAGCGGGAAGGACCGTGCCGGCCCCGGCCGCGGCCTGCCCGGCACACCGACGCACACCACCGAAGGGGAGATGATGAGCAGTACCCACGCCGCGCGGGACCTCGACACCAGCAGGCCGCACTCCGCCCGGATGTACGACTACTACCTCGGCGGCAAGGACCACTTCGAGGTCGATGCCAGGGCCGCCTCGACGGTCGCCGAGGCCTTCCCGTCGGTGTTCCTGTGCGCCCGGGAGAACCGCGCCTTCATGCACCGCGCGACCAGGGTCCTCGCCCGGGAGCACGGCATCCGGCAGTGGCTCGACATCGGCACGGGCATCCCCACCGAGCCGAACCTCCACCAGGTCGCCCAGTCCGTGGCCCCCGAGGCGCGCGTGGTCTACGCCGACAACGATCCGCTCGTCCTCAAGTACGCCGAGCGCCTGATGCGCAGCACCGCGCAGGGCCGCACGATGTACATCGAGGCGGACGTGAACGACCCCGAGGCCCTGCTGGACGGCCCCGAACTCGCTCAGGTGCTCGACCTGGACCGGCCCGTGGCGCTGTCCCTGAACGCCCTGATGCACTTCGTCACCGACGCGCAGGACCCGTACGGCCTCGTCGGCCGCCTGCTCGCCGCGCTGCCCTCCGGCAGCGCGCTCGCGCTCAGTCACGGCACGGCCGACTTCGACCCGTCGACCTGGCACAAGATCACCGACATCTACACGGAGGCCGGCACGCCGGTGCGGTTCCGCACCCAGGACGAGGTCGCCCGCTTCTTCGACGGCCTCGAACTGCTCGACCCCGGTGTCTCCGTGGGCCACCGCTGGCGCCCCGACGACGAGACCGAGGCCCGGGCGAAGGACCTCACGGACGCCCAGGTCAGCCTGTGGACCGGGGTGGGCATCAAGCCATAGTGCGGGGGCGGGGACCTCCCGTGGCCGCCGTCCGGCGGCCACGGGAGGACAATGCACCGCAGCCGGGCGGTCAGGCGCGCGGCCGCTCGAAGGTCAGCAGCAGACCCTCGACCGCGCCGGGACCGATACGGCCCTTCACGTCGGCGGAGGTGATCGCCTTGAGGGCCCAGCCGTCCTCCGCGTGCTTGTTGAGGACCTTCTCCAGCTTGTCGCTGTCCAGCGCGTCGCCGATCAGCGACTCCCGGAAGGTGGCGACCTTGTACTCGTAGGTGTAGGCGCTGCTCATCGCGGTGATTCCTCCTGCGGATCGGCCCGTGCGGGCGGTGGTGCGTGCGCGCGTGAGGTGCGCGCGTGACGTGCTCGCGCCCAGCCAATCATCTCCGGCGCCCGAGGTCACGGCGGCCCGTGCGCGGTACGCCGCGTAGCGTGGTGCGGGACGGAAGCACGCACCGCCGGCCGCGACCCCCTGGGGGTGTGATGTGCTGGAGCGCGACGGCCGATCTCGTGGCGGGCGCCGGGATCTCGGCGGTCGGCGCGGCCTGTGTGGCGCAGGTCCGTGACCTGCGCCGACTCCCGCTGGCCGCACTGCCGTTGCTGCTCGGTGCCCACCAGCTCACGGAGGCGGCCGTCTGGCACGCGGGCGGCGGCAGCGGACCCGCCGTCGTCGCCTGGGCCGTCGTGGCGCTGCCCCTGCTGGCCCTGTGGGTCCCGGCGGCCGTGCTCTGCGCCGTCCCCGGCCGCGCCCGGCCCGTGCTCCTCCTCCCGCTCGCCGCGGGCGTCGTGACCGCCGCCGTCCTCGCCTGCCGCATCGCCACCGGCCCGGTGACCGCCGAGATCCGCGGCCACACCGTCGGCTACGTCTTCGCCCTGCCCCACGCGGCCCTGCTCACCGCGGGCTATCTGTTCGCCACGGCCGGCTCGCTGCTGCTGTCCGGGGAACGGCCGCTGGTCGTCCTGGGCGTGCTGGCCGCCGTGGGCGCGGCGGTCTGCTGGGCGCTGTGGCGGCTGGAGTTCGTGTCGACGTGGTGCGCGGTCGCGGCGCTGTGCTCGGTGGTGCTCCTGGGCCGGGCCCGTACGGTGCGCCGGTCCGCACCGCGGCCGCGGTCCGCCGGCGGGCCGCCACGACGGCGGTCCGCCGGGGGTGCGTGACGACGGCCGTCCGCCGGCGGACGGCAGACGTCCGTCAGGCGGTGTGCTGGTACGCCGGGTACGTCAGATATCCCGTGTCGCCGCCCTGGAAGTACGTCGCGTCGTCGACCGGCGCGAGCGGTGCCGCGATCCGCAGCCGCTCGACCAGATCGGGGTTGGCGATGAACGCGCGCCCGAAGCTGATCAGGTCGGCGCCGAGACCGAGCCAGTGATCGGCCTCGACCCGCCCGGTCTGCTTGGGTCCCATCGGCTGCACCGGGTTCATGATCAGGGTGCCCGGCCAGGCCCGGCGCAGTCCGGTCAGCACCTCCTCCTCGCTGGTCGCCTCCAGGTGGATGTACGCCAGGCCGAGCGGGGCGAGTTCGGCGAGCAGCGCGGCGTACAGCCCGGGCACGTCGCTCTCCTCGACACCCCAGAAGCCTCCGCCGGGGGAGAGGCGGATGCCGGTCCTGGCGGCACCGATCGCGTCCACGGTCGCGGACACGGCCTCCACGGCGAACCGGATCCGGCCGGTGACCGGACCGCCGTAGCGGTCGGTGCGCAGATTGGCGTTCGAGGACAGGAACTGCGAGATGAGATAACCGTTCGCGCCGTGCAGCTCCACACCGTCGAACCCGGCGTCCACGGCCCGGCGGGCGGCGTCGGCGTAGGACCGGGCGTGCTCGCCCACCTCCTCGGTGGCCAGGGCGCGCGGCACGGGCGCGGGCCGCATACCGGCCGGGGTGAACACCTCGCCGGTGGCGGGGACCTCGGAGGGGCCGACGGGCCGCAGCCCGGTGGTGTCGGGGTGCGAGACCCGTCCGCCGTGCATGATCTGGGCGAAGATCCGGCCGCCGTTCGCATGCACGGCGGCGGTCACCGGCCGCCAGGAGGCGACCTGTCCGTCCGTGTACAGACCCGGGGTGCCCGGATTGGACTGCCCGATCAGGCTCGGCTGCACCCCCTCGCTGACGATCAGTCCGGCGGTCGCCCGCTGCGCGTAGTACGTGGCCATCGACGGCGTCGCCAGTCCGTCCGCCGCCGCCCTGACCCGGGTCATCGGAGCCATCACCACCCGGTTGGGCAGGGTGAGGCCGCCGAGCGCATGGCTGTCGAACAGGGTCTTCATCCGGGGAACTCCTCGTCATCCGCGTGCCCGTCGTCCGGACACACGGTTACGCTAAAACCTGACACGAATGTCAGGGGCAAGTGGTTGTGGGCCACGTCACAGGGGAGAGAGCGGCCGGATGCGGATCGGGGAACTCGCGGCGCGGACCGGGGTGAGCGTCAGATCGCTGCGCTACTACGAGCAGCAGGGGCTGCTCACCAGCACCCGCAGCCCCGGCGGGCAGCGGCACTACACACCGGCCGAGGCGGAACGCGTCGCGTTCCTCCAGCGCATGTACGCGGCGGGACTGTCCAGCAGGACCATCGCCGAACTGCTGCCCTGCGTCGACGACCCGGGCGAGGACACCTCGGACGCCGCACAGCAGCGCATGATCGAGGAACGCGCCCGCCTGTCCGAGCACATCGCCGAACTCCAGCGGGCCAGGGACGCGCTCGACACCCTGATCGCCACCAACCGGGCCCACCGGCACAGGCCGGCCTTTCCGGCGGACGGGCCGGAGGAGACCGACGGGACCCGTCGGCCCGGGCGGGCGGCGGTCGGTGCGTGCAGCCGCGGCGGAACCGGCAGGTGACGACGGCACGGCCGGGGGTCCGTCCGCTCCTCCGGGGTGATCCGCCGGACGGCCCCTGAGGGCAGCGGACCGTGCCCCGGCGGCCGGCGACAACGGCCGACCGCCTCGTTAGCCTTCGCGCGTGAGGAACGACTTCCGCCCCCGCAGGCCGTCGACACCAGCCGCGGAACGGCACGCCGGCCCGTCCGGCACCCCGGTGGACCCGGCCCGGTGAACGACGACACGCGCGCGATCCCGCCGACAGCGGACCCCGCCCCCCTCACCCCCGGCCGACCCGCGACGCCCACCGCCGCGGCGCGCCGGACCCCCGGCCACCTGTCCGGCCCGGGCGTCCCGCTGCCCGGCCCCCGGCCACCGGCCGACACCCCCACCCACCACCCGCCCGCCGACGGCACCGCGGACACGGGGCCGCGGCTGCCGTCCGGCGGGCCCGTGCGCGCCCGGCCCCGTGCGGCCGGCGTCCGGCGGCCCGGGGGCGGGGACGGCTCTTCCGTTGCCGAGGCGCACGCCGTCGACGCGCACGCGCCTGACCCCGACGCGGCGCGGTCCGCCGCCGGTGCCCCGCAGCACCCGGCGGATCCCGGCGATGCGCCCCCGGCGGACCCCGCGGAGCCACCCGCCGCGCTCCCGGCGGACCCGGGCGGCGACCGCGGTACCGGCATCCCCGTTCTGCGTCCCAGGCGCCGGGGGCCCGGGCCCGTCACCCTTCTCGTCGTCCCCTGCCTCATCGCCCTCCCCGGTGTCGCCGGGTTCATGGCGCTGAACGGTGGTTTCCCGCCGGACTGGGCGCAGGACTCCGGGCCGCGGCACGATGACGCCGCGTCGGCGGCCGAGAGCTACCTCCCCTGGCTGCGCAAGGCCGCGGACGGCTGCAGCGTGGTCACGCCGTCGCTGCTGGCCGCCCAGATCGACCAGCTCTCCGGGTGGAAGGAGGCGACGGCGACGCCGTCCGGGCAGGAGGGCATCGCCGCCTTCTCCGCCGCCGGATGGAAGACCTGGGGCAAGGACGCCGACGGCGACGGACACTCCTCGCCCGCCGAACCGGCGGACGCCATCACCGCGCTGGGCAGACAGGACTGCTCCCTCGCCGCGAAGGTCACCGGCCTCAGGACGGAGGGGCGGATCAACGGTGACCTCGTCGACCTGACCCTCGCCGCCTACGCGACCGGTACGGACGCCGTGACCGGGGCCGGCCGCGTCCCCGCCGGGGCGAGCACGTACGTCTCCGAGGTGAAGGCCCTTCTGCCGCGCTACAAGGCGTTCGACCAGGCCGCCGCGGCCGCCGGGAGCGCGGCCCCGGTCGCCCCCGCGGGCGCGGTGCTCTCCGCGCCGCTGGCCGGCGGTCTCACCGTCACCTCGCCGTTCGGCACCCGCAAGCACCCGCTGACCGGTGTCACCAAACTGCACACGGGCGTCGACTTCGCCGCGACCCAGGGCACCCAGGTCTACGCCGCCCGCGAGGGCCGCGTGGTGTTCGCGGCGTTCACCAAGGCCTACGGCAACCGCGTCGTCGTCGACCACGGCACCCTCGCGGGCAAGCCGCTGCAGACGACGTACAGCCATCTGTCCGCCCTCCAGGTCACCACGGGCCAGAGCGTCCGGGCCGGCACACCGGTCGGGCTCGCCGGCTCCACCGGCCTGTCCACCGGCCCCCACCTCCACTTCGAGGTGATCTACGACGGCGCCTACAACGACCCCCTGCCCTGGCTGGGCGTCAAGAGCGGCACCTGACACCGGGCCGCCCGCCGTCCGCGTGGTACCGCGGTACGACACGCTGAGGCGTGGATCAACCCGGGGTACGACCGTTTTGGGCCGGTCCGGTGCCTAACGTGGCAGGTGAGGCGTCCGCCGGGCGCCGTGAGCCGTACGCCGACGGAAGGCACCCGCATGATCGAGGCCAGGCAGCTGACGAAGAGGTACGGGGAGAAGACCGCCGTGGACCGGCTGGACTTCACGGTGAGGCCCGGCACGGTGACCGGCTTCCTCGGCCCCAACGGCGCCGGCAAGTCCACCACGATGCGCATGATCGTCGGCCTGGACGCCCCCACGAGCGGCTCCGTGACGGTCGGCGGCCGCCGCTACGCCGAGCACCGGGCACCGCTCCAGGAGGTCGGCGCGCTGCTGGAGGCCAGGTCCGTCCACCCGGGCCGCTCCGCGTACCAGCACCTCAAGGCGCTCGCCCTGACCCACGGCATCCCGCTGCGCCGCGTCGACGAGGTGATCGAGCTCGCGGGTCTCGGCAGCGTGGCCAAGAAACGCGCCGGGGCCTTCTCCCTCGGTATGGGCCAGCGGCTCGGCATCGCGGCCGCGCTGCTCGGCGACCCGGCCACGGTGATGCTGGACGAGCCGGTCAACGGGCTCGACCCGGAGGGCGTGCTGTGGATCCGCACGCTGCTCACCTCGCTCGCGGCCCAGGGCCGTACGGTGTTCGTCTCGTCGCATCTGATGACCGAGATGGCCCTGGTCGCCGACCATCTGATCATCGTCGGCCGGGGCCGGCTGCTCGCCGACACCACGGTGCGGGACCTCGTCGCCGAGGCGGGCGGCGACACCGTACGGGTGGTCACCGCCGACCCCGCGCGGCTGCGGGAGGTCCTCTTGGGCCCCGGTGTCGGCGTCACCGGGCAGGTGGGTGCCGAGGAGCTCCAGGTGACCGGCCTGTCCGCCCGCGAGATCGGGCTGAGGGCCGCGGAACACGGCATCGCCCTGTTCGAGCTGACCCCGCACACCGTGTCCCTGGAACAGGCGTTCATGGACCTCACCAGGGACGCGGTGGAATACCACGGCTCCACCAACGGCGCCGGGACCGCCGAGACCGTCGGGAGCGCGGCATGACCTCACTGACCACCGCCCAGGAGACCCGCCCCGACGGGGACCGGCAGGGCCCTCCCCGACCCGTCTGCAAGGTGACCGGACCCCGCGTGCTGCGCTCGGAATGGGCCAAGTTCTGGTCGCTGCGCTCCAGCTGGATCACCCTCGGCCTCGGCCTGCTCTTCCTGCTGGCCTTCGGCATGATCGCCGCCGCCCGCTACAAGTCCGGCTACGGCGACGGCACCCTGCGGAGGGACTTCGCCGCCCAGACCGCCGTCAGCCTCTCCCTCTTCGGCACCAACTTCGCCCAGCTCGCCCTCGGCGTCCTCGGCGTCCTCGTCACCGCGGGGGAGTACTCCACCGGGATGATCCGCTCCACGCTGGCCGCGGTGCCGCGCCGGCTGCCGGTGCTGTGGTCCAAGGCGGCCGTCTTCGGACTCGTCACGGTCGTCGTCGCGACCGCCGGTTCGTTCGCCGTCTTCCTCTTCGCCCACGGCATCGTCGACGGCACCCCCGCCGCGCTGGGCTTCTCGCACGCGGGCGTCGTCCGCAGCCTGCTGGGTGCCGGACTCTACCTCGGCCTCGTCGGCGTCATCGGCACGGCCCTCGGCGCGCTGCTCCGCTCGGTGGCGGGCGGCATCTCCGTCCTGGTCGCCGCCCTGATGCTGATCCCCGGCCTGATCTCGCTGCTGCCGAGCTCCTGGCAGGACGACATCAGCCCCTACCTGCCGAGCAACGCGGGCGAGGCGATGTTCGCCCTCACCCACGACTCCACCACCCTGTCACCCGGCGCGGGGCTGCTGACCCTGCTCGCCTGGACGGCCCTCGCACTCGGCGGCGCGGCCTACCGGATGGTGCGCACCGACGCCTGAGCGGCGGCCGCACCATGGACGGATGACCACCATGACCCCCATGACCACCACGGCCGTCGACGACGCCGGTGTCATGACGCCGCTGCTCGGCCGGCTCGGCCGCGCCGGGCGGCGGCTGCGGGACGCCGACCGCGCCCGGCCCTGGGTCCTGGACGCCACCGTGGTGCTCCTGGTCCTGCTGATGTTCGGCCTGCCCGACCTGCTGCACGGACACCCCGGCAGCGGGGACGCCGAGGGCCGCCACCGGCTGCGGCTGGCGCTGAGCGAGCCGTCCGCCGCCGAGACCCTGGCACTCCAGGCCGGCCTCGTCCTGCCGCTGCTGTGGCGGCGCCGCAGGCCCCTCACGGCCTTCGGCGCCGTCACCGCCGTGTTCCTGCTCCAGTGGTCGCTGGGCGTGGCGCTGCGCGCCGACATCGCGCTGCTCGTCGCCCTCTACAGCCTCGCCCTGCACGGACGGCTGAACCAACTGCCCTGGGCCTGCGCCGCGATGACGGCCGCCATGCTGCCGGTCGCGCTGCGCGTGTCGCCGGTGGTCTCCGTCTGGGACGCGCTGTTCTTCCTGCTCGTCGCCGCTGCGGCGCCCCTCGCGATCGGCCTCACGGTGCGCATCCGGCGCGCCCAGCTGGCCGGGCTGCGGGAGCGGGCGGCACGGCTGGAGACAGAGCGGGACCAGCGCACCCGTCTCGCGACGGCGACCGAACGGGCCCGGGTGGCACGGGAGATGCACGACATCGTGGGCCACAACCTGTCCGTGATCATCACCCTGGCCGACGCGGGGGCGTACGCGGCCCAGGCGGCCCCCGCCCGCGGCACGGAGGCCCTGCTGCTCATCGGCGACACCGGCCGCCAGGCGCTCGGCGAACTCCGCCGGGTGCTCGGCGTGCTGCGCGAGGCGTCGGACGGGGCGTCGGACGGGCCCGAGCTCAGCCCCCAGCCCGGCCTCGCGGACGTCGAGGCGCTGTGCGCCGGGGTGCGCGCCGCCGGTCTCGAGGTGGTCTACCGCAGCCACGGCCGCGTCGGCGCGCTCGACGCGGGCGTGCAGCTGACGGTCTACCGCATCGCGCAGGAAGCCCTCACCAACAGCCTCCGATACGCCGGCGCGGGCAGCAGGGTCACCCTGACGATCGCCGCCGAGGACACCCGGGCGACCGTCCGCGTCCAGGACACCGGCCCGGCCGGGCCACCGGGCCCCGGCGGGCCGCCGCCCGACGGGGAAGGACACGGCCTCATGGGCATGCGCGAACGGGCGGCGCTCTACGGCGGTACCGTCACCGCAGGCCCGGCGCCCGGCGGCGGCTGGACCGTGACCGCCGCGCTCGACCTCAGCCCCAGGGACGGTACCCCGTGACCACCGTGCTCGTCGTGGACGACCAGCCGCTGCAGCGCTACGGCTTCCGCCTCCTGCTGGACTCCGTGCCGGAGACGGAGGTGGTCGGTGAGGCCGCGCACGGCGCCGAGGCCGTCCGCAAGGCCGCCGAACTCCGCCCCGACGTGGTGCTGATGGACGTCCGCATGCCCGGCATGGACGGCATCGAGGCGACCCGCCGCATCGTCGGCACCGGCGGCCGCTCCCGCATCCTGGTGCTGACCACCTTCGACGTCGACGAGTACGTCCACGCCGCGCTGCGCGCCGGGGCCAGCGGGTTCCTCCTCAAGGACGCGCGGCCCGAGGAACTCCTGGCCGGGATCCGCGCGGTGGCCGGCGGCGACGCGGTGATCGCCCCCGCCCTGACCCGCCGCCTGCTGGACGAGTACGCCCGGCACGTCACACACCCCGCCGGTGACCCGGCCGCCGACCCCCGCCTGACCGCTCTGACCGAGCGGGAGCGCGAGATCCTCGTCGCCATCGGCAAGGGCTGGACCAACGGCGAGATCGCCGCCCGCTTCGTCCTCTCCGAGTCCACCGTGAAGACCCATGTGGGCAGGGTCCTGGCCAAGATAGGAGCCCGGGACCGCATCCAGGCGGTCATCTTCGCCTACGACCTCGGCCTCGCCCGCCCCGGCACGGCATGACCCCTACGGCTCCCCACCCCGGCCCCGGCCGGGCGTGAGCGTCTTGGTTCGGCGGGTGGCTGCGGCTCTGCGGGGCCCGCTCCGGTCGGGTGTGACGGTTCCGGCTCCGCGCCCCGGCCCGGCCGGGTGTGAGCGTCTCGGTTCGGTGTGACCGCTGTGGCTTCCCTCGACCGTCTCGGCGCGGGGCGGGGCGGGCGTCCAGGGCTTGCGTGACCGTTCCGGCTCCGGCCGCATCCGGTCCGCAGGACCCGGCGGCCCGCCGGCCGAACCGTACCCGCCGTGCCCCGCCGTGCATCGGCGACGGCCGCCGGCGGTCACGGGGCGGCCGGGCGCCGTCCGGAGCGGTGACGGTGAGGCCGGGCAGGATCCCGCTCCGTGCGGTGCCGCGCGCCGACCCGCCGTCCGGCGGCGGTACGGCCGTCGCGAACCCGGCGGGTTCTGCGGCGCGGTCGCGGTCGCGGCGTCGCGGCCGCCGACACGGATCGGCCACGCCCCGTCGGCCACACCCGCCCCAGCACCGCCGCATCCCACCGTCCGCCGCAGGTCGCACGGCGTGTCGCGCTGTTCACGGGTGTTCCCCGACATCCCTGGGCAACCATCAGTTCCAGCCGTTGTCTTGTCGCCACCATGACAAATCTGTGAGGCGGATGTCACTCTTCTGTTCACCCTTCACCGGGTGTTCACGAGCCCCCCACCTCGTTTCCCCCACCTCCCCCCACCTCACCCCCGCGCACCGCCGAGCGGGACCCGACCCCGCGTCCCTCAGTGCCGTGCGCCCTCCTCACCCGCGCGTGCCGCCGGACCGGCCGACCCCGGCCGATCCGTCGTACTGCCCTGCCCTGCCCAGGGCCTACGTCACCCAAGGAGACCCCTTGTTCCGGTCAGACCGTCGTTCGCATCCCCCCGCCCGCGCCGCAGCCCTGGCCCTCACCGCGGTGAGCGTCCTCCTCGCCGCCGGGGTGCAGACCTCCACCGCCTCCGCCGCACCGGCGCCCCGCGGCCACGCGAAGATCCTCGCCACCCCCCGCGCGGCCGCCGCCCCCGCCCGCCTGACCCCGGCCCGCCACGCGGCGCTCCTCAGGCAGGCCGGTGCCCGGGCCGCGGACACCGCCGGTGAACTCGGCCTCGGCGCCAAGGAGAGACTCGTCGTCAAGGACGTCTCCCAGGACGCCGACGGCACCGTCCACACCCGCTACGAGCGCACCTACGCCGGACTTCCCGTGCTCGGCGGCGACCTGGTCGTCCACACCAAGGGCGCCGACCTCACGGTGACCAGGGCGGAGAAGGCCGCCCTCACACTCCCGACCCTCACCCCGAAGGTCACCGGGGCGAAGGCGGCGGACAGGGCGCTCGCGGTCGCCGCGAAGAAGCACGCCGAGAAGCCGGTCGCCGACGGCGGCTCCCGTCTCGTCGTCTGGGCGGGCGACGCGAAGCCGGTGCTCGCGTGGGAGTCCGTGGTCGGCGGCTTCCAGCACGACGGCACGCCCAGCGAACTGCACGTCGTCGCCGACGCCGCCTCCGGCAAGACGCTCTTCTCGTACCAGGGCGTGAACACCGGGACCGGCACCGGCGAGTACAGCGGCACCGTCCCGCTGAGCACCACACCGTCCGGCTCCACGTACCAGCTGGTCGACGGCGACCGCGCCGGGCACCGCACCTACGACCTGAACCAGGGCACCTCGGGAACCGGCACCCTCTTCACCGATGACAACGATGTCTGGGGCGACGGGACGGTGAGCAACCGTCAGACCGCGGGCGTGGACGTGGCGTTCGGCGCGGCTGCCACCTGGGACTACTACAAGGACGTCTTCGGCCGCAACGGCATCCGCAACGACGGCGTCGCCGCCTACAGCCGGGCCCACTACGGCAACAGCTACGTCAACGCCTTCTGGTCCGACACCTGCTTCTGCATGACGTACGGCGACGGTTCGGGCAACACCCACCCGCTCACCGCGCTCGACGTCGCCGCGCACGAGATGAGCCACGGCGTCACCGCCGCCACCGCCGGTCTCACCTACAGCGGCGAGTCCGGCGGCCTGAACGAGGCCACCTCCGACATCTTCGCCGCCGCCGTGGAGTTCCACGCGAACCTGGCGTCCGACGTGCCGGACTACCTGGTCGGCGAGAAGATCGACATCAACGGCAACGGCACGCCGCTGCGTTACATGGACAAGCCCTCCAAGGACGGCGCGTCCCGAGACTACTGGAGCTCCACGCTGGGCAGCGTGGACGTGCACTACTCCTCCGGTCCCGCGAACCACTTCTTCTACCTGCTGTCCGAGGGCAGCGGCGCGAAGACCGTCAACGGCGTCGCGTACGACAGCCCCACCTACGACGGACTCCCGGTCACCGGCATCGGCATCGACAACGCGCAGCGCGTCTGGTACCGCGCGCTGAGCACGTACATGACCTCCACCACCGACTACGCGGGCGCCCGCACCGCGACCCTGCAGGCCGCGGCCGACCTGTTCGGCGCCTACAGCCCGACCTACCTGGCCGTCGCGGACGCCTGGGCGGCCATCGACGTCGGGCAGCGCATCTCCCTCGGCGTCAACCTGGCCGCCCCGGCCGACCAGATCAGCGGGGTCGGACAGAGCGTCAGCCTGCAACTCAGCGCCTTCACCACCAACACCGGCTCCGCGCTGACCTACCAGGCGAGCGGCCTGCCGGACGGACTGACCCTCAGCGACACCGGACTGATCTCGGGCGTACCGACCACCCTCGGCACCAGCGCCGTCACCGTCACGGTGACCGACGCCACCGGAGCGGCCTCCACGGTGAGCTTCTCCTGGCGCGTGGCGGACATCTTCGCCAGCACCACCCGCGTCGACATCCCCGACAACGCGGGTGCCGTGGAGTCGCCCATCACCGTCACCGGCCGCGACGGCAACGCCTCGGCCACCACCTCGGTCTACGTCAAGATCGTGCACACCTACCGGGGTGACCTCACCGTCGATCTCGTCGGCCCCAACGGGACCGTGTACTCCCTGCTCAACCGCAGCGGCGGCTCGGCGGACAACGTCGACCAGACGTTCACCGTCGACGCCTCCGCACAGCCCGTCACCGGCACCTGGAAGCTCCGCGTCCAGGACCACGCGGCGATCGACGTCGGCTACATCCAGCAGTGGCAGCTGACGCCCTGACGCCCTGACGTCCTGACCTCCTGTCCGACCCGCCGGCCCGGCCGCCCCGGAACGTATCGCGCGTTCCGGGGCGGCCGGGCCTTTCATAGGCGAACTCACCCCCGAAGTACAGGGAGCAGACATCTTGACCTTGCCAGGTGCACCGGCTTAAGTTTCCGGCGTTCCACGCTAATTGAAACGATTCAATCCTGAGGTGCTCCATGCGTCGACATGTCTCGCAGCGTCGCGGGATCTCCCGCCGTTCGCTCCTGGCGGCTTCCCTGGCCGCCGGCACCGCGGCGGCCCTGTGGCCCGCGGCGCCCGCCGCGACCGCGCTGCCCGCGGTGGCCGGCGGCCCATCCGGAGACTGGTTCGCCAACCCGCCCCAGGCGGTGCGCCCCCGGTTCCGCTGGTGGTGGCCGGACGGCCTGGTGGACCCGGCGGAGATCGCCCGGGAGATCGACCAGATCGCCGACGCCGGCTTCGGCGGCGTCGAGATCGCCGCCGTCCACCACAGCATCAAGGACAAGTCCGTCCTGGACACCGCCCACCACGGCTGGGGCAGCGGACCGTGGCGCGACGGCGTCGAGTCGGCGCTGCGCCAGGCCGCCCGACGCGGCGTCACCGTCGACCTCACCCTGGGCCCCAGCTGGCCCGTGGCCGTCCCGGGCGTCGGTCCCGACGACACGGCGGCCGCCCAGGAGCTCGCCCACGGCCGGGTGACCGTGGCCGCCGGCACCACCTATCAGGGGGCCGTGCCCGCGCCGCTGCGCGCCGCCGCCTCCGGCGTCACCAGGCAGCGGCTGACCGGTGTGCAGGCCGCGCGGATCGACACGGCCAACTCGACCAGCAAGATCATCGGACTCGACGCCGCGAGCGTCGTCGACCTGACCGCCTCCGTCACGGGCGGGAACATCACCTGGACGGCGCCCGCCACCGGCGACTGGGTCCTGATCGCCTACTGGCAGCGCGGCTCGGCCCAGCAGCCCGAATCGGGCCCGCACACCGCGCCGTCGGCATACGTCGTCGACCACTTCGGCGCCGAGGGCACCGCAGCCGTCACCGGCCACTGGGAGGACGAACTGCTCACTCCCGTCATCCGCAGGCTGCTCGCGGCCGCGGGCGGCACGTTCTTCGAGGACTCGGTGGAGCTGGAGAGCACCGGGCTGGTGTGGACCACGGCCCTGCCCGAGGCCTTCGAGAAGCACACCGGCCGGCCCCTGCTCCCGTACCTGCCCGCGATCGTGCTGGACAACAGCAACCAGGTCTTCGCCTTCGAGGCCCAGCTGACCCGGCAGATCCGGCACGACTTCTGGGAGACCGTCTCCGGCCTGTTCAACCGTCACCACATCCGCGCCCTGCGGGACTGGGCGCACTCGATGGGCATGCGGCTGCGCTCGCAGCCGTACGGTCTGCAGACCGACGCCATCGCCTCCGCGGCCCTCCTCGACATCCCCGAGGGCGAGTCCCTCGGCTTCAAGAACCTCGACGACTACCGCTGCCTGGCGGGCGGCCGCGACATGGCCGGGCACACGGTGCTGTCCTGCGAGGCGGGCGCCTACAGCGGCACCGCGTACAGCACGACCTGGGACAAGATCCTGCGCACCATGGGCGGCGCCTACGCGGCCGGCGTCAACCAGACGGTCCTGCACGGCTTCTCCTACGCCACCGCCCCGCAGGTCGCCTGGCCCGGCTTCGCCGCGTTCAGCCCGTACAACGGCACCCCCGGCTACGGCGAGTCCTGGGGCCCGCGCCAGCCCACCTGGCGGCACATCGGTGACATCTCCGGCTACCTCGGCCGGGTGCACCGCGTCCTGCGGACCGGCACCCCCCAGGCCGACGTCGCCGTGTTCCGGCAGACCGGCTACACCGCCACCGGCATCGGCGCCTCCTGGTTCACCTCGACCGGCATCCCGCTCGGCTGGACCCACCAGTTCCTCAGCGGCCCGCTGCTCGACCTGCCGTCGGCGACCGTGTCCGGCAGACGCCTCGCCCCCGACGGGCCCGCCTACAAGGCGCTCTTCGTGGAGGGGGACTTCTTCTACTCGTCCACGCCCACCCTGGCCCTGGACGACGCCGGCAAGATCCTCGACCTCGCCGAGGCCGGCCTCCCGGTCGTCCTGTACGGCGCCTTCGACCAGGCGCTCACCCCCGGCGTGCCCGCCGACGGCGAGACCGACCGGCTGCGCGGCGTCCTCACCCGGCTGCTGGCGCTGCCCAACGTCGCCCGGGTCACCGACAAGACGCTCGTCGGGGACGCCCTCAAGGGCCTCGGCGTCACCCCCGACGCCCGCTACGCCGTCTCCTCGACGCTCCTCAACGCCCACCGGACCTCCGAGGCGGCGGACTTCTACTACCTGTGCAACGGCAAGCACGCCGAGACCGTCAAACCGGCCGTCGCCGCGATCGACCACGAGGTCACGCTGCACCGGACCGGGGGCGACGGCACCACGGTGCCGTACCTGCTCGACCCGTGGACCGGCGAGGCCCGCCGGATCGCCCGCTACACCGCGGACGGCGACGACTTCACCGTGCGCGTCACGCTCCAGCCGGGCCAGGTCATGATCGTCGCCCTGGGACGGCCGGGGATGTTCGGCGACCGGAACGGCAACCGCCCGCACGCCGTCGCCACGGACGCCGACACGGCCGTGTTCGCGCCGGGCGGCCTCGCCGTCCGCGCCACCAGGGCGGGCAGCTACACCACCCGCCTGTCCACCGGGCGCACGGTCACCATGACCGTCCCCGCCGTGCCCGGCCCGGTCACCCCGGCCCGCTGGGAACTCGAGGTCGAGGACTGGTACCCGGGGCCGGACGCCACGCACACCGACACGGTGCGCCGGACGCTGACGCTCGACACCCTGCTGCCCTGGTCGCAGATCCCCGAACTGGCCGACTCCGCGGGCATCGGCCGGTACCGCACGACGGTCACCCTGCCGGACGACTGGGACTCCTCCCAGGGCGCCGTGCTGGAACTCGGCCAGGTCAGCGACACCTACCGGGTCACGGTGAACGGCACGGCCGCCGCCCCGGGCGACCGGCTGCACCCCGTGGTCGACCTCGGCGGCCTGCTGCACGGCGGGGACAACACCGTCGAGATCGAGGTCGCGACCCCGCTCGTCAACCGGCTGAGGGCGGTCCAGCCCGCCGTCTTCGGCACGGTGACCCGCCAGGCCTACGGGCTGGTGGGGCCGGTGCGGCTGGTGCCGTACACGGACCGGACGGTCTGAGACACCGGCGACCGGACGGTCTGAGACACCGGCGACCGGACGGTCTGAGACACCGGCGACCGGACGGTCTGAGACACCGGCCGCCGCGGGACACGGACGGCACGGGAAACGGACGGCACGGGGCGGGTGCGCACCCGCCCCGTGCCGTCCGTGCGTCTCCGCGGTGACCCGCATCACACCGCCGCATGTCACACGGCGCCCGGCCGGCTCGTCACAGGGGTGGAAACCGAGAGAACGACACCGGAGTTCACCATGGACGCTCGTCTGAATCTGTTCACCGTCCCCGTCGCGGGCAAGTTCGGGAAGTACCTCAACTCGGCGGGCCGAGCGCTGTCGGAGTCGTCGCTGCCCCTGGCGACGCAGGAGCTGGTGAAGCTGCGGGCCAGCCAGATCAACGGCTGCGGCTTCTGCACCGACATGCACAGCAAGGAGGCCGCGCACGCCGGCGAGACCCAGCAGCGCCTCAACCTCGTCGCCGCCTGGCGGGAGGCCACCGTGTTCACCGAGGCCGAGCGCGCCGCGCTGGAGCTCGCGGAGCAGGGCACCCGGATCGCCGACGCGGCGGGCGGCGTCACCGACGAGGCGTGGGAGAACGCCGCCCGGCACTACGACGAGGACCAGCTCGGCGCGCTGGTCTGCCTGATCGCCGTCATCAACGCCTACAACCGGCTCAACGTCGTCGTCCGCCAGCCCGCCGGCGACTACCGGGTCGGCCAGTTCGCCTGACACGCCCCACCGCCCCGGTCACGGGGAGGCCCCGCACGGTCCGCGCGATGGACGCGAAATCGCGTGGACCGTACGGGCGGCGGCGCGGGACACTGCGGTTTCCGCACCGAGAGCTTCCCCATGACTACACAGGGTTGGGATCGTATTGCCTGCATCGGGTGAGGGTCCGCCGAGCAAGGGTTCGGTACTTCTCGCACTTCGCCACTACGGAAGGGAGCTGAAGAAGCTGCGGCGTCTGACGGTGCCCGCCATGCTGCTGCCCGCACTCGGCAACATCGGCATCAGCTACGTGGCGCCGCTGGTCGTCGCCAGGCTCGTCGGCCGCATCGCCACCGGGGCCGGCACCGGCGCCGCCGCGACACTGCCGTACATCGCGGTCTTCGCGGGCGTCCTGCTGCTCGCGGAGGCGCTGTGGAGGCTCGGACTGCACTGCCTCAACCGGCTCGACGCCCTCGGCATCGAGCACCTCTACGTCATCGGCATGGACGAACTCTTCGCCAAGGACGCCGCGTTCTTCCACGACAACTTCGCCGGCTCCCTGACGAAGCGGGTGCTCGGGTTCGCCTCCCGCTTCGAGGAGTTCGTCGACACCCTCACCTTCCAGGTGACGGGCAGTCTGGTGCCGCTGCTGTTCGGGTCCGTGGTGCTGTGGGGCTACGAACCGCTGCTCGTCGTCGGCCTGCTGACGATGATCGCGGTCACCGGGGTGTGCGTGGTCCCGCTGATCCGGCGCAGACAGCGGCTCGTCGCCGACCGGGAGCAGGCCATCTCCTGGATGTCGGGACACGTCGCCGACAGCCTCATGAACATGGACACCGTACGGGCGTTCGCCGCCGAGGAGCGCGAGGCCGCCGAACACCGCTCCCGGGTCGCCGAGTCACGCCGGCTGACCCTGCGGGCCTGGGACTACGGCAATCTGCGCATCGACACCCTGGTCGCGCCGCTGTCCGTGCTGACCAACGCGCTGGGTCTGCTGCTCGCGGTCGTGCTGCACGGCGGTACGCACGGCGTGGAGGCCGTGGTGGTCGCCTTCACCTACTACAGCAACGCCACGCGCATCATGTTCGACTTCAACCAGATCTACCGCCGGATGGAACGCGCGATGACGGAGGCGGCGCAGTTCACCGAACTGCTGCTGGACCCGCCGACCGTGCTCGACCCGGCCGACCCGGAGCCGCTGCGCCGCGTGCCGCAGGGCCCGGCCGAGGTGCGCTTCGAGAAGGTGACCTTCGCCCACGCGGGGGCGGAGCGGCTGTTCGAGGGCCTCGACCTGGTGGTGCCCGCCGGGACGAAGACCGGACTCGTCGGCCGCTCGGGCGGCGGCAAGACCACGCTCACCCGGCTGCTGCTGAGGATGACCGACATCGACGCCGGACGCATCCTGATCGGCGGCCAGGACATCGCCAGGCTGCGCCAGGCCGAGCTGCGCGGTCTGATGGCGTACGTGCCGCAGGACCCCGCGATGTTCCACCGCACCCTGCGCGACAACATCGCCTTCGCCCGCCCGGACGCCACCGAGGCCGAGATCCGCCGCGCGGCCGAGGCGGCGCACGTGACGGAGTTCGCCGACGCGCTGCCGGACGGCTTCGACACCATGGTCGGCGAGCGCGGCGTCAAGCTCTCCGGCGGCCAGCGCCAGCGCGTCGCCCTGGCCCGCGCCATCCTGCGCGACGCACCGGTCCTGCTGCTCGACGAGGCGACCAGCGCACTGGACTCGGAGAGCGAGATCCTCGTCCAGGAGGCGCTGTGGCGGCTGATGGAGGGCCGTACCGCGCTGGTGGTGGCGCACCGGCTGAGCACGGTCGCGGGCATGGACCAGCTCGTCGTGCTCGACCGCGGCCGCGTCGCCGAGCAGGGCACGCACCAGGACCTGCTCACCCGGGACGGCGTCTACGCCAGGCTCTGGCAGCACCAGTCGGGCGGTTTCCTGGACGACGACGCGGCGCCCGCCGAGCTGCCCTGACCTGACGATACGTCAACTGCGCCTGGGCCGGCGGTCAGGCGCCCGCACGGGCCCGGGAGGCCGCGATCTCCGCGTACGCGGCCTCCCGTCCCTCCCAGTGCGAGCCCTCCACGGACTTGCCGGGTTCGAGGTCCTTGTAGACCTCGAAGAAGTGGGTGATCTCCAGGCGGTCGTACTCGGGGAGGTCGGCGATGTCCCGCACGTCCGCCCAGCGCGGGTCGTGCGCCGGGACGCACAGCACCTTCTCGTCCGCGCCGTGCTCGTCCTTCATGCAGAACATCCCGACGGCCCGGCACGCGATCGCGCAGCCGGGGAAGGTCGGGTCCCCGACGAGGACGAGCGCGTCGAGCGGGTCGCCGTCGCCGCCGAGCGTGCCGTCGATGTAGCCGTAGTCGGCCGGGTACTGGGTGGAGGTGAACAGCATCCGGTCCAGCCGGATGCGGCCGAGGGTGTGGTCCATCTCGTACTTGTTGCGGGAGCCCTGCGGGATCTCCACGATCACGTCGAACACGGCAGCGTCCACAACGACCTCCTCGTCCGGTGGTGGTGCCGGCCGGCGCCCCGTGGTCCGGGGCCCCTCCGGGGTGCGGGCGGCACCCGGCGGCGAAGCGGCCCCGTCCATTCCAGGCGATCCGTGTGCGGCTGTCTTGGGCCGGTCGGGGCAGCGGGCCGGGCCGGTCGGCGCACCCGCTCCCACCTGCGCTCCTTTAGTGTTTGCTCGACCTTTGAAATACCCCCGGGGGTACACGTGTTACGGTCGATGACATACCCCCGGGGGTAATTTCGAACGAAAGGGAGCGACGGGTGTTCTTCGTCGACACGATCGAGGTGTCCGGGCTCGGCAACCGCAGCTATGTGGCGGGCGGCGCGCGGACCGCCGTGGTGGTGGACCCGCCGCGCGACTTCGACCAGGTGATCGCCGCGGCCGCCCGGCGCGGGGTGCGCATCACGCACGTGGCCGAGACGCATCTGCACAACGACTACGTCACCGGCGGCCTCGAGCTCGCCCGGGTGACCGGCGCCGCCTACCTGGTGCCCGCCGGAGCGGACGTCGCCTTCGAGAGGGTGCCGGTGCGCGACGGCGACCGGACCGGGATCGACGCCGCGGCCGGCCTGACCCTGCGCGCGATGGCCACCCCCGGCCACACCCCGCACCACACCTCCTACGTCCTGGAGGAGGACGGCGCCGAGGTCGCCGTCTTCACCGGCGGCTCGCTGCTCATAGGCGCCGTCGGCCGTCCCGACCTCGTCGAGCCCCGGCTCACCGAGCAGCTGGCCCGCGCGCAGCACGCCTCCGCGCACCGCCTCGCCCGCGAGCTCGCCGAGGAGACCGCCGTCCTGCCCACCCACGGGTTCGGCAGCTTCTGCTCGTCCACCCAGGCCGAGGGCGGCGCCACCACCACCATCGGCAAGGAGAAGGCGTCCAACGGCGCGCTCACCCGCGACGTCGACACCTTCGTCGCCGACCTGCTGGCCGGCCTCGACGACATCCCCGCGTACTACACCCACATGGGCCCGGCCAACGCTGCGGGGCCCCGCCCCCTCGACCTGACCCCGCCCGCCGTCGCCGACGCGGACCGGATCGCCGCGCGGCTGGCCGCCGGGGAGTGGGTCGTGGACCTGCGCAACCGCGTGGCCTTCGCCGCCGGTCATGTGGCGGGCTCCCTCAACTTCGAGGCGGAGGGACAGCTCGCCACCTACCTGGCCTGGCTGATCCCGTGGGGCAGGCCCGTCACCCTGCTCGCGGAGTCGGCGGAGCAGATCGCTTCGGCCCAGCGCGAGCTGGCCCGGGTGGGCATCGAGCGGCCCGCGGCCGCCGCCACCGGCGCACCCTCCGACTGGGTGCGCGAGGACGAGAGCCCCGTCTCCTTCCCGCGCGCGACGTTCGCCGACCTCGCCGCCCGCCACCCCGGCGACGGCGTCGTCGTCCTGGACGTGCGCCGGAACTCCGAGCGGGCCGCCGCGTACATCGAGGGCTCGGTGCACATCCCGGTCCACGAGCTGTACCGGCGCGGCACCGAGGTGCCCGCGGGCCAGGTGTGGGTGCACTGCGCGGGCGGGATGCGTGCCGGCATCGCCGCCTCCCTGCTGCACGCCACCGGCCGTGACGTCGTCGCCGTCGACGACGGCTTCGACTCGGCCGGGCACACCGGACTCACCGTCCGCACCGTTTGAGCCGTCCCGCCGGACAGCCGGAACCGACCGGCGGTCCCGATCGATCCAAGGAGTCAAGAGCCGTGCTGAACCTGTTCCGACGAGGCCGCGGCGGACCGGCCCGGGTGACCGTCCAGGAGGCCGCCGCCCGCACCGGGCACACCGGCGGCGAGCCGGGCGGCGCCGTGCTGCTCGACGTCCGCGAACCCCGTGAATGGCAGGCCGGGCACGCCCCCGGGGCCGTCCACCTGTCCCTGTCGGCCATCGCCGCCGGCGCCGGACTGCCGCCGCGGGCCCGGTCCCGGCAGCTCGTGGTGATATGCCGCTCGGGCAACCGCTCCCGGCAGGCCGCCGAGCTGCTCGCCGCCCGCGGCGCCGACGTCGTCGACGTGACCGGCGGGATGCACGCGTGGGCACGGGCCGGACTGCCCGTGGTGGCCCGCAAGGGACAGAGCGGCACGGTCGCGTGAGCGCTCTGATCCTCGCCCTGGCCGCCGGCGCCGTCATCGGCCTGGCCCTCGGCGCGCTCGGGGGCGGCGGCAGCGTGCTGGCCGTCCCCGCGCTGATCTACCTGCTCGGTTTCACCCCGGTCGCGGCCACCACCGCGAGCCTCGTCATCGTCACCGTGACCTCCGCCACCGCGCTGATCGCGCACGCCCGTGACGGCAATGTGCGCTGGCGCACGGGGCTGATGTTCGCCGCGGCGGGCATCGTGCCCGCGATGCTCGGCGGACTGCTCGCCGGACGTCTGCCGGGCCCGGTCCTCACCATGGCCTTCGCCGCGGTGGCCGGGGTGGCGGCGGTGCGCATGCTGCGGCCCCGACGGGCCCGGCCGGTCACCACGGTCCGCCCCGGCAAGGCGGCGGCCGCGGGCGCCGGACTCGGCGCGGTCACCGGCGTCCTCGGTGTCGGCGGGGGCTTCCTCGCCGTACCGGCGCTGGTGAGCGTGCTCGGTCTGCGGATGAAGGCCGCGGTCGGCACCAGCCTGCTGGTGATCACCGTCAACTCGCTGGCCGCCCTCGCCATGCGGGCCGGAACGGCCGACGGCCTGGACTGGGGCCTGATCGCCCCGTTCGCCGCGGCCGCCGTGCTCGGCGCCTGGGACGGCAAGCGGCTGGCCGCCAAGGTGTCCGGGGGCATGCTCCAGCGGATCTTCGCCATGGTGCTGCTCCTGGTCGCCTCCCTGATGCTCGCCGACGCGGTGCTGTGACGGCAGACCTCGGCACCGGGCCCCGGCGGTGCGGGCCCGGGAACGGATGTGCCGGTGCCGTACGGCACCGGCGGCGGGAAGAGCCCGCACCACAACGGCGTGGTACGAGCCCCGCGGTACGACAGCGGACATCACGACGACGAGAGGGGAGGCCCACGTCCCCACGGTCGTGGAAGGGCGCGACGAAGCGCCCGTCTCACGCCAGCGACAGGAAGAGCTTCTCCAGCCGGGTGCGGATCTCCTCGCCGTCCTCGCCGTTCCTGCGGCCGGACTCGATGTCCGCCATGCACCGCTGGAGACCGGCCGCGATGATCGCGAACCCGGCCCGGTCCAGGGCGCGGGACGCCGCGGCGAGCTGCGTGACGACCTCCTCGCAGTCGCGGCCCTCCTCGATCATCCGGATCACCCCGGAGATCTGGCCCTGCGCCCGGCGCAGCCGGTTCAGCACGGCCTTCAGCTCGGCACCCGCAAGCTCCAGTTCCACTGTCTCTCCTTGAAAAAATACCCCTAGGGGTACCATGCGTCCCGGTCCGGGACGCCGTAGCACACTAAGGATCACATCTGTCATGAGCGCCCCCGTCATCCCCGTCACCCTGGGCACCGATCAGGCCAGTTCCCGCCTGCACGAGTTCACCGTGATCGACGTGCGCACCCCCGCCGAGTACGGCTCCGGCCACCTGCCCGGCGCGGTCAACATCCCCCTCGACACCCTCCGGCGGGCCCTGCCGGAGATCCGGCACGCGGCCGAGCAGGGCGACGTGCTCGTCGTGTGCGCCTCCGGCGCCCGCTCGGAGAACGCCTGCAAGCAGCTGGCCGCGGAGGGCATCCCCACCGCGACCCTCTCCGGCGGCACCGGCGCCTGGGCCTCCCAGGGCCACGAACTGCACCGCCCCGCCGTCTGCGAGACGCCCCGCAACACCTGGAGCATGGAGCGCCAGGTCCGCTTCAGCGCCGGTTCCCTGGTGCTGATCGGTGTGCTCCTGGGCTTCCTCGTCCACCCCGCCCTGCTGCTGGTCCCGGCGGCCGTCGCGAGTGGCCTGGTCCTCTCCGCGGTGACCAACACCTGCGCCATGGCGGTCATGCTCGGCAAGCTGCCGCACAACCGGCCGCGCGGCGTGGACCTGGAGGCCGCGCTCGCCGAACTGCGCCGCCGCTGACGGGCCGGCCCGGCGGCGCGGACGCCACCGGAACGGCACAAGGGCTCCGGGGCGCGTGTCTCGCACGCGCCCCGGAGCCCTTGTGCGTCCGGGGTCCGGCCGCTTTGTCAACCGAGGTCCGCCGACGGCGCGGACGCCTTGCCGCAGGCCTCGTCCATGTCGGCCTCACGGATCTTGGTGATCAGGTCGTTCAGCGCCTGCGGCGGCAGCGCGCCCGGCTGCGCGTACAGCACCGTCCGGTCGCGGACGGCCATCAGCGTGGGGATGGACGAGATGCGGAAGGCGGCGGCCAGCTCGGGCTCTGCCTCGGTGTCGACCTTGCCGAACACGATGTCGGGGTTGCGCGCGGCGGCCGTCTCGAAGACGGGCGCGAACATCCGGCACGGCCCGCACCAGGCGGCCCAGAAGTCGATCAGCACGATCTCGTTGCCGGTGACCGTGGCCTCGAAGTTGTCCTTGGTCAGTTCGATGGTCGGCATGGGGACGACACTCCTTCTCATATACCCGGTGGGGTATACGGTTCAACGAGCCGGGCGCTGTTTTTGTTCCAGGCAGCCGGGAGGGAGCGGGAACCACCGCAGCCGCTCGAAGCCGTCGGGCAGCCCGGTCGGACCGTCGTCCAGCCGGTCCGGCCGGGTGGTGAGCAGCGCCCGGGCGCCGGCGAGCTGACCGGCCAGCGCCTCCTCGCCCAGCGTGCGCCGCCGCGCACCGGGTGCCGTGAGCGGTCCGCCGGCGCCGAAGCGCACCTCGGTCAGGCGCAGCGGCGGACCGGCGGGACCGGCGTGATGGCGCCACAGCCCGGTGCGCGGGTCGAAGCGGTAGTCGGGCAGCAGCCGGTGGCCGTACGCGGCGATCAGCTCGACGGCGTCCACCAGGTAGTCGCGGACGGTGTCGCTGATGAAGTAGTTGAAGTTCAGGCGCACCCAGCCGGGTTTGATGCCGTCGCAGCCGTGCAGCACCTCGTCCCGCAGGGCGTGCGAGGTGGCGTCGTCGATGCCCAGCAGCCGGTGCCCGTACGGGCCCGCGCACGAGCAGCCGCCGCGGGACTGCACCCCGAACAGGTCGTTCAGCAGCGCCACCACGAAGTTGTGGTGCAGCCAGGCGTTTTCGCCGTACCGGACGCGGAACGACACGACGGCCAGCCGCCGGGCGTGGCGGCTGCCGAGGATCTCGATCCCGGGGACCCGGTCCCAGCGGGCCAGCGCGTACGTCCAGTGGCGTTCCTCCGCCGCCTGGATGGTGCCGGTGCCCACGGCCTGCTTCAGGGCGAAGACCAGCCCGGCGCGGACCGACTCGACGATCGCCGGGGTGCCGCCCTCCTCCCGGGCCACCGGGTCGTCGAGATAGCGGTGGCCGTGCCGGTCGACGAACAGGACGGTGCCGCCGCCGGGCGCCGTCGGCACGGGGTTGCGCACCAGCTCACGCCGTACGGCGAGCACCCCGGGGGTCTGCGGGCCGCCGACGAACTTGTGCGGGGAGACGAACAGCGCGTCCTTGTGGTCGTCCGCGCCCGGCGCGCTCGGGGCCATCCGGACCGGCACGTACGGCGCCGCCGCCGCGTAGTCCCAGAACGACAGCGCGCCGTGCGCGTGCAGCAGCCGGGCGATGCGGTCGGTGTCGGTCAGGATCCCGGTGACGTTGGAGGCGGCGGAGAAACTGCCGATGCGCAGCGGCCGGTCCGCGTACCGCCGCAGCGCCGCCTCCAGGTCCGCCAGGTCGACATGGCCGCCGATGTCCTCGCCGACGACGACGACGTCGGCGGCCGACTCGCGCCAGGGCAGCTCGTCGGAATGGTGCTCGTACGGCCCCAGGAACACCACCGGGCGCTCCGCTTCGGGGAGTTGCCCGGGGCCCCGCAGCCCGAGAATGCCGATCAGCTTGTTCACCGCGGCGGTGGCGCCCGAACCGCAGAAGATGACGAGGTCGTCCTCGGTGCCGCCGAGCGCGTCGCGGACGATCCGGCGCGCGTCCTCCCGCAGCCGGGTGGTCTGCAGCCCGGTGCTGGAACTCTCCGTGTGGGTGTTGCCGTAGCGCGGCAGGACCTGCTCGCGCACGAAGTCCTCGACGAAGTCCAGGGAGCGGCCGGAGGCCGTGTAATCGGCGTAGACGATCCGCTTGGGGCCGTAGGGGCCGTCCAGCACCTCGTCGTCACCGATCAGGCCGCGGCGGATGCGGGCCAGGAGGGGGGAGGCGTCAGGCGTCGGGGGGACGCTCACGGTCCGTGGTGCTGTGCCAGTCATGTCCCGGCCCTTCCCCGGCGGCACGCGCCGCCGCCGGCTTCCAGTGCACCGTGCCCGGACCGGCCGGGCGAGAGGACGACGGAACCCGCCCGGGGCCGTTCGGCCCAGCGGGGGCGGTTTTGCAACCGGTCGTCACCGGGCGGCGCGGCGGCCGGCCGGGGAGCGGCAGGACGCTGGCCGTGAGGCGGGGCCGGGGCGGCTGCGGGAGCCGGTGGCGGCGGTCAGTCCGCCGACCGGGTGTCGTGCTGCGCCGTGTCCGCGTGGTCGAGGAGAAGCCGGGCGAGCCGGCGGGCCTCGTCCGGGGTGAGCGCCGCCCACATCCCGGGTTCCCCGCTCTGGTCCTGGCCCACGGCGAGGGCGACCCGGCCGATGGTGTGGCCCGGCGCCCTGAACCGCAGGCAGTGCACTTCGATCCGGCGCCCGCAGCCGGTCACGAGGGGCGGGTCGTCGGTCGTGCGGGACCGGAGGGGTCCAGTCGTGGTCATCGCTCTCACGCCCTTCCATGAGGTGCGGGGACGGTCCCCGGCCCCGGCCCCTCCGTACCCGGCGGGGTATGGGGAACTACTCGAAACAGCGCCGGGCGGGCCGGGATTGTTCCCGGCCCGCCCGTGGACCCCGGCCCGGTGGGACGCCCTCCGGACCCCGCTCCGGCCGGGCCCTACGCCTCGACCGCCACCGACTGCGCGAGCCACGCGCCGTAGCCGCCGAGCAGGTCGGAGACGTCGTCGCGGCCCTGGTGGCGCAGCAGGCTGGCCGCGACGGACGAGCGGTGACCGCCGGCGCAGTGCACGACCAGCGGACGGCCCTGCGGGATCTCGTCCGCGCGGCGGGCCAGTTCGGCCAGCGGTATGTGCAACGAGCCCTCGACGGCGCCCTCTTCGCGCTCGGAGGTGTTGCGCACGTCGAGCACCAGCGGGGGTTCGTCACCGGCCAGCGCCTGCCGCAGCTCGTCCACCGTGAGACGGCTGGCCTGCGTCATCCGGTCGGCCAGGGCGGGGAAGGCGCCCTCGGGCTCGCGCAGACAGCCGCCGACCTTGTCGAAGCCGATGCGGGCGAGCCGGGTGACGATCTCCTCCTCGCGGTCCTGCGGCGCGATCACGATCACGTCCTGGTCGGGGGCGACGACCATGCCGGACTGCTCGGCGAACCGGCCGTCGGCGGGCACGTTGACCGAGCCGCGCAGATGACCGGCCGCGAAGTCCTGCGGGGAACGGGCGTCCAGCACGACCGCGCCGCCCGCGCGCCGCTCCATGAACTCCTCGACCGACAGAGGCTGCGGGGCCTCGGCCGAGCCGAACAGGCCGTGCTCCTTGCGGTTGAGGATGGCGTCGTAGACGAAGTAGGCCGGCGCGGACGGCTGTCCGGCGGTCACCAGCGCGACGAACTCCTCCTCGCCCATCGGCCGGCAGGCGTAGTTCGTGGCGCGCTGCTCGCCGATGGTGGACTGCCGCTGGGTGGAGAGGTTCTTGCCGCAGGCGGAGCCCGCGCCGTGCGCAGGGAAGACCCGGACCGCGTCCGGCAGCCCCATCAGCTTGTTCTGGACGGTGTCGTAGAGCATCCGGCCGAGCTCGTCGGCGGTGACGCCGATGGAGGCGAGCAGGTCGGGACGGCCCACGTCGCCGATGAACAGGGCGTCACCGGTCAGCACGCCGTAGGGCACCGTGTCGTCGGCGTGCTCGTACACCACGACGCTGATCGACTCCGGCGTGTGACCCGGGGTCTCCAGGATCTCCAGCTGCACGTCGCCGAGGCTGATGTGCTCGCCGTCGGCGAGCTTGCGGATCGGGTACTCGGCCTCGGCGCGGCGGCCGTAGCCGATCCAGGCACCGGTGCGGCTCGCCATCTCCAGGTGACCGGCGAGGAAGTCGGCGTGGAAGTGGGTGTTGAGGACGGCCTCGACGGTGAAACCGTGCGCCTCGGCGTCACTGAGGTACTCGGAGACGTCACGACGCGGGTCCACCACGACGGCCCTGCCGGTGGTCTCGTCGGCGATCAGGTACGACGCCTGGGAGAGGCAGTCGAGGTAGTACTGGGCGAAGTACATCGGGAGGTGTCCTCCGGGTCTGGTGATGCGGGTGATGTGGAGCTGCGGCCGCGCTGCTGCGGGTCGGCGGAACCCGGGCCGGGGTTCAGGCAGCGCTTTGGTGCGCCCCGGTGGCGGTCGGACGACCGCCGCGGATCCAGCCGAGGGTGCCGCCGCTCACGGACCAGGCGTCGATCCCGCGGGAGCCGAGCCAGTCGGTGGCGGTCCTGCTGCGGTTGCCGCTGGCGCAGATCACGTAGACCGGGCGGTCGATGGGCAGTTCGCCGACCCGGGAGAGCACGGAGCTCAGCGGCATCAGCCGGGCGCCGGGAACGTGCCCCGCGACGTATTCGCCGGGCTCCCGGACGTCGACCACCACGGCGCCGTCGGCCCAGGCGGCCGCGAACGTGTCGATTCCTGCTTCACGAGCCATGTACGCGCCTCCTTGTATACCCCCGGGGGTTTCTTGTCGGCGAGCTTACGATGCCGCCGCGGCTCAGGTCAAATACCCCAGGGGGTATGTGTCGGGGAGGTGGGAGACAGGAGAAGGGGAGTCCGGAAGGCGGAAGACAGGGGACGGACGGGACGCACGAAGGGCCCCGCCGGCGGCGGGGCCCTGTACGAGGGAGCGGAGGACGCCGGGACGGGCCCGGCCCGCGGATCAGTGCCGGGCGAACTGGACGCCGGTCGCCTGGACGGCGTTCGCGCGCACCGGGAGCGCGGCGACGGTGAGGCGCTCGCCGTAGATGTCGGTGATCCGCACCGCACCGCCGCAGCCGCCGCCGTCCTCGGCGAGGAAGTAGTCGTAGTCCGCGCGCGGCAGCACCCGCCAGCCGCCCGCGCTCGTCCGGAGCTCCAGACGGGCCACCGGATTGCGGTGCCCGATGACCTGCAGCCCGCACCAGTACGCGGTGGAGCCGGTCTTGTAGCGGAGCGAGACCGTCTGCGAGGTGGCGGGGCTCAGCAGCCGCCAGGTGATCGGGACGCGCCCGGCCGAGGGCGCGGCGAGCTTCGCGAACGCCTGTGCGCTCAGGTCGATCTGGCCGGACGCGCAGTCACCGGGGCACTCGTTGGTGATGCGGACCGTGACGGCCGCCCCGTTCGCCGCCCGGACGAGGACATACGCCCCGCACGCCTTGGAGGACTCGTAGTCGGCGGTGTTCATCGCGCCGGTCATGACGTCACCGCTCGCGTCGAAGAGGCAGGCGCCGGTGCCGTCGGTGTCGTAGAACGTGGCGACACCCCGGTAGGTGGTGCCGGGCCGGATGCGGCCCGCCAGCGGGGCGGACCCGGAGGCCGCCCGAGCGGTGCTCCCGGCCGACGCGCGGGCCGGGGCCGACGCCGGGGCGGAGGTACGAGCGGGTCGCGGGGAGGCGGATGTGCCCGGCTTCTTCGTGGCACCGGCTCGCGGTGTGGCGGCGGCCGTCGTGCCGGGGGTGCCGGGGGCGGCGGTCGAGGGCGTGACCGGGGCCTCGGCGACCGCCGTGGCCGCGGTGTGCCCGCTGCCGCCCTCCCGGTCGCCGCCGGGCAGCAGCGCGACGACCAGTAGGACGAGCACGCCTGCCGTGGTCAGGGCCGCCGCGGTGGCCGTCGGCCGGCGCCGCGGTCCGCGCGCCGCCCGTCTCCTTGCGCTCATGCACCGTTCCGTTCAGGTGAGTTGGAGTCGATGATGCACGAACTCGGTCGCCGCCGTGGGCGAAAAGGTTGCCGCCGGTTTGGTACGGACACCGGCGGGCCCGGTGGGCGGGCCGCCCGGGACGGGCCCGCCCACCGGGAGCGGACTCAGCCCTCGGCGGTGAAGGTGTACGTGCCTGCGGGCACGAAGTACGTCGCCCCACCCGCCGGGACCGCCAGGTCCGGGGCGGCGACCGACCGCGGCCGTGAGGTCGGCACCGTGACCGTGGCGTGGGTGCCCGCGGGCACCGTGACCCGCAGCGTCACCGTGCCCTTCGCCACGTGCCAGTCGCTGCGCGCGGTGCCGTACGGCGTCTCGTGGGTGCTGCCCGCCGAGGTGAGGCCGCCGCCGGTCCGGGGCGCGATGCGCAGCGCGGCGTAACCGGGGCTCGCCGGGGAGAGCCCGCCGACGTAGCGGTACAGGAAGTCGCCGACCGAGCCCAGGCCGTAGTGGTTGAAGGAGTTCATGCCCGGGTCGTTGAACGAGCCGTCGGCGCGGATGCCGTCCCACCGCTCCCAGATCGTGGTGGCACCCTTCTCGATCATGTACCCCCAGCCGGGGAAGCCGCGTTGCAGCAGGATCCGGTACGCGGTGTCCGCGTGCCCGTGATCGGCCAGCACCGGCAGCAGGTTCTCCACGCCGAGGAACCCGACGCTCAGATGCCCGTCCGTCGCGGCGACCTTGGCGGCCAGTTTGTCCGCCGCGGGCTGCACCAGCGCGTCCGGCAGCAGTCCGAAGGCCAGCGCGAGGACGTAGCCGGTCTGCGTGTTGCCGCTCACCGTGCCGTCGGCCGCGACGAACCGGTCGGTGAAGGCCGCCGCGACCCGGTCGGCCAGGTCCCCGTACGACGCCGCCTGAGCCGTCCGTCCGGTCGCCGCCGCCATCTCGGCGACGAGCCGGGCCGACCGCGCGAAGAAGGCCGTGCAGACGATGTTCTGCGCGGTGTTGTCGTTGACGTTGAGCCAGTCGCCGTAGGTCGTCCGGTCCCGGATCAGATCGCTGCCCGCGGTGGACCGCAGATAGTCGACCCACTTCGCCATCGCCGCGAAGTGCCGGTCCACGACGCCCACGTCGCCGTAGCGCTGCCACACCGTGTACGGGACGATCGTGCCCGCGTCGCCCCAGCCGGCCGTCCCCGCGCCGCCGATGACGGCGGGCGCGACATCCGTGAAGGCGCCGTCGGACTGCTGGGCGTCGGTGAGGTCGTCGGCGAACTTGGCGAGGAACGTGTGGGTGTCGAGGTTGAAGGTGGAGGTGGCGCAGAAGGCGGCGATGTCACCGGTCCAGCCCAGCCGTTCGTCCCGCTGGGGGCAGTCGGTCGGGATCGAGAGCATGTTGCTGCGCTCGCCCCACACGATGTTGTGCTGCAACTGCTCCAGCAGCGGGTCGGATGCGGTGAACGTGCCCGGCCGTGCCGTGTCCGTCCACACCGCGCGGCCGGTGACGGTGTCCTGGTCCGGCGTGAATCCGTCCGGCAGGCCGGTGAGTTCCACGTAACGGTAGCCGTGCACGGTGAACGTCGGCTCGTAGGTCTCGGTGCTTTGGGTGCCGGCCAGGGTGAAGCGGTCGGTGGCCTGGGCGGCGCGCAGATTGGCCGTGTAGAGCGTGCCGTCGGGGTTGAGGACCTCGCCGTGCCGGACGGTGACCGTCGTCCCCGCTGGACCGGCGAGCGCGAGCCGGTTCCAGCCGGCGAAGTTCTGCCCCAGGTCGAAGATCCAGACGCCCGCCCGGGGCTGGGTGACGGCGACGGGCCGGAACTCCTCCTGCACGGTGACACCGTTGTCGGCCTGGGCGACCAGTACGGGCGTGCTCGCGCCGGACACGGCCACGGCGGCCCATGCGCTGTCGTCGAAGGCGGTGCCGTCCCAGCCGTCGACCTCCAGCCGTGCGTCGAAGGTCTCGCCGTTGTAGAGGTCGTCGGCCCGGATCCCGCCCGTGGCCGTCCGCCAGGTGCCGTCCGTCGCGACGGTCCGGGTGCTGCCGTCGGTGAACGTGACGACGAGCTGGGCCGAGTACCACGGCTGCGTCCCGTAGTGCCGGCTCCCCGCGAAGCCCAGGCTGCCGGAGTACCAGCCGTTGCCCAGCCGGGCGGCGAGCACGTTCGTGCCCTGCCGCACCTGGTCGGTGACGTCGAAGACCTTGTACTGCAGGCGTTTGGCGTAGTCCGTCCAGCCGGGCGCGAGGACGTCGGCGCCCACCCTGACGCCGTTGAGCCGTGTCTCGTGCAGCCCCAGTGCGGTGGTCAGCAGCCGGGCGGAGGCCACCCGGCCGCGCACCGTGAAGCTCTTGCGCAGCAGCGGCGCCGGCTTCACCACCCCCACCTGGGATCCCCACTGCCCGCCGCCGTACTGCGCGACCGCCCGCGCCGCGGGCCAGGCCCCGTCGTCGAACCCGTCCTGCTGCCAGTCCTGCTGCTCGTCCTGCCCGGCCTTCCACGCCGCGTCGGTCACCAGCGTCGGCCCACCGGTCACCACCAGCTTGGCGATCACCGAGGCGGGGGACTGCGTGGTGTTGGTGCAGGCGATCGCGATCGTGTTGGACCCGGCGGTGAGCCGGCCGGTGACGTCGACGAGCGCCGCGCTCTTCCAGGAGTCGGTCACCCGGGGCGAGGTGCTCACCAGGCTGCCGTTGACCCAGACGTCCGCGGTGTCGTCCCCGGTGACCACCAGGCTCGCGGCGGACGGGGCGCCGCTCAGCGTGAACGTCCGCCGGAAGTACCGTGTCCCGACGGGCACCCCGGAGGCGGGATCACCCTCCGGGTACCAGATCCACGAGGCGCCCGACAGATCCGGCGCCGCGGGCTGTCCGACGAACGCGCCGCGCCACTCGTCGGCGGCGGCCAGCAGCCCGGTCTCGAACCACCGCGGCGCGCTCCACGCGCCCGCCCGCCCCTGGGTGTCCCACACCCGCACCCGCCAGAAGTACCGCGTGAGGCTGCGCAGTCCGGGGCCGCCGTACGCGATGCCGAGCTGCTGCCCGGACACCACCCGCCCGCTGTCCCAGACAACGTTGCCACCCTTGCGCGATGCGGAGACCCGGATCTGGTAGGCGCTCTGGTGCTGCCAGTCCCGTGCCGCCGCGGACGATCCGAGCCGCCAGCCGAAACGCGGGCGCGCGGCGTCCACCCCGAGCGGCTCGCCGCGGTGCTCGACGGTGCAACCGGTCACCTTCAGGGGCGACTTGGCGGTGATGTCCGGAGCGCCGACCCGGGCGAACCAGGGCGCGACCCCGTACGTCCCCAGCTCCTGGGCGGTGGGCCAGCCCGCGCCGTCCGCGGCGGCCTTCTCCCAGCCCTCGGCCACGTCCTTGCCCGCCGACCAGCTGCCGTCGGTGGCGAGGTCGATGGTCTTGCCGCCGGCGCGGACACGGAGCCGCCCGATGACCCCGGCCGTCGTGCCGCCGCCGCGGCACGCCAGCGCGAGGGTGTTGACCCCGGGTCTCACCGCGGACCGCAGATCGACGTACAGGGCCCGGCGCCAGGAACCGGCGGACCGTGAGGACCCGGCCAGGGGCTGCCCGTTGAGCCACACGTCGACCGTCTCGTCGCCGCTGACGACGAACTGGGCCTCCGTCACGTCGCCCTCGGCGACGGTGAATCTCCGGCGGAAGTAACGGTGTTGCCCCGCGGCTGCGGCACGGTCCGCCGCCGGCTCCGGGTACCAGATCCAGCGGGCCCGGGACAGCGCCACGGGTGCGGCGGGCGCGGCGGTTCCGGCACGGGCGGTCCCGGCGAACGCGCCGACCGCTCCCGCGGCGAGCGTCCCGGCGGCGAGCGCGGAACCGATGCCGAGGAGGTGACGTCGGCTCAGCGGGCCCTGTGCGGCGGTGAAACCGGGGGAGGAGGGGTCGGGCGAAGCGGAGCCGGGGGAGGAGGGGTCGGGGGACGGTGTCTGACTGGCCACGGATGTACTCCCTCACACGGTGCGGATGGAGCAGGGCGACTCGTACGGGTCCGAAACGGCGGCGGAAGGGTTGCTGAAACGTTTCAAACCGGCAATGCGAGGGAAACGTACGAGAGTTGACTGGGACCGTCAAGAGGTGCGGCACATGTTCAGGGCGGGACGGACGGGACGGACGGGGCCCGTGCCCCGGGGTGTTCCGCCGGTGCCGGCGTGCTGCTGCGGCTCCTCCGGCGCGCCGGTGGAGGTGCCGGACCGGCGTGGCGCAATACCGCGGTCCGGCAGGGGTCCTCTCGCCGCGCTTTGTTCCGTTGTGTCCTTCCGTGTCCCGGGCCGGGGCGCCTCGGCCCGCGGTCCGGCGGGCAACCACGTGCGATCACGGGCGAGTTGATGTAGGAAACTGGTCTGGCCCGGTGGTGGGCAGGGGCCGCGGCCGCGGTCCGTCGAGAGGAGTGCAGCGTGACACAGGACGGCTTCCAGGCCGATCAGATCGACACCAGCAGGCCGCATCCTGCCCGGATCTACGACTACTTGCTCGGCGGCAAGGACAACTACGAGGTGGACCGCGAGGCCGGTGACGAGCTGGTCACCGCGGCACCCGAGGCACGGATCGGGGTGCGCGCCAACCGCGCGTTCATGCAGCGCGCCGTCCGTCATGTCGTCGGCGCCGGGATCCGCCAGATCCTCGACCTCGGCACCGGTCTGCCCACCTCGCCGAACGTGCACGAGATCGCGCAGGAGGTGGCGCCCGAGGTGAGTGTCGCCTACATCGACAACGACCCGATCGTCTACACCCACGGCAACGCGCTGCTCGGCCGCACGGGCGCGACCAGCATCGTCCTGGGGGACGTGCGCGACCCCCGAGCCGTCCTCGACCACCCCGACGTCCGCAAGGTCATCGACTTCGACCGGCCGGTGGCCCTGCTCCTCGTCGCGCTCCTGCACTTCGTGACCGAGGAGGAGAACCCCCGGCAGATCGTCGCCACCCTGCGCGACGCGCTGCCGGCCGGCAGCTGTCTCGTCCTGTCCCACGCCACCGGCGACTTCGCCGACCGCAGCGGGGCCCAGGCCGTCTACAACAAGGCCACCGCCACCATGAACCTCCGCGACCGGGCCGGGGTCGAGGCCTTCTTCGACGGCTTCGAACTGATCGAGCCCGGCCTGGTCCAGGTCCCGTACTGGCGGCCCGAGGGCACGCCGCCGCCCCGGTCGGAGGAGATCGGCTTCTACGGCGGCGTGGGCTTCAAGACGGCCTGAGCCCGTTCGCCGCCGCGGCGGCCCGGCGGATCCCGGCGTCTCAGCGGACCTCGATGTGCTGCACCATCCCCAGCTGCCTGTGGCCGGGGACGGGGCAGTACAGCTCGTAGGCCCCCTTCTTGAGCGTGACCGTCAGCGTGCCGGTGTGACCGGTCTGGAGGAGCCCGGTCCTGACGTCCGACACGCCGGGGCCGTCGATCTCCAGGGCGTGGTCCAGCCTGCCGGTGTCGTGGGCGGTGAAGGTGTACGTCCCCGGGGTGAAGGAGGACCGGGACAGCTTGAGGCTGTACTCGGTCTCGGTGACCGTCACCCGGGTTCCCGCCCGGGCCGCGGTCATGGCGGAGGCGGCGCCCGTGTGGCCGCCGCCCCCGGCGGAGCACGCGGCCAGGGCCGCGGCGCCGGTGAGGGCGAGCGCCGTGGCGCCGAGGGCGGCGCGCCGCGGGAGTGCCGTGCGGATGGTTCGGTTCATGCGGCTCATCCCCTTCGCGACCCGTCCGGGGGCCGCCGGGTTTGTCCCCGTCAGGAGCTGAATGCCCCTTCGGAGGGGATACGCAGGCGAGAGCCGTGCCGTTCAGCGCGCCCGCGACGCGCCCCGATGCCGTCCGTCCGGCGTCATGAGTCCGCCGGGCGCCATGGGGCCGCGGGGCGTCGTCGGTCCGCGGGGAGTCCTTCCGGCCGCCGTCCTCAGGCCGCCGTCCTCAGGCCGCCGCTGTTCCGCTACCGCCGGCCCTGTGTGCGCGAGAACATGTTCGACTGCGCGCCGGAAGCCGCGAGCGGGGCGGAGCGGTCGGCGCCGTTCTCCCAGTCGTCCGAGCCGAGCATGACCTCCGGGTCGAACATCACGACCACGGCGGAGACGATCAGGACCGCCAGCGGGCCGGCGAGCATGACGAGGAGGAACGCGAGGAGGCTCGTCGAGGACTCCCGGCCGGCGGCCGAGGCGGTGAGCTCCACGTTGACGGCCGCCATGCCCGTGTAGTGCATGGCCGACACGGCGGCACCCATCACGAGGCTCGCGCCCACGGTGGCCCACACGGCGCTGACGGAGACGGCCGCCCACAGGGCGGCGGTCGCGGCCAGCACGGCTATCACCACCGACGCGGCGACGACCGGCATGTCGTAGTGCACGGTGCCGCCGGGCCGCATGGCCGCCATGCCGAGATAGTGCATCGCGGCCACCCCGACGCCGGTGAACAGGCCGGCGGTGCCGAGCGTCACGGCTCCGGCACCCCGGTAACCGACCAGGAACACCCCGAGGGCGACCACGGCGATCGCGACCAGGAGGCTGAGGACCGTCTTGACCGGGTCGTAGCTCACCAGCGCGCCCTCGACACTGAAGCCGATCATGGCGATGAAGTGCATGGTCCAGATGCCGCAGCCCAGGGACACGGCCCCGAGCAGCAGCCAGCCCCAGCGGCGCTGACCGGGCCGTCTGCGCATCGAGCGGGTCGTGCAGCGCAGGCCCAGTGCCGAGCCGAGACACGCCATCAGATAGGCGGTGATCGGGGTGACCGCCCCGTAGTGGAATTCGGACACGGTGGCACTCATCGGCACGACCTTCTTCGTCTGGTTCGGGGACGGCAGGGATCCGCGAGCGGCGGAAGCCGGACGCGTCGGAGTACGGGAGAGCGGCGGCCGACGGAAGCCGTGCACCGCGGCCGGGGCCCGGCCGGGCGCTGTCCGGAGGCCGGGAGGCATCGCCGAGATCGTCGGCCTGCTGTGTCCCCCCGGTGCCCGGCCCCGCGTCCGTGTGCGCTCCCCCTGCGCGCGGAATGCGTCCGACGCCCTTCGCGAGCCGTACCGCCGTGGCGCGGCGAAGCCGGCACGGCGGACAGCGAGAACCGGCCAATGGCCGATTCGTGCGTCATTCAAGCACAGGCATCACATGTTTTACCCCCGAAGTGCGACTCTTCGCGACCGAATCGATACACCGAGGGATATGCCGACAGGTCGCCTATGTCCGCCGCATATGCTCTCGTGCAGTGACAGGGCCACTGCGTGCGGTGGCCCGCACGCGGTGGTCAGGCCGCGAGGATCTCGTCGAGCGCCTCGTCGATCCGTGCGGTGAAATCCGAGTACCGGTGTTCCAGTCCCAGCGGAACCAGGGTGTGGGTGCGGTCGAGGAACGCCATGAGCGGGGCCGTGGAGCAGAGGAACAGCGCGACCGCGCCGCCCACCTGGAGCCTGATCAGCACGTCGTCGAAGCACCCCGGGCTCGCGGGGGCGATGTGCACGTCCCCCTCACCGCACGGCTGCTGCACACCGCCCGCCAGCAGATCGCGCGCGAACCGCCAGGTCACGGCGGTGTCGTCGCCGGGGTTGAAGGTGATGCGCACGGCGAGCGGATCGCCGGGGTCGAAGCGCAGCTCCACGGGCACCCGGAGGGAGTCGTGGGCCGAGACCAGATAGGCCATGTCCAGGTCGGCACGCACCGGGCCGGGCCTCACAGGCCGGCTCCGCCGTGGTGAGGCCGGGCGGACGGGGCGGTGCGGGGCGCGGGTGCGTCGGCCACGCGGGACGCGGCGGGGCGCTGCCGGGGGACGCCGTCCCCCGGGGCCGTCGGTGAGCACATAAGATTCACATCTTCTTCAACGATTGTCCTTCCGCGGCGTCACTGTCCGCGGGCCCCGACTTGCGCCCTCGTCCGGGGTGTCGCCGGGAGCCCCGCCCGGGTTCCCGTCAGGGGTTCTCCCCGGGCGGCGGCTCCAGCAGTTCCGCCAGCACCTCGCCGGGGTCCCGCAGCAGCGTCCGGGCGACCACGTCGTCGTACCGCTCCCCGCCCAGCAGGGTGCGGGCGGTGCGCTCGTACCGCTCACGCACCGGACCGAGCTCCGGTGTCCCCCGCTGCGGATGTCCGACCGCGCCCCAGAACGTCTCGCCCGCCGTGAACGCGGCGGCCGCGCGCTCGCCCGCGCCCTGCGCGGCGAGCGAGGAGGCCAGCACGTCCAGCCCGAGGGCCACCCCGAAGCTGTCGCCGATCCGGCGCTTGCCCTCCAGCATGGACACGGCGTGCGCCGTCGCCCGTGCCGCGCGGTCCTCGAACAGGGCGATGAGGGCGAGCTGGTAGTCGGCGTACGAACGGGCCCACCACTCGCCGTGCGCCGCGCTGCGCCGCCGCAGCTCCTCGGCCTCCCGCCGCGCCTGCTCCAGCAGGCCCTGCGCGGTCAGCGCGAAGACCCGCACCAGCCGGCACAGCACATGGGCCGCCGTCTCCCGCGGCGCGCCACCGCCCTGCTGCAGACCGAGGTCCACCACATGCCTGGCGGCCATGGGGAGGCCGCCGAGCAGATGGATCAGCCCCATGAGGTACGCGGAACGCAGGACGCCGTCGAGATCGCCCCGGGTCTCGGCCTCGTGACGGCACATATCGGCGAGGGCCCGCCCCGTCTCGAGTTCGCCCCGCAGCACCCGGACCACGCCCAGCGCCCACAGCCCCCGGACCCGGCCGGGACCGGGCTCGGCGGACGAGCCCAGCGCGTCCTCGAGGTACTGCGTGGCCTCCGGCAGACGGCCGCAGCAGCTCCAGAAGAAGCCCAGGACGCCGCTCAGCTCCACGGCGTCGTGCGGCCGTACGTCGAGCAGCCGGTCCAGCGCCGCGCACAGGTCGGCGTGCACGGCGCCGATCCACGCGTACCAGCGGGTCTGATCGGGCCCCAGCCAGCCCTCGTCGGCGCGTCGTGCCATCTCCAGGTAGTAACGGGCGTGCCGGTCGGCGAGTTCGCCGCTCTCGCCGAGCTCGCCGAGCCACATACGGCCGTACTCCCGGACGGTGTCGAGCATGTGATAGACGTCGCCGCGACGGCTCAGCACCGACTTGCGCTCCAGCCCGGCGAGCGCCGGCATCACGTCCGGGGGAGCGAGCGGGCCGCCCGCGCACACCGCCCGCACCGTGTACGCGTCCACCGCGCCGCGGAACACCGACAGCCGCGCCCACAGCAACCGCTCGGCGGGCAGGCACAGTTCATGGCTCCAGCCGATGGTGGTGCGCAGTGCCCGGTGCCGCGGCGGGCCGCCGCGCGGGCCGGTGGCGGCGAGGTCGAGACGGGAGGCCAGGTCCGCGTCGATCTGTTCCAGGGTGCGGTCCGGCAGCTGCCCGGCGATCAGCTCCACGGCGAGGGGGATGCCCTCGAGACGGCGGCACAGCCGGGTCGCCACGATCATGTCCGGGGTGCCGGTCAGCGGTCTGCTGATGGCGGCGGCGAGCCGGCCCAGCAGATGCACGGCGTCCGTGCTGGCGGGCAACGGCTCCACTTCCACCCGGTGTTCGCCCGGCAGGCCGAGCGGCTCCCGGCCGGTCGTGAGGACGGTGAGTCCCGGGCAGTGCTCCAGGAGATGCCCCACCAGGGCCTGGCAGCCGGGCAGCAGATGCTCGCAGGAGTCCAGTACGAGCAGCAGGTCCTTCCCCGACAGCCACGTGACGAGCGCGTCGAGGGCGGCCCCCGCCGTGTGGTCGGCGAAGCCGAGTGCGTCGGCGACGGCGGCGACGAGCGCACGGTCGTCCGTGAGCTGCCACAGATCCGCCCAGCGCACGGTCAGCCGACGTGTCTTCCGCTCGGTGTCCGCGCTGTGCAGCGCCAGCCGGCTCTTGCCGACTCCGCCCGGCCCCGTGAGGGTGACCAGCCGGTGCAGACGCAGCAACCGCGAGACATGGGCCACTTCGCCCAGGCGGCCGACGAACTCGGCGGGGATCGCGGGCAGGTTGCTCAGCACAGGGGCAGTCTCGCGTGTCCGATGCCCGTGCGTGCCCCGATTTGACTCTTACGCGATCGTGTGAAGGGGCGCGAAGCGGTCCCGGGGCACCGGGCGGGGCCGGTGGGCCGCCCGCCGGAAGAGGGCGGACGGCTCGCGGGACGACACCGGTCACTCGCAAGTCGTGTGACGCCGGGTCAGGCACCCGGGTCCGTCCCGCCCAGCTCCAGCCGCATCAGCGTCAGGTCCAGCCAGCGGCCGAACTTCACGCCGACCTCCCGCACCGTGCCCACGTCCTCGAACCCGAACCGCTCGTGCAGCCGGACCGACGCGCCGTTCCCGGCCTCGATACCCGCGATCATGACGTGGTGCCCGGCGTCGCGCGCCGCGCCGACGACCGTCCCCAGCAGCGCCGTACCGACGCCGAGCCCGTGCCGGTCCTCGCGGACATAGACCGAGTTCTCCACCGTGTGGCGGTAGCCGTCGAGCTGCCGCCAGGGGCCGTACGCGGCGAAACCGGCGACCTCGCCCGGCGCGCCCGGCAGTTCGGCGACGAACGCCGAGCCGCGCGCGAGGTGCTGCGCGAGCCAGGCGACACCGTCGGCGGGGGACAGCGGGGTGTCCGTCCACAGCGCCGTCGAGTGCTCGATCGCGTGGTTGCGGATGGCGCGGACGGCCTCCGCGTCACCGGGGCGCGCGGGCCGCACCACCACCGTGCCGCCCTCGTTCTTCTCGTATAGTGGATTCATGTCCAACATAGTAGATCCTCTGGTCGGGCAGATCGCCGCCCGCGTGCGCACCGAGCGGGAACGCCGCCGGTGGACACTGGCGCAGCTGGCGGAGGCCTCGGGAGTCTCCCAGGCGATGATCAGCAGGATCGAGCGCGGCGAGAGCAGCCCCACCGCCGTCGTCCTCGGCAAGCTGTCCGCCGCGTTCCGGCTCAGCGTCGCCTCCCTGCTCGCGCTCGCCGAGGGCACACCCGACGGCGATCCGGCCGGGAGCGGCACACAGGTGCGGCGCCTGGCCGAGGCCGCCGAGTGGACCGACCCCGCCACCGGATACCGCCGCCGCCAGATCACCCGGCCCGGCTTCCCCGCCGAGATCGCCGAGATCCGGCTGCCCGCCGGGGCCGAAGTGCCGTATCCGGCCGCCGCCTTCGCCTTCGTCCGGCAGGTCGTGTGGGTGCTGGAGGGACGCCTCGCCTTCCACGACGGTGACACCGTGCACGAACTCGACGCGGGCGACACCGTCGAACTCGGCGGGCCCGCACCCCGCACCTTCGTCAACACCGGTGCCACGGAATGCCGTTACGCCGTCGTCCTGACCCAGGACCAGCGGCCGTGACCCCGCCGCCGGAACGGGGCCGCACCCTGCTGCTCGCCGTCGTCGCCGCGGTGGCGATCTCCAACAACTACGCGATCCAGCCCGCGCTCACCGAGGTCGCCCGCGAACTCGGCGCCCCGGCCCCGGTGATCGGCCTCGTCCCGACCGCCGCGCTCACCGGCTGCACCGCCGGATTCGCCCTGCTGCTCCCGCTCGTCGACCGGCTGCCCCCGCACCGCCTGGTCGCCGGACAGCTCACCGCCCTGGCCGCCGCCCTCGTCCTGGCCGCGAGCGCGCCCCATGTGGGGATCCTGCTCGCCGCGTACCTGGCCGTCGGTGCGACCGCCTCGGTCGCCGCCCAGGGCAGCAGCATCGCAGGCCGGCACGCCCCGCCCGGACGGCGCGCCACCGCCGTCGCCGGCGTGGCCACGGGCCTGTCCGCGGGCATCCTGCTCGGCAGGCTCGCCGGCGGCGCCCTCGCCGACGCCCTCGGCTGGCGGCGGATGCTGCTCGCCTTCGCCGCGCTCGTCCTGCTGTGCGCGCTCGCCGCCCTGCGGCTCCTGCCCCGGCAGCGGCCGCCGTACCGGGGCGGCTACCTGACCACCGTCGCCTCGCTGCCCCGCCTGCTGCGGCGGCACGCGGCCCTGCGCCGCGCCGTGCTGTGCGGCGGCCTCTGGTACTTCGCCTTCAACCTCGTCTGGGTCGCCCTCACCCTCGCCCTCGGCCGCCCGCCGTACTCCCTCAGCCCCGCCGCCATCGGCCTCTACGGCCTCGCGGGCCTCCTCGGCTTCGCCGCGCTCCCGCTCACCGGCCGCCTGGCCGACCGCCACACGCCCGGCACGGTCATCGCCGTGAGCATGCTCACCGCCGCCGCGGGCACCGCCCTGCTGACCACCGGCCTCGGATCCCCGCCGGTCACCGTCCTCGGCCTCGCCCTGTTCGACGCGGGCTGCTTCGCCGCCCAGGCCGCCAACCAGAGCCGCGTCATCGGCATCGACCCCGACCGCGGCGGCAGCCTCAGCGGCGTCTACCTGGTGCTGTACTTCCTCGTCGGCGCCCTCGGCACCGCGGCCGCCGCGCCCCTGCTCGACCGCTTCGGCTGGCGGGGCGCCGCCCTCACCGCCACCGCGGTCCTGCTCGCCGCCGGGCTCCTGGGCCGGACCGGGGCCCTGGCGGACGGTGCGTCCGGCGCGCACAAAGATGCGCGGGTACGTCGTTGACCGGTGATCCTCCGCCGGGCCAGGGTGAGGGGGCCGTGCCGGAGCACGGCGGACCCCGGCCGTCCGGCCGGGCGGCGGAGAGGAGACGACGTGGGCCAGCACAGGACGCCGGACACCGGCGGCGGACCCGGCACAGCGGGACGCGGCGCGCTGGACGGCGTGCGCATCGCCGACTTCTCCCGGGTCCTCGCCGGACCGTACGCCACCATGCTCCTCGCCGACCTCGGCGCCGACGTCGTGAAGATCGAACGGCCCGGCACCGGTGACGACACCCGGGCCTGGCGGCCGCCCGCCGACCGGGACGGCACCTCCACCTACTTCCTGTCCGTCAACCGCAACAAGCGCTCCGTCACCCTGGACCTCGCGTCCGCGGCCGGACGCGACCGGGCCCGCGCGCTGGTCGCCGGATGCGATGTCGTCGTGGAGAACTTCCGGCCCGGCACCATGGAACGCCTCGGCCTCGGACACGCCGGACTCAGCGCCCGGCAGCCCGGGCTGGTCTACTGCTCGATCAGCGGCTTCGGCAGCGGCGCGGGCGCCGCGCTCCCCGGCTACGATCTGCTCGTCCAGGCCGTCGGCGGACTGATGAGCGTCACCGGCGAGCCGGACGGCGAGCCGGTGAGGACGGGCGTCGCCGTCGTCGACGTCGTCACCGGGCTGCACGCCGCCCTCGGCATCCTCGCCGCGCTGCGCCACCGGGACGCCACCGGGCAGGGACAGCGCATCGAGGTCAGCCTGCTCGGCTCACTGCTGTCGGCCATGGTCAACCAGGCGTCCGGCTACGCCGTCGCCGGCGTCGTCCCGGGCCGTCGGGGCAACGCCCACCCGAGCATCGCCCCCTACGAGACCTTCCTTGCCGCCGACCGCCCCCTCGCCGTCGCCGTCGGCACCGACCGCCAGTTCGCCGCTCTCGCCGGCGTCGTGGGCGAGCCCGGCCTCGCCGCCGACGCCCGCTTCCGCACCAACGCCGACCGGGTCGCCCACCGCGCCGAACTCCGCAGCCTCCTCGCCGCACGGCTGGCCGCCGCCGACGCGGACCACTGGACGGACGTCCTGCTCGCGGCGGGCGTGCCGGCCGGGCCCGTCAACACCCTCGACGAGGCGTTCGCGTACGCGGAGCGGCTCGGACTGCCCGGCATCGTGGAGATTCCCCCGGATCCGCCCGGCGGCGCCCCCGCCCGCCAGATCGCCTGCCCCATCGCCCTCGGCGCCACCCCGGCCCGTTACCGGCTGCCCCCACCGCACCTCGGACAGCACACCGCCGAAGTCCTCCCCGGTCCGCCCGCATCCGGCGTGCCCGCATCCGCCGTGCCCGCACCCGGTCCGCCCGCACCTGACGCCCCCGTGCCCGGCCCGCCCGTGCCCGACCCGACACCCGTGACCCACCCCCAGGAGCCCCGATGAGCCGTAAGCCCCTGAAGGACCCGCTCGACCTGCTCGACCTCGCCGTCACCCTCTCCGACGAGGAACGCGAGATCCAGGCGACCGTCGCCAGGTTCCTCACCGAACGGGTGCGCCCGCACCTCGCCGAATGGTTCGAGAACGCCCACTTCGCCCGCGAACTCGCCCCGGAACTGGGCAAGCTCGGCGTCCTCGGCATGCACCTGGAGGGCTACGGCTGTGCGGGCACCAACGCGGTCTCCTACGGCCTCGCCTGTCTCGAACTGGAGGCCGCCGACTCCGGGTTCCGCAGCTTCGTGTCCGTGCAGGGCTCCCTGTCCATGTACTCCGTCCGGAAGTGGGGCTCCGAGGAGCAGAAGCGCGAGTGGCTGCCCAGGCTGGCCGCCGGCGAGGCCATCGGCTGCTTCGGCCTGACCGAACCCGACTTCGGCAGCAACCCCGCCGGCATGCGCACCCGCGCCGTCCGCGACGGCGGCGACTGGATCCTCGACGGCACCAAGACGTGGATCACCAACGGCGGCATCGCCGACGTGGCCACCGTCTGGGCGCAGACCGAGGACGGCGTACGCGGCTTCCTCGTGCCACGCGGCACACCCGGCTTCACCACACGGGACATCAAGCAGAAGATGTCGCTGCGCGCCTCCGTCACCTCCGAACTGCACCTCGACGGCGTCCGGCTGCCCGACGCCGCGCGGCTGCCGCTCGCCGAGGGACTGCGCGCACCCCTGTCCTGCCTCGACGAGGCGCGCTTCGGCATCCTGTTCGGCGCGGTGGGCGCCGCCCGGGACTCGCTGCAGGCGGCCATGGACTACGCCGGCTCGCGGGTCCAGTTCGGCAAGCCGATCGGCGCCTTCCAGCTCACCCAGAAGAAGCTCGCCGACATGGCCGTCTCCCTCGGCTCCGCGGCGCTGCTCGCCGTCCACCTGGGCAGGCTGAAGGACACCGACCGGCTGCGCCCCGAGCAGATCAGCGCCGGCAAGCTCAACAACGTGCGCGAAGCCGTCGCCATCGCCCGGGAGTGCCGCACGATCCTCGGCGCCAACGGCATCTCCCTGGAGTACTCGCCACTGCGCCACGCCAACAACCTGGAGTCCGTGCTGACCTACGAGGGCACCGCCGAGATGCACACCCTCGTCATCGGGCAGGCGCTCACCGGGCACGCGGCGTTCCGCTGACGTCCCCGGACGCGGTCTCCCGCAAGGCGGCGGCCGAGGCCGCCTCCCGCATCCTGCGGATCACCGTGCGCACCGCGGGCGAGGTCTCGCCCCTGCGGAAGGCGCCGACCAGCCGGGTGGCCGGCGCCACGTCCGCCAGCGGCCGGTAGACCACGCCCGGGATCCGCACCCGGCGCAGCGAGGCGGGCACCAGCGCCACCGCGAGACCGCCCCCGACCAGCGTCAGCGCGGCCACGTAGTCCCGTACCGGGGGAGCGCACCGCGGACTGAACCCGCCGCACGCGGCGACCTCGAGGATCTGGTCCCGGCAGCCGTACTCCTCGTCGAAGTGCGGGGCCACGAAGCACTCGTCGCGCAGCCGTGCGGCCGGGACCGCGTCGTACGCCGCCGCCGGTGACCCCGCCGGGAGCGCCAGGACGATCTCCTCGGTGAGCAGACCGACGGCCGTGACCTCGGGCGGGTAGCGCGGGCGCCAGCGCAGGAAACCGACGTCGACGTCCCCGCAGGCCAGCGCCTCCAGTTGTGCCGGGGTCTCCAACTCCCTCACTTGTAGGGTGAGTTCGGCGCCGTCGGCCGAGCAGCGGGTGAGGACGTCGGTCAGCACCCCGGAGAACGCGGCCGAGGCGACGTAGGCGATCTGCGCCTGCCCCAGCTCACCGCGCCCGGCCCGCCGGCCCACCGCCTCGGCACGGGCGGCCTGCGCGAGGGTGAGCCGCGCCTCCTCCAGGAACAGCCGCCCGGCGCCGGTCAGGGCGGGACGGGCCCGCCGTCCGCGGTCGATCAGCCGTACGCCCAGATGCGACTCCAGGGCCCTGATCTGGGCGCTGAGCGCCGACGGGGCGAGATGCAGCCGGTCGGCCGCCCGCGCGAAGTGCAGTTCCTCGGCGACGGTGACGAACGACTCCAGCCAGCGCAGTTCCACGGGGCCCTCCGTACTCCGCCCGGCGTGGGCCGACGATAACACCGGCGGGCGGCACGGCTCTGCGGGACGGGGCACGCCGGTGCGGCCGTCCCGCAGAGCCGTGCCGCCCGAAGGGCGATCTTGCCGTTCCGGCCTGAGAATGAGGCTGGTGGGACCCACGAACAGGTGATGAACGGCGCTTGGTGCACGAGGTCAGGAGGCGTGCGGCATGCGATCTGTGACGTTGCGCAACGCACTGCGGATCCGCCCTGTCCGGGGCCTCACAGACGGCGCACCACCCGGCCCCGGTGGTCCGGGCGGACCGGGCGGCGCCGGCGTGAGGCTCACGGAACCCGTGAGGCTCACGAAGCCCGTGAGCCTGGAGGAGCCCGTGGGCTTCGGGGAACCCGTGAGCGTCGAGGAGCGCGGTCGGGAGCACCCCGGGACACGGCTGCGGCGCGACGAGGAGGACGCCGTACGCGACGTGCTCGGACGCCTGTGCCGGGCCTACGGCTCGCTCGACGGCACCACCGTCGAGCGCGCCGTGGCGGAAGCCCGCGATGCCTTCCGGCAGGCCAGGGTCCGGGCCTTCGTGCCCATCCTCGTCGAGCGCCGGGCCCGCGCCGCCCTCGACTCCGCCGCCCGCCGGTCCCGTCCGGCACCGCCGCAGGGCGACCCGCTGTCCGCACCATGAGCGCAGAGAGGGAAGGGCCGGTATGGCACGAGCCAGCAGAGCCGAACGTGTCGCGGAGCTCATCGAGCCGCTGCGCGTGAAACCCGGCTCCCATGTCAACCTGGACGAGGACTTCGACCCCGGTTTCAAGGGACAGATCCGCAAGGAGCACAGCGACGAACTTCTGAAGGTCGGCGTGTCACTGCTCGCCGAGTACCAGGACCGGCTCGCCGCGCAGGACACCTACGGCGTACTGCTCTGCCTCCAGGGCCTCGACGCGGGTGGCAAGGACGGCACGATCCGGCACGTGATGAGCGGGGTGAACCCGCAGGGCGTGAAGGTCAGCAGCTTCAAGGTGCCCTCCGCCGAGGAACTCGACCACGACTACCTGTGGCGCTACGCCCAGCGGCTGCCCGGCCGCGGCGAGATCGCGATCTTCAACCGTTCGCACTACGAGGAGGTTCTCGTCGTGCGGGTGCACTCCGAGGTCCTGGAGCGGCAGAAACTGCCGGACAGCGCCCGGACGGAGAAGATCTGGCAGCGTCGCTACCGGCAGATCAACGACTGGGAGCGGTATCTGACCGAGAACGGCTTCATGATCGTCAAGATCTTCCTGAACCTCTCCAAGGAGGAGCAGCGGATGCGTTTCCTGAAGCGCATCGACCTGCCGGACAAGAACTGGAAGTTCTCCGCGGCCGACGTCCACGAGCGCCGTTACTGGGACGACTACCGGGCGGCGTTCTCCGAGATGCTGTCCCACACCAGCACCCGCTGGGCGCCCTGGTACGTCGTACCGGCGGACCGGAAGTGGTTCGCGCGGCTGTGCACGGCGGCGATCCTCGCCCACACGCTGATGGAGATCGACCCCCGGTACCCCAAGGTCCCGGCGGAGGCCAGGAAGAAGCTGCTGGCCGCCAAGGAGGGCCTGGAGGCCGAGGCACCCAAGGGGGAGCCCGCAGACCCGTACGCGGCCCGGCACCGGATGCCCAAAGGCTAGCCGTCCTTGTGCCGCTCCCGCCCGGTGCGCAGGCGTGCCGGGCGGGAGCGGCACAGAGGTCCGGTACGGGGGGAACGACCGATCCCGATCGGAGACACGACCATGGCGGCCTTGCAGTCGATCCCGGCAGGACAGCGGCCCCGGACCCGGCCGGACTGGTACGCGCGCCCCGCCCGTGACGTGACCGCGTCCTTCACCGTGGAGCCCGCGGCCGGGCTGACGGCGGCGAAGGCGGCCGAACTGCTGGCCGCGAACGGTCCGAACGCGCTGCCCGAGGAGAAGCCGCGGCCGATGTGGCTGCGCTTCCTCGACCAGTACCGCAGCTACATGCAGCTCGTCCTGCTGGGTGCCGCCGTCGTCTCCCTCGTGATCGCCGAATGGAGCACGGCCGTCCTGCTGACGCTGCTCACCCTGCTGAACGCGGTGGGCGGCCTGCGGCAGGAGGGCAAGGCGGAGAGCGCGATGAACGCGCTGAAGTCGATGATGAAGGCCACCGCCCGGGTGCGCCGGGACGGCACCGAGCAGGAGATACCGGCCGAACAGCTGGTGGTGGGCGACATCGTGCTGATCGCGGCGGGCGACCAGGTGCCCGCCGACGGCCGGATCATCGAGGCCAACTCCCTCCAGATCGACGAGTCCGCGCTCACCGGGGAGAGCGTTCCCGCCGTCAAGGACACCTCGGTGCCGGGGGCGGCGTCGTCCGGCGGCGTGCTGGGGCCCGGCGACCAGACGGACATGGCGTTCATGAACACCCCGGTGACGCACGGCAGCGGACTGCTCGTCGTCACCGGCACCGGCGCGGACACGGAACTCGGCAGGATCGCCGGGATGCTGTCCGCCACCGCGCGCGAGGTCCCGCCGCTGACCAAGCAGCTCAACACCCTCACGATCTGGATCACGGGAGCGGCCGGCCTGACCATGATCGTGATGTTCGCCATGGGACGCGCCCGCGGCCAGGCGTGGGACGCGCTGTTCGTCAGTGCGGTCTCCCTCGCCATCGCCGCCATCCCCGAGGCCCTGCCGACCGTGACCCAGGCGATCCTCTCGGTCGGCAGCGTGAACCTGGCCCGGCGCAACGCCATCGTCAAGGAACTGCCCTCGGTCGAGACCCTGGCCTTCACCTCGGCGATCAACTCGGACAAGACCGGCACCCTCACGATGAACCAGATGACCGTCGTGGAGGTGCTGAGCGCCACCGACCGCTACACCGTCTCGGGCACGGGCTACGACCTCGCGGGCCAGGTCCGGCACGCGGCCGGACGCGGGGCCGGCGTGGAGGAGGCGATCCTGCCGTTCGTCGTCGCGAGCGACGCGCGACTGGTGGACGGGGAGGTGGTGGGCGACCCCACCGAGGGCGCGTTCCTCGTCCTCGGGCACAAGGCCGGCCTCGACACCGATGCCACCCGGGACCGCCTCCCGCGCCTCGCCACCCTGCCGTTCGATCCCTCCTACAAACTGATGGCGACGTTCAACTCCGCCGTCGACGCCGCGGGCCGCCCGGTCGTGCGCTGCTTCGTCAAGGGGGCCGGACCGGCGGTGACGGCGCGGGTGGCCGGCGCGCTCACCGCCGACGGGACCGTGCCGTGGGACGACGCCCTGCGCGAGCGTCTGGAGATCGAGACCGACCGGATGGCCGGCGAGGGGCACCGGGTGATGGCCGCCGCCGTCCGCGATCTGGACCCGGCCGGGTTCGACCCCGACGGCGATCTGCTCGCCCTGGTCACCGGACTCACCATGACCGGCCTGGTCGCCATGGTGGACCCGCCGCGCGAGGAGTCCCGCGCCGCGGTGGCGAGCGCGCAGGCCGCGCACATCCGGGTCCGCATGGTGACGGGGGACGACGTCACCACCGGCGCCGCCATCGCCCGCCGCCTCGGCATCACCGGCGATGCGGTCCTCGGCGCCGAGTTCGCGGCGCTGCCCGAGCAGGAGCAACTGGCCCGGATCGACGGGATCGGTGTCGTCGGGCGGGTCGCGCCGGAACACAAGGTGCTGCTGGCAGGGCTGCTCAAGAAGAAGGGCGATGTCGTCGCGATGACCGGGGACGGAGTCAACGACGCCCCGGCCATCAAGGCCGCCGACATCGGCATCGCCATGGGCAGCGGCACCGACGTCGCCAAGAACGCCGGACGCATGATCCTCTCCGACGACAACTTCGCCACGATCGTCTACGCCGTCGAACAGGGCCGGAAGATCTACGACAATCTGAGCAAGTACATCCGGTTCGTGCTCCTGCTCCTGGTGACCTTCGTGCTGACGTTCCTCGGGGCCACGCTCTTCAACATCGCGGGCGGCGAGCCGTTCAGCCCGGCGCAGGTGCTGTGGATCCACTTCGTGGTCAACGCGTCGTTCGGTTTCGCCCTCGGCTTCGACCAGGAGAGCCCGGGACTGATGCGGCGCCGTCCGCGGCCGCGCGGCGAGTCGGTGCTCACCCGCTCCGTGGTCACGACGGTCGGGCTGGGCGGACTGGCCCTCACCGTCATCCTGCTCGGACTGATCAAGATCGGCCAGGTGCGCTACGGCAGTGCCGCCGTGGGCAACTCGATGGCGTTCACGGCGTTCGCGCTGTGTCTGGTGGTGGCCGCCTTCGAGTGCCGCAGCGAGACGGACTCGGTGCTGACCCCGGCCACGTTCGACAGCAAGCAGATGAACAGGGCGGCCCTGGCCCAGATCGTCCTCGCCGTTCTCGCCACGCAGCTCGACGGGTTCCGGAGCATGCTCGGCACCACGCAGATCAACGCGCGGGAGTTCGGCTGGGCGCTGCTGTCGGCGATCGTGCTGCTCGGGCTGTGGGAGCTGGGCAAGCTGCTGGCCCGCCGGCCGAGGAGCGCGACGGACACACCGGACGTGCCGGACACGGCGGACGCGGCGGCCACGACGGTGTGACGGGCGTGCCGGGGGAACAGGACCGCGGACCCGGGACACGGCGGCGACGCACCGTGCACCGGGCCCGCCGGACGGGCTGTGCCGGAAGCCCGGGACGAACGGCCGCCGGGCCGGGCGGATCAGACCTCCAGGGTGCTCTCGATGCGCTTGAGGGCGTGCCGGGCCAGGGCCAGGTTGCCGCGGTTCCGGTCGAGGGCGAGGTAGAGGAAGAGGCTGCTGTTGCTGCTGGCGAGCGGGCGGATCAGGTGGTACTGCTGGCCCAGGGTGATCAGTATGTCCTCGACCGTGTCCTCCATGCCGAGCGTGGCGAGCGTCCGTGCCTTGGCGCGGACGACCTCCGTGTTGCCCGCGGCAGCGATCTCCAGGTCCAGCGCCGGACCGCCGCCCAGGGTGCCCAGGGACATACCGCTCTCGTAGTCGACCACGGCCACGCCGATGGCGCCGTCGATCGCCATGGCTTCCTTGAGTGCGGTCTCGATGCTCATGTGTTGCTGCCTTCCATCCGTGTACGACACGGCTTTGACGACCCTTATGACAAGTTGTCAGAAAAAGTCGTACGGACACCCTGTCCTGACGCTTTCGGATTAAACTACTGTGTTTACTGATGTCATGTGAAGTGTTCGTGAAAGGGTGTCGGTGTCATCAGTCGAAGATTCCCTGGGCCGTCTGCTCGACGTGCCGGGGATCACAGGAGCCGCACTCGTCGATGCCGTCACCGGGCTGACCTACGGCGAGGTGGGCGAAGGGGGCACGGACGCCGTGGAGTGCAGCCGGTTCGCCGCCTCCCTCGGTGACCGGCTCCACGCGGCGGGAGCACAGGGGGACCTGGAGAGCGTCGTCGTCACCGGCAGCCGGTACCAGCTCGTCCTGAGAGTGCTGCCACGCCAGGGCGACGCCCTGCTGCTGACGGCGAGACTCGAACGCGGCCGCGCCAACCTCGCCATGGCCCTCCACCAACTGGGTCTGTACTCGATCGAGGCGGGAGGCGCCGCGTGAACGCCGCCGTCCGCACCCCCCGAAACGTCCCCGCCCTGCTCAACGCGCTGTACGACGCGGGCCACGACGGCACCGTCCTGGTGACCGGGGCTCCCGGCGGCAGGATCCATCTGCGCAAGGGCCTGGTCATCGCCGTCGACACCCCCGGCGCGCCCAGCGTCGAATCGGTCCTCCTCAAGTCCGGCCGCGTCGAGGACGAGCCCTGGACGGCGGCCTGCGCCGCCTGCGACGGCCGGGAGGGCCGCCTCGGGGACGAACTCGAGGCCCGCGGACTGCTCGGCAGAGCCGAGTTCGAGATCGTCTGCACCGCCGCCGTGTTCGACGCCGCCTTCGCACTCACCCTGGGCCCGCCCGGCGACTGGGAGGTCGCCGACGTGACCGCGGCCCCGGTCTCCGGTCCGGGCTTCGCACCGCGCCGCCTCGCCGCCGAGACCAACCGGCGCCTGGCACTGATCGACCGGATGTGGGGGCCGCCCGCGGAGTTCGCCCGCACCCGGATCCGCCCGGCCGCGGCCCTGCCGGTGCACGTCCCGCCACGGTACGCGGCACTGCTCCGGGTGATCAACGGCCGCCGCACCCCCCGGGACGTCGCCTTCGCGGTGGGCCGCGGCACCTACGCCGTCATGCTGGACCTGGCGCAGATGCACGAGCTCGGCCTCGTACGCCCCGAGGTCCCCGGCACGGCGGGCCGCCCCAGCACCGCGCCCCGGCTGCCCGGGGACCGCACGGTGCCGCCGCCCGAGGCCGTGCAGCTTCCCCGGCGCAGACCCGGGGCGCACCCCCTGCACCGTGAGGACGGCGCGTGAGTTCACGCCGCCGCAGAACAGCCAGGCGCCGCATCCTCGCCACGGCCCGCGCACTGCGCGCCGACCGTGGCGAGGGCCCGGGCCGGGATCCGGCCCGGGACCGGATCCCGGTGTCCGGCGCGGTGGCCGTCCCGGCCCGGGGCGGGGCCCAGGGCCCGCACGTCCCGCTGCCGCAGCGGGCCGCCCTCGCCGCGCGTCGTCCGGGCGGCTCCGGCGGACTGCCCGCCCCGCCCGCCGATCTCGCGGACCACCAGCCCGACGCGGACCTCCTCAGACGCGTCCACGCGCTGCTGCGCGACCGTCTCTGAGCCTGCGGTGGAACCGTCGTGCCGCCGGCGGCGACCATGAAGTCAGGGGCGGAGACGGCGACGGCGGTGCGCGGCCGCCCTCACCGGCACGCCGCCGGTCCGCCGCCGCACCGTTCGGCCGTTCCTCCCCCCGGCGTCACCGTTCCTCCGCCTCACCGCCCGACCGTTTCCCCGAGCCGATCGTTTCCCCGAGCCGATCGTTTCCCCGAGCCGGCCGTTCAGCCGTTCGGCCGAACGGCCGTCCTCACCGCCCGGCCGTTTCACGCACCGACCGTTTCACGCACCGACCGTCTCACCGTTCCGACGTCCCACCCAGGAGTGTTCATGCCCAGTAGCCAGAGGCCCGAGCCGCTGATCGCGGTGCTCACGGCCCTGCGAGACAAGGTGATGGGAGTCAGCGAGTCCGTCATCTCGACCGTCGACGGCCTTCTGGTCGCCGCCGACACCGACGCCGTCCACCCGGAGTCCATCGCCGCGCTCTCCGCCGCCACCTTCAGCCTCGGCCGGCGCATGGCGGAGGAAGCCGGGGCGAAGGGGCTGCGGGACGTGGCCACCCGGGGCGTCGGCTGCCACGTCGTCGTCCAGGCCATCAACGAGCGCGCCCTGCTGACCGTCGTCGGCGACGACGGGCTCGACCTCACCGCCCTGCACCGCGAACTCCATTCCACCATCGAGGAGCTGGTGCGGATCTTCGCGTACGACGTCCCCGCGTGACGGGTGGGACGGGCCACGACGGGCGGGGCCGCTGAGGCGCTCCTATGCTGATGGCGCCGGGCCGCGAGCGGCCTGCGTCCCGGTCCGGCCGCGGCTGTGCGGCACGGATTCACCGACGCGGGAGCTGCCCATGACACAGCGGTACTCCACCCATCTGCCAGGACCTTCCCCATGGCTGCGCCGGCTGCGCGGCGGGACCGTCGCGGTCGCGGCGGCGGGGACGCTGATGGCGTCGGCCGCGGGCGGGACCGCGGTCGCGCTGCCGTCCGCCCCGCCGTCCACCGCGGCCCGGGTGCCTTCACCGACCCCGGCCCCGACCGCCGGCGGTGCGGTCCGTGACCTCACCCCGGCCGTCCAGCGGCAGCTCGACACCACCGTACGACGGGTCATGGGGCAGGCCGGCATCCCCGGCGTCAGCGTCGGCATCTGGACCCCGGACAAGGGGCAGTACGTCAAGTCCTTCGGCGTCGCCGACAAGAACACCCGTCTGCCCATGCGGACCGGCCTGTTCCTGCGCATCGGCAGCGAGACCAAGACCTTCACCGTCACGGCGATGCTCCAGCTCGTCGACCGGAAGAAGATCGGGCTCGACGATCCCATCGGCAGGTACATCGCAGGCGTACCGAACGGAAACCGGATCACGCTGCGCCAGCTGGCCGGGATGCGCAGCGGGTTGTTCAACTACTCGGCGGACGACGCCTTCTACAAGGCGCTCACCTCGAATCCGAGAAGGCCGTTCACCCCGCGGCAACTGCTGGGCTACTCCTTCGGACACCCCGTGAACTTCCCGCCCGGCGCGAAGTTCGAGTACAGCAACACCAATCTGATCCTCCTCGGCCTGGTCGTGGAGAAGATCAGCGGTCAGTCCCTCGCCGGCTACATACAGCAGCACATCCTCACCCCCGCCGGGCTCACCCACACCCTGTTCCCGACCGGCAGCGAGTTCCCGCGGCCGCACGCGCAGGGCTACACGAACCAGACGGCGAGCGGCAAGGTCGAGGACGCGGCCGACTGGAACCCCTCCTGGGGCTGGGCGGCGGGTGCCATGATCTCCACGCTGCAGGACATGCGCGTCTGGGCGCGCACCGTCGCCACCGGTCAACTGCCCAGCGGCAAGCGGCTGATCAGCCCCGCCCTGCAGAAACAGCGGCTGATCACCCCGGCCACCCCGGTCCCGGGCGCCGGCTACGGGCTCGGCATCTTCAAGGTGCAGGGCTGGATCGGCCACAACGGCTCCCTGCCGGGCTACGAGTCCCTGACGGTCTATCTGCCCCAGGCGCGCGCGACCCTCGTCGTCCTGCTCAACACCGACATCGACTACCGGGGCCAGGAGCCCAGTACGGTGCTCGGCGAGGCGATCACCCGGATCATCTCACCGGCCCACGTCTTCGCTCTCCCGGCCGCACCGGCCGCCCGGTAGCCGGCCACCGCGCCCATCCGGTCCCGGGGCCCGCCCCCGGGACCGGAGAGCGGTTCAGTGCACGGAGAACCCGCCGTCGACGAACACCGACTGCCCGGTGACATAGCCGGAGGACCGCCCCGCCAGGAACACCGCCGCACCGGCGAAGTCCTCCGCCAGGCCGTTGCGCCCGGTCAGGGTACGCGCGGCCAGCGCCGCCACCTTCTCCGGATCGGACGACAGCCGGGCGTTCAGCGGCGTCATGACGAACCCCGGCACCAGAGTGTTGCAGGTGACCCCGTACGGCGACCACGCCTCGGCCTGGGAGCGGGCCAGCGACTCCAGCGCGCCCTTCGAGACACCGTAGGCCCCGCTCTGCACGAAGGCCCGGTGCGCCTGCTGGGAGCTGATGTGGATGATCCGCCCGAAGCCCCGCCCGGCCATCCCCGGGCCGAACCGCCGGCCCAGCAGATACGGCGCCTCCAGGTTCAGCGCCATCGTCGCGTCCCACACGTCCTCGCCCAGTTTGCCCATCGGCGGGCGCAGGTTGATCCCGGCGCTGTTGACGAGGATGTCCGGCTCGCCGAACACCCCGGCCGCCCGCTCCGCCGCCTCGCGCACCCCGTCCCGGCCGCCCAGATCGGCGCTCACCCAGGCCGCCCGGCAGCCCTGGGCCGTCAGCTCCGCCACCGCCCCGGCCAGCCCGGCCTCGTCGCGCGCCACGATCACCACGCTCGCCCCGGCCCGCGCCAGCGCCCCCGCGACGGCCCGCCCGATGCCGGAACTGCCCCCGGTCACGATCGCGACCAGGCCGTCGAGGGAGAACAGTTCGGAGAGATAACCGCGCGCGTCCATCCCCGCACCGTAGCGCCGCGGCGGACCCCGCCGGACGACCGGCCCCCGCCGCCCGTACCACGCGGACACCGGGTGGCCGTCGGGGACCGGACGTCCGTGCCGGACCGCCGTGCCGCCGGGCCGGACGGCATCCGGCCTGGCAGCCAGGTCGCCGCGGCCCCGCGGGCGGCATCGGTAACCGGCCACGGCCCGCGCCGCCACGCGCCCCGCGGCTGCACGACGGCCGCCGCTGTGGCACCGTGGACGAGGGCCGGGCCCGTCACTCTCCCCCGTCGTGACGGGCTCGGTCTCCTGCCGCCCGCCTCCACCACCGGCCGGCTCCCGCCCCCTTCGCACGAGATCGTCACGGACTGTGGCCCTTGGGGAACCGGTGCGCTAATTTGGCTTGCAGGTCACTGGTGATCGGTCACCCGTGGTGAACGCGGGAGGTTCCTCTTGACCCCGGCACAGCTGCGAGCCTTCGCCGCGACGGTCCGCCTCGGGTCCGTCAAGGCCGCCGCGGCCGATCTGGAGGTGAGCGAGGCAGCCGTCTCGATGCACATCGCCCACCTGCGCAAAGAGCTGGGCGACCGGCTGTTCACCAGGACGGCGAACGGACTCGCGTTCACCCCCGGCGGACTGCGGCTCGCCAGCCGCGCGGCCGAGATGCTGGGCCTCCAGGACCGCACCATCCTCGAGGTGCGGGAGGCCGGATCCGGCCGCCGCATGCTGCGGATCGCCGGGTCCGCCCTGTTCGCCGAGCACGCCGCGCCCGGCCTCATCGAGCTGTTCGCGGGCCGCGCCGACGACCTCGACGTCGAGCTGAGCGTGCACGAACCGCAGGACTTCGCCCCGCTGCTGCTCACCCGGGCCGTCGACGTGGCCATCGGACCCCGGCCCGCCGTCGTGGACGACGCGCTCTCCTGCACCCCCTTCCTCAACTACCAGGTGATCGCGGTCGTGGGCCGCGACCACCCGCTCGCGGCGGGCGGGGTCACCGCCGCCGAGCTCCGCGACCAGACCTGGCTGCTGGGCCCCTCGGCGGTCGGCAGGACCGGTATGGTCCCGGCCGTGCTGCGCCGCCTCGGCGTACCCGAGCACAACCAGCGCATCTTCCAGAGCCACGCCGCCGCCCTCGACGAGGCCAAGCACGGCAAGGGCGTGGCCCTCGCCGTGGCGTTCGCCGTCGCCAAGGACCTCGCCGCCAAAGACCTGTGCAGACTCGCCGGACCCGCGCTCCCGCTGCGCGGCTCCTGGAACCTGCTGGCCCTCAAGGACCGTGACGTGTCACCCGTCGCCGCCGAGCTGCGCCGCTTCGTCACCACCCCGCGCGCGATCCAGGCCATGCTGCGCGGCGCGGGCGTCACCGCGGGCCGCTTCCGCCCGGCCGTCCACGTGACACTGTGGAGCTGACCCCGGCGGCCCGGCACGTGCCCCGTCCGCGGTCGCAGCACGCTATCTCGCCCGGTACCCGCAGCAGCGCGGCGAAGGAGTCCGCCGGGAGGTGGAGGTCGACGTAGGGCAGCGCCGCGGCCAGGGCCGAGGTCCGGGGTTCGAAGCCGGGGGCGGCGGCCCGCGGGTTGAGCCAGATCACGCGGTGCGCACGGCGCCGCAGCCGGGCCATGGCCGCGGCGAGCTCCTGCGGCGGGTCGCCGTCCCAGCCGTCGGAGCAGATCAGCACCACCGCGCCGCGCAGGGCGCCGCCGTGGTGCGAGGCGAGCAGCGTGCCCAGGCAGTGCGCGATCCGGGTGCCGCCGAACCGGTCCGTGACACGCTCCGTCGCCAGATCGACCGCCGCCCCGGCGGAGCGGTGGGCCAGCACCGTCGTGAGCCGGGTCAGCGAGGTCGCGAACGCGAAGACCTCGGCGTCCACCGTACGGGCGAGGGCACGCATCAGATGCAGATACGCCACCGCGTGCGCCTGCATCGACCGGCTGACGTCGCACAGGACGACCACTCTGCGGGGCCTGCGCCGCGGCCCGGCCCGCACCAGCCGTACCGGCTCCCAGCCCGTGCGCCGGGAGCGCGCCGTCGTCTCGCGGACGGCGATCCGAGGGCCGCCCCGCCGCACGGTGTACCGGCGGGTGCGGCGGGTGGGCCACTCCCGCAGCGCCGTCTCCAGCCAGCGCCCGATCAGCTCCAGATCCCGCGGGTCGAGTTGCTGGAACGGGGTGTCCACCTCGGCGGCCAGCCGGCTCGGCAGCCGCTGCGGCACGGTGAGGTGGTGCGTCTCCTCACGCCCGGCACGGTCGGCGGGCGGCAGGGTGATCCAGGGCAGCGCGTCCCCCGGGGCGGAGCCGGCACTGTCCCGGGGCCCGGCGGGCGGCCGGCGTCCCGTCCCGTCCTCGTCGGGCGTGAGGGTGCCGGGGCCGGTGCGCCGGGCGGCGGGGTCCAGACCCGGCACGGCCTCGCCGAAGACGGAGTCGAAGACCCGGTCGAACACCGCCAGGTCCGGCTGATCGCGCACCAGGGTGACGCGGGCCGTCCAGTACAGGGCCGTACGGGTGGTGGGCGTGGTCCGGGCCAGGGCCCGCGCGAAATCCTGTGTGGCGGTGAGACCGGCGGCCAGACCGCACTCCCTGAGCCGTCCGGTGAGCGCCACGGCGAACGCGGCGCGGTCGACGGCGGGCAGCAGCGGGCCGCCGGACGTCATCGCACCAGCAGCCAGACGACCACGCCGACGACGACGACCCCGACGGCCACCGGGATCAGCCGCTTGTACACGGACGCCCCGGCCAGCTTCATCAGGTCCAGCGGCTCGTCGTCGGCCACGGGCCTCGGCGGGGAGGCGGGGGCCGCGACCGGCGGGGCGACCGGGGCGGATGCGGCGGTGGACGCCGCGGCGGGCGTCGTGACGGCCTCCGGCGCCGAGGCGGCCGCGGCACCGGACACGGCGGGCACCACGGCGGCATCGGCGGCCACCGACGCCGGTTCCGCGGCCTCTGCCGCCCCCGGTCCGGCCGCCGTCTCCGGCCCGGTCCCGGTCCGCGGTGCCGCGAGCAGCTGCGCCTCCACGTTCGCGACGAACTGCGCGAACAGCTTCTCCGACACCTCCTTGATCATCCCGCTGCCGAACTGCGCCAGCCGCCCACTGATGCTGAGGTCGGTGCTGACCGTCACCACCGTGCCCTCGCCCCGGGCCGCCAGCCGGGCGTGCACGGTCGCGGAGGCGTTGCCCGCGCCCCTGGTGTCCTTGCCCGAGGCGCTGATCACCGCGGAGTGCGTCGTCTCGTCCTTCTCCACGAACCGCGCGACACCCGCGAACTGGCTGACGACCGGGCCGACCTTGACCCGTACCCGGCCCTTGTAGTCCTCGCCCTCCACTCCCGTCAGCTGTGCCCCCGGCATGCACGGGGCGAGGGACTCCAGGTCGGTCAGGGCCTCCCAGGCCCGCTCGAGGGGGACGGCGACGCCGAACTCGTTGTCGATCTTCAAGGTTTCCTCGCTTGTCGGGGGTAGCCGAGTTCTTCCAGTGCCTCGGTGATGGCGGTGCGGTCGTCGGGACTCTTGGCGACCGCGCTGAGCGTGCTGACGATGTCGTCGCGGGCCAGTCGCGTCACCCGCAGGGCGGCCAGCGCGGAGAGCCAGTCGATGGCCTCCGCCATACCGGGCGCCTTGTCGAGTTCCAGCCCGCGCACCCGGCCGATGAACTCGGCGGCGGACGCGATCAGCGGCTCGTTCGCGGCCGGTACCGAGCGGCGGAGGATGACGGCGGCGCGTTCGGGGGAGGGGTAGTCGATCCAGTGGTAGAGGCAGCGGCGCCGCAGCGCGTCGTGGAGTTCGCGGCTGCGGTTGGAGGTGAGGACCACGACGGGCGGCCGCAGCGCCGCGAACGTGCCCAGTTCCGGGACGGTGATGGCGGACTCGCCGAGGAACTCGAAGAGCAGCGCCTCGAACTCGTCGTCGGCCCGGTCGATCTCGTCGATCAGCAGCACCGGCGGCAGCGGACCGCGGTGGCGTACGGCCCGCAGCAGCGGGCGGTCGAGCAGGAACTCCTCGGTGAACAGGTCGGCGTCGGACAGATGGCTGCCGCGCGCCTCGGTGAGCCGGATCGCGAGCAGCTGACGCTGGTAGTTCCACTCGTACAGCGCCTCGCCCGCCGACAGGCCCTCGTAGCACTGGAGCCGGATCAGCGGAGTGTCGAGGGCGGTGGCGAGTGCCTTGGCGGCGCTGGTCTTTCCGACACCGGGCTCGCCCTCCAGCAGCAGGGGGCGGCCCAGGGACGTGGCCAGGAAGAGCGCCGTGGCGGTGCCCTCGTCCACCAGGTAACCCACCGCGTCCAGGCGTTGCCGTATCTCGTCGGCGTCCGTGAACAGCTCGCTCACCCGCCGGCCGCCGTCTCCCGGGCCATCCGGTCCCGGCAGCCGGGGCCGCAGAACCAGAACTCGCCGTCGGCGGTGGTGAGACGAGGGGTGCCCGGACTCACAGCCACCGTCATCCCGCACACCGGGTCCACCACCGTCTCCACCGGTGGCGGGGCCATCGGCAGCAGGGGCCGCCGGCCGCTCGTCCGTACCGCCTCGACGACCTCCGCCAGGATCGACAGGGCGACCTCCGCCGCCGTCCGGGCCTTGATGTCGAGCCCGGCGGGGGAGTGGATCCGGGCCCGGTCCGCGTCGTCCAGGCCGAGTTCGTCGAAGAGGGCGGCGCCGCGGCGGCGGCTGGCGACCAGCGCGATGTGCGGGACGCGCGCGTCGAGCGCGGCGCGCAGCGCCGCGGCGTCGTCCCGGCCCTGACCCGCCACGATCACCGCGGCCGTCTGCTCGGCGGGCGGTCCGTCCGGCAGCGAGCGGGCCGTGGCGTAGCCGAGGACGCCGGCGAGTGCGACGAACGCCTCGGCGATCGGGGTGTGCCCGACGACCTCGATCAGCGGCGGCGGCAGCACCGGCTCCAGGAAGATCTCCAGCGCGCCGCCCGACAGACACGGATTGACGACGACCTGGGCGCCGGGGGTGTCCGGGAAGGCGGCGCCGTCCTCGGGCAGGACGCGCAGCAGCAGCGGCCCGCCGTCGTGCAGCGCGCCGAGCGCCGCCGTCCGTACCGAACTCTCCGCGCACACCCCGCCGACGAAGCCGTCGATCGTGCCGTCGCCGTACACGATGGCCTCGTCGCCCGGGTGCGCGGAGGCGGGCGCCTGGGCGCGCACCACCCGGGCGTGCACGAACGGCACGCGCCGCTCGGTGAGTTCCAGCGCCCGTGCGCCGACCGTGCCGGTCATCCTCGCCTCCTTCTCGGCATCCGCCGTCTCCCGTCCCCGTCCGCCCCGCCGCCGCTCAGATCGGCGGCATCGGCCTGCCCTGCATCGCCTCCCACACCCGCGACGGGGTGAGCGGCATGTCCGCGTGCCGGACACCGAACGGCTCCAGCGCGTCGATCACGGCGTTGACGATGGCCGGCGGGGAGCCGACGGTCGCCGACTCGCCGATGCCCTTGGCGCCGATGGGGTGGTGCGGCGAGGGGGTGACCGTGTGGCCGGTCTCCCAGTCGGGGACCTCCAGGGCGGTGGGGATGAGGTAGTCCATCAGCGAGCCGCTCAGGCAGTTGCCGTCCTCGTCGAAGGAGATCATCTCCATCAGAGCCATCCCGACGCCGTCGGTGAGCCCGCCGTGCACCTGGCCCTCGATGATCATCGGGTTGATCCGGGTGCCGCAGTCGTCGACCGCGACGAACCGCCGCACCGTCACCTTCGCGGTGCCCGGGTCGATGTCGACGACGCAGATGTACGCGCCGTGCGGGTAGGTGAGGTTCTCCGGGTTGTAGCAGATCTGCGCGTCGAGGCCGCCCTCCACGCCGTCGGGCAGGTCACCGGCGCCGTGGGCGCGCATCGCCACGTCCTGGATGGTGACCGACGCCGACGGGTCGCCCGCGACATGGAAGGAGCCCTTCTCCCACTCCACGTCGGTGACGGCCACCTCCAGCATCGCGGAGGCGATCAGCCGGGCCTTGTCGCGCACCTTGCGCGCGACCAGCGCCGCCGCGGCCCCCGACACCGGGGTGGAGCGGCTGCCGTAGGTGCCGAGCCCGAACGGGGTCTGGTCGGTGTCGCCGTGCACCACGTCGATGTCCTGCGGCGGGATGCCGAGCTCCTCGGCGACGATCTGCGCGAACGTCGTCTCGTGCCCCTGCCCCTGGGACTGCACCGACAGCCGGACGACGGCCTTGCCGGTGGGATGCACCCGCAGTTCGCAGCCGTCGGCCATACCGAGACCGAGGATGTCCATGTCCTTGCGGGGCCCCGCGCCGACCGCCTCGGTGAAGAACGACACCCCGATGCCCATGATCTCGCCCCGGGCCCGCTTCTCCGCCTGCTCGGCGCGCAGCGCGTCGTAGCCCGCGATCTCCTTGGCGCGTTCCATGGTGGGCGCGTAGTTGCCGGAGTCGTACACCCAGCCGGTCTTCGTCCGGTACGGGAACTGCTCGGGGCGGATGAAGTTCTTCATCCGCAACTCGACCGGATCGACGTGCAGTTCGTCGGCGAGGCAGTTCACGAGGCGCTCGACCAGGTACACCGCCTCGGTGATGCGGAACGAGCAGGCGTACGCCACCCCGCCGGGCGCCTTGTTGGTGTAGACGGCCGTCATGTGGCAGTAGGCCGCCTCCAGGTCGTAGCTGCCGGTGAACACCCCGAAGAAGCCCGCCGGGTACTTCACCGGTGCCGCCGTGCCGTTGAACGCGCCGTGGTCGGCGAGGACATGGGTGCGGACGGCGAGGATCTTGCCCTCGCTGGTCGCCGCGATCTCGCCGCGCATCACGTAGTCACGGGCGAAACCGGTGCTGATCAGGTTCTCCGAGCGGTCCTCCATCCACTTCACCGGCTTGCCGGAGAGCAGGGAGCCGACGATCGCGCACACGTAACCCGGGTAGATCGGCACCTTGTTGCCGAACCCGCCGCCGATGTCGGGGGAGATGATCCGGATCTTGTGCTCGGGCAGCCCGGCGACGATCGCGTAGAGGGTGCGGTGGGCGTGCGGGGCCTGCGTGGTGGACCACAGCGTGAGCTTGCCGTCCACGGTGTCGTAGTCCGCGACCGCGCCGCACGTCTCCATCGGCGCCGGGTGCACCCGCGGGTACACCATGTCCTGGCTCACCACGACGTCGGCGCGGGCGAAGACGGCCTCCGTCTCGGCGGCGTCGCCGGTCTCCCAGTCGAAGCAGTGGTTGTCGCGCTTGCCCTCCAGGTCGTCCCGGATCACCGGGGCCTCGGGGGACAGCGCGGTCCGTACGTCGATCACCGGGTCCAGCGGCTCGTACTCGACGTCGATCAGCTCCAGCGCGTCCCGGGCGGCGTAGCGGTCCTCGGCGACGACGAAGGCGACCTCCTGGCCCTGGAAGCGGACCTTGTCGGTGGCGAGGACGGCCTGCACGTCGTTGGACAGGGTCGGCATCCACGCCAGGCCCTGCTCCGCGAGCATCGCGCCGGTGACCACCAGACGGACCTTCGGGTGCGCCTCGGCCAGCGAGGTGTCGACGGACACGATGCGGGCGTGGGCGAGCGGCGAGCGCAGGATCGCCAGGTGCAGCATGCCGGGAAGCTGTACGTCGTCGACGTAGCGGCCCCTGCCGCGCACGAAGCGCGGGTCCTCCTTGCGCAGCATCCGCCCGTGCCCGCAGGGCTTCTTGTCGTTGTCGACGAACGCGGTGCGGTGGCCGTTTCCCGCGACGGTGGTCATGACGCGCTCCCCTGCGTGGCGGCCGTGGCGGCCGTGGCGGGTCCGGCGGGCCCGCCGGCCTCGGTGGACCCTTCCGGATCCGGGGCGGCCGTGGTGCGGGTGCCCGCCTCCTCGGCGGCCGCCCAGCGGACGGAACGGACGATGGTCGCGTAGCCCGTGCAGCGGCAGATCTGCCCGGAGATCGCCTCACGGATCTCCTGCTCGCCCGGGTCCGGATTGCGGTCCAGCAGGGCGCGGGCGGTCATCATCATGCCGGGCGTGCAGAACCCGCACTGCAGCCCGTGGCACTCCATGAACCCGCGCTGCACCGGATCGAGCACGCCGTCCTGCTCCAGGCCCTCGACGGTGCGCACCTCGTGCCCGTCGGCCATCGCCGCGAGCACCGTGCACGACTTGACCGGCTCGCCGTCCAGCCACACCACGCACGTACCGCAGTTGCTGGTGTCGCATCCCCAGTGGGTGCCGGTGAGGCCGAGACAGTCGCGCAGGAAGTGGACCAGCAGCAGTCGGCCCTCGATGTCCCGGGTGACCTCTTCACCGTTGACGGTCGTCGTCACCTGCATGATCACACCTCCTCTCCGCGTGCCCGGGCGACGGCCGTGCGCAGGGTGCGCCGGGTCAGCTCACGGGCCAGATGGCGTTTGTACTCGGCGCTGCCCCGGTGGTCGGAGACCGGGGAGCAGTTCTCGGCGGCGATGTCACCGGCCGCCGCGTACGTCTCCTCACCGGGGCGCCGGCCGCGCAGGGCGGTGGCGACACCGGGGATGCCCGCGGTGTTCGGGCCGACGGCGGCCAGTCCCACCCGGGCGTCCGTGATCAGCCCGGCGCCGTCCAGCCACACCGCGGCGCCCGCCGAGACCACCGCCCAGTCCCCGGTGCGGCGCTCCACCTTCTCGTACGCACTCGAGCCGCCCGGCCGGACGGGGAAGCGGACCTCCGTCAGCATCTCCGCGTCGCCGACCGCCGTCTCGTACGGGCCGCGGTGGAAGTCGTCCATCGTGACCACGCGCTCGCCGTCCCGGCCCACGATCACGCAGCTCGCGTCGAGCGTCGTGCACACGGCGGACAGGTCCTCGGACGGGTCCGCCTGGCACAGCGAACCGCCCAGCGTGCCGCGGTTGCGGACCACCGGGTCGGCGATGACGCGCTCCGCGTCCCGGAAGACCGGCAGCGCGGCGGCCAGCTCGTCCGACTCCAGCAGCTCCCGGTGGCGTGTCATCGCGCCGATCCGGATCTCGCCGGGCAGCACATGGATGTAGCCCAGTTCGTCGTGCAGCTCGTTGATGTCGATCAGGTACTCGAAGTTGGCCAGCCGGAGCTTCATCATCGGGATCAGGCTGTGCCCGCCCGCCACCAGCCGCGCCGTGTCGCCGTACCGGTCGAGCAGCGTGATCGCCTCCGCGACGCTGCCCGCCCTCTCGTACTCGAACGGTGCCGGGACCTGCATGCCGCCTTCCCCTCTCTCGTCCGGCCACAGGACCGGAGCGCTCGCCGGGACGCCCGGGACGCCGGGTTCCGGGTGTCGGGTGTCGGGTGGGGGCCCGGGTTCAGGTGGCCTATTGGGCGGCACGGGCCGGGGAGTGTCAACGACCGGTTAACCGTTCACTTAAGTCACCCGTCCCGGTGGTCCGGCCCACCTGGGGCCCCGGCGCTGTCTAAAGTGGCGGTGACCTGCTGACCACCACCGATCAGGCACCTGTGAGGGACACACCGACCATGTCGACCGAAACCTTCGAGTTCCAGGTGGAGGCCCGTCAGCTGCTCCAGCTGATGATCCACTCGGTCTACTCGAACAAGGATGTCTTCCTGCGGGAGATCGTCTCCAACGCCTCGGACGCGCTCGACAAACTGCGCCTGGCCGTGCTGCGCGACGACGACCTCGACGCCGACACGTCCGACCTGCACATCGAGATCGAGCTCGACCCCGAAGCCCGCACCCTGACCGTACGGGACAACGGCATCGGCATGTCCCACGACGAGGTCGGCAAGCTCATCGGCACGATCGCCAACTCGGGCACCGCGGAGTTCCTGAAGGAGCTCGAGGAGGCCCAGGACTCCGCCGGGGCCGAGCAGCTGATCGGGCAGTTCGGCGTCGGTTTCTACTCCGGGTTCATGGTCGCCGACGAGATGACCCTGGTGACCCGGAAGGCCGGGGAGAGCGGCGGCACCCGCTGGTCCTCGCGCGGCGAGGGCACGTACACCCTGGACCCCGCCGGTGACGCCCCGCAGGGCACCTCCGTCACCCTCCACCTCAAGCCGGCCGACCCCGAGAACCAGCTCCACGACTACACCTCGGTGTGGACCGTCAAGGAGATCGTCAAGCGGTACTCGGACTTCATCACCTGGCCGATCCGCCTCGTGCCGGCCCCGGGAGCGGCGGCGCCGGACGGCGAGGACGGCTCCGGCGCGGCATCCGGCGCGGCGGCCGGACCCGAGACGCTGAACTCGATGAAGGCCCTGTGGGCCCGCCCGCGCGACGAGGTCTCCGACGAGGAGTACCACGAGCTGTACAAGCACGTCAGCCACGACTGGCGCGACCCGCTGGAGACCGTCCGCCTCCAGGCCGAGGGCACCTTCGAGTACCAGGCACTCCTCTTCCTGCCCGCGCACGCCCCGCACGACCTCTACACCCGCGACTACCGGCGCGGCCTGCAGCTCTACGTCAAGCGCGTGCTGATCATGGAGGACTGCGACGCGCTCCTGCCGACGCACCTGCGCTTCGTGAAGGGCGTCGTCGACGCGGCCGACCTCTCGCTCAACGTCTCCCGCGAGATCCTCCAGCAGGACCGCCACATCCGCATGATCCAGCGGCGGCTGGCCAAGAAGGTGCTGTCCTCCGTCAAGGACATGATGACGAACGAGCCCGACAAGTACCGTGGGTTCTGGCGGGAGTTCGGCGCCGTCCTCAAGGAGGGCCTGCTCGCCGGGGGCGACGACCGCGACGCCCTGCTCGCCGTCGCGTCCTTCGCGAGCACGCACTCCGACGACGAGCCGACCACGCTCCGGCAGTACGTCGAGCGGATGAAGGACGGCCAGGACGACATCTACTACCTCACCGGCGAGTCCCGCCAGAGCATCGAGAACTCCCCGCACATGGAGGCGTTCCGCGCCCGCGGCCTCGAGGTCCTGCTGCTGACCGACCCGGTCGACGAGGTGTGGGTCGACGTCGTCGGCGAGGCGGAGGGCAAGCGGTTCAGGTCCGTCGCCAAGGGCGAGATCGAACTGGACGCGCAGGACGGCGGACCGGCGGGGGAGGAGCGGGAGAAGCAGGCCGAGGAGTACGCGGATCTGCTCGGCTGGATGAAGGAGCGGCTCGCCGGCGAGGTGAAGGACGTCCGCCTGTCCACGCGGCTGACCGTCTCCCCGGCCTGTGTCGTCTCCGACGCGGGCGACCTCACGCCGGCACTGGAGAACATGTACCGGGCGATGGGCCAGGAGGTCCCCGCCGCCAAGCGGATCCTCGAGCTCAACCCCGGCCACCCGCTGGTCAGCGGCCTCAACCGGGCGTACGGGGAACGTGAGGACCGCACCGGGCTCGCCGAGACCGCCGAACTGCTGCACGGCCTGGCGGTCCTCGCGGAGGGCGGCCGCCCCGGCGAACCCGCCCGCTTCGTCCAACTGGTCGCGGAACGGCTGGGCCGGACCGTCTAGCGGCCCCGAGCCCCGCACGGGGCTCTGGGCACCGGGCCGCCGGGCACATCAGCCCGGCCGCCCGGCCGCCCGGCCGCCGCGGCCTGCCGGGCGGCCCGGTTCGTCCGTCTCCGCGCGGGCCCCGCCGCCGAGCCGTGCGGGGACCTCGCCGGCTCGGCGGCCCCCGCACGGGCGAGGTCCGCTCAGCGGCCCAGGTACCGGTTCAGCCGGTCCAGCAGACGGGCCGCCTCCTGCAGGCTCCGCGCGGTGTCCGTCAGATCACCGGCCAGCACCTCCTCGGCGTCCTCCGGGGTGCCGGGCGCGGCCGGCCGGACCAGGAGGCCGCGGTAGCCGACCGGTTCGCCGTCCTCGCCCACCTGGTAGCCGGTGAAGTCGTACGCACCGGGCCGCGCCGCCGGTACGTCGCCGCCGTCGAAGAACCGTACGCGGCACAACTGGGTCATGTCGGCACCGCGGTTGGCGGTGATCCGCAGCCGGTAGTGGCGGAAGGACCCGGGGCGGGCGACGGTGTACTCCCTGGTCTCGAAACGCCGCTCGAACTCGTCGTCCTCGCGGGAGTCCAGCAGGCTCCACGACGAGCCGTCGTGGGACCCCTCCAGGTGCCAGTCCGCCGGATCACGGTCCGACGCGTCGTTGGCGGAGGTGAGGGAGTACGCCGTCACGACGACCGGATCGGGAAAGACGAACCGCAGCTCGGGGGCGTCCTCATGGGCCAGCCACTTGCCGTCGCCCTTGCGCAGCAGGTTCGCCGCGACCTCGCCGAAGTGCTCGAACTCGTCGCTCGCCTCGACGCGGGACACCTTGGCGGTCACATCGCGCAGCCCGTCCGCCGGGACCGCGGCGGCCGGTGCCCCGGCCGCGATCCGCAGACCGACCGACGCGCCGGTGCCCCGGTGGTCGCTCCAGGTCACGCGCTCCAGCGGCGCGCCCCCGTCGTCCAGCAGCAGCCTGAGCCGTCCCGCCGGACGCCACACGCCGTCGCGCTCCTCCTCGGTGGCGAAATGCCGTACGGTCCCGGCCGTGCCCTCGTCCGGCAGCGCGCGGCGCTCGACCAGGGTGCCGCGCAGCTCGCCGGTCGCGCCGCCCGCGGTGCGGAAGCGGCCGTGGAAGCCCGACAGGTCGGTACGGAACGCGACGGAGGACTCGGCGCCGTCGGCCGCACGCCATGCCAGCCGCGCCGCGGGTTCCTCCGCGTCGTCCCGGCCGGCGTGGAACGTGAGCGGCGGCCCCGGCTGCCAGACGCCAAAGTCCACGGCACGCCGCTCGGTGGCGAAGACGCGCACGCCGCCGTTCGCCCTGACGGCGAGGGCGCGCCGGGCACGGCCGTCCTCCCCGGCGGGGTCCAGCGCGACCGTGCGCAGCCTCAGCAGCCCGCCCTCGGTGTCCGGGTCGGCGTGGTGGATCTCCAGGACGTTGACACCCGCCCGCAGCGTCTCGCCGGGCACGCCGAACACGTACTCCCGCACGGCGCCGGGGCCGTCGTCGTGCGGCAGCAGGAACCCCTTGGCCACCGCCTCGCCGTTCAGCACGACGTCCATCGGCGCCGCCGCGCCGAGCACCGTGATCCGCAGCACGGCCTCGGCGGCCCCGGCGACCTCGGCGGTCCCGGCACCGTCGTCCACCACGAAGTCGACCTCGACCCGGCCCCCGGCCGCCACGACCAGGTACGAGGAGGCGACGGCGCACCGGTGGTGACGGACGACGGCACGGGACAGCTCGACCGGCCGGACGGCGAAGTCGGCGAAGACTGGGAGCATGGGGGGTTCCTCACGATCGTTGCGCGGAGCCGCCCGGCTCGTCGGCGTCCGGGCGGTCGATCGGGACACTAACGGCCGCCACTGACAGTCCGGCGGGACTCCGCCGCCACAACTGCGCACAGGGGCAGTGCGGTTGCCCCTGCGGCCGCACCCGACGCCGGCTACCCGGCCGCCCCGCTGCCGGACGCCGTGCCGGATCCGCCGGCGGCGGCGCCCGTGGCGGCCTTCTTCTTCGTCAGCAGGCCGTCGTCGTCGCCGAGTTCCCCTCCGGACGCCGCGATCACCCGGCGGACCACCTCCTCCGGCATGCGGACGATCACCGGGTACGGCAGGGTCACGTCCCGTACCGCCGTGACCGAGCGGGACGAGCGCATCCGGTTGGTGACCTCGGCGACCGCCCGCACGTCCAGGGTGAACTGGACCAGGACCGACTTCAGTTTCGGCTTGTGCAGCGGCATCGAGCCCGACGCGTTCGCCATCCCGTCGGTGGCACCGCCCGCGCCGCCGGTGTTGCCGAGGAACTGGTTCAGACGGAACTCGTCGGCGTTGAGGAGACCCGAGCCGAACAGACCACGCGCGGCCTTGCCCCGGTCCGTCGTCCGGACGCCGTCCGTCTGCGAGGGCCGGGGCGCGGACAGATCGCTCTGCGCCACCGTCTCGAACGTCATGCTGTCCCCGGTGCCCAGCACCTTCCCCGCGCGCAGCCTGGCGTGCAGGGACGCCGTGAGGTCCTGGCCCTCCACCCCGGTGGCGTGCACCGGCGGCAGTTCCACGCCTGCGGAGGTCAGCAGCGGCAGGGCGGCGGTCAGCCACTCGGTGGACACCGCCTCCTTCAGCGCGTACGCCGCGGCCTGGCCCCGGTCCCGGAACCGGGCGTTGCCGCCCGCCTCCCGTACCGCGGTGTCGAGCAGATGCCTCACCCGCGGCGCCCCCATGAAGCCGTTCACCTGGGCCTCCAGCGGCAGCCGTACACCGCCCGAGCGCCAGGCGGCGAGTCTGCCCGGGTCCGCGTCGCGGGCGGCGGGGACGGCGGGCGCGGCCTCCGGCTGTGCGGCGACCGGCCGGACCCGGTTCAGGGCCGACAGATCCTTCTCCAGGATGCGGAAGCGCATGTCGCCCCGGACCGGCGCGGCATGTCCGACCCGGCCGCCCTTGCCGTCGTAGAGGTCGAGGGTCGCGACCAGCGGGACGTTCATCTTCACCGAGGGAGCCGACTTCGCCTCGGCGACCGTCTTCATACCGAGCTGGCCGCGGCCCGCGGAGGTGCTGCGGTGCTGCTCGCCCGAGGCGACACCGAAACCGGCCGCGCCGCCCAGGCTCTTCAACTGGCCCGCGCCGACGTCCGGTTTGGCGGACCCGGCGAGCATGCCGTCCACACCCGTGGTGCTGGACGTCTCGGTGGACTCGGCGCGCTGCGAGACGGCGGACGTGATGAACTCCATGTCCCGGCCGTCCGCCGCCTGTTCCAGATAGGTGCCCGGGCCCTGCCGCCGGACCTGGAACTCGGCCCAGTACGGGGTGCCGCGGCCGTCGAGCAGCTCGACCGTGATCCCGCCGTCCATCGCCGACGAGAGCAGACCCGTGGCGCCGTCCTTGTCGAGGACACGCAGCAGGCGCTGCACGTTGTCGTTGCGGTCCTTCACCTGCTGGCGCGGCAGCAGCCGTTCGGCCAGCCCGTCCTTCCTGCCGCGGGCCAGAGCCGCGCGCAGCCCGGCGAGCAGCGGCACGAAGTTCGGGAGCCGCTCGATCATGCCGAAGCCGAGCGGCACACCGGTGCCGAGCGGCAGGGCGGCGACGGCGGGAGCGGGCTTGGCGGCGGGGACCATGGGGGCGGGAGCCGGGGCGGCGCCCTCGGCGGTGCTCCCGGCGGTCGCGGGGGTGGTCGTGGCCTTCGCCGCCGTGGTGCCGTCCGGGTCGATCACCTTGCGCGCGGACTCGGGCAGCTGCGCGCCGCGGATGCCGGCCTGCGTCAGCTGGTGCGCGGTGAGCCACACCGCCGCGGCGGCGGGCAGCGTCCGCACGCCCTTCGCCACCTGCACCTTGCCGCCGCCCACGGTCGCCTCGGCGACCATCCGCACCACCAGGTCGCACTGGACCAGGTACAGCGGCTGTTTGCGCGGGGTGTGCGCGTTGCGCTCGACGGTGCCCGACAGCGCGGACGCGGTGCTGCCGCCCCGGCCCGAGCCGTGGCTGACGGTCACGCCCTGCCCGGCACGCCACTCCGGGCCGTTCTCGGAGCCCGTGGCGCCGCCCTGCACGGTGGAGGCCGTGCCGCTGCTCCGCTGGCCGCCGGACTGGTGGCCGCCGAGTATGAACGTCTCGGTGCCCGGGCCCGAACCCTCGTGCACGACATGGGCGTTGGCGAGGGCGATACGGGTGCCGACCGCGCCGTGCAGTGCGGCGAGACGGCGCGGGTAGCGCAGGTTCTTCACCACCCAGCCGGACGACACGGCCTGCCGCAGCGCCCCCGTGATCGCCTGCGGGCTGAACCGCTCCTCGATCGCCAGCCGCGGCGCGAGCCCCTCGGTCCCCAGCGCCTCGTCCTTGCGGTCCTGCCCGCTCCGCGGGTCCCGCTTGTTCTTCGCGGCGGCCTTGGCGAGCAGGTCGAGGGCGAGATCGCGAATCGGCTGCCCGTCCCCGACGGTCTCCACCAGCGTCCATTCCGGCAGCAGCCGGCCGGCCCGGGCCGGCGGGTCCAGGCCGGCCAGGTCGCCGATGCCCTCGACGGTGAAGTCCTCCTGGAGACGCCCGGGGCGGGCCCGGCGCCGTTCGGTGGCGGCGGTGAGACGGTCGTGGCCCTCGTCGTCGAGGGTGAACGCGGTGGGGGTGAGGAGCCGTATGTCCTGGGGATCGGCCACCAGCCCGCCCAGCAGCGTGGGTTCCGGCGTGTCCTGGCCGGGTGAGCCGGGCACCAGGGCGCGGCCGGTCTTGCGCAGCCGGGAGGTCTTCGTGAGGGTGACGTCCATCCGGAGCGGGGCGTGGAACGCGCTGGTCTCCTCGCCGCCGTTGGTGAGGACATCGGTCCGGGTGGCCGGGCCCGCCTGGTTGCGGCGCCCGCCCGATTTCGTCTTCTCGTAGCTCGCCCCCACGGACAGCGCGCCGGGGATCAGCCGGGCCTGCCCGAGCACCAGCCCGCCGAGCGAACGCGAACTGGCCCGGCCGCTCTGGGCACCGGCGGCGACACCGGAGTGGCTGCGGACCAGCCAGTCCTTGATGTCGCCCTCGAACCCGATGTCGCCGAGGCTCCCCTTCACCGTCAGCTGGACGTCGTGCGCGTGCATCCGGGACTTGCGGCGCAGCCGCACCCGCACCCCGGAGGTGAGCAACTGGTCCTTGTTGACACGGATATTGGTCTCCGACAGGGCGGTGACCAGCTCACGGTAGTTGTGCCGCTGCTGCTCCGCGTCCGCCGGATCGGTGGCGACCGCGCCCCGCTCGGTACCGAACGGCGGCAGATACCCCCTGAGTTCGGGGTTGCCGGCGAAATGCTCCGTGATCTGCCTGAGGAGCGGCTTGGTGTCCAGCCGGCTCACCACGACACTGGATCCCATCGCGCCGAACGGGAGACGACGCTCGAACTCCTCTTCCTCCCCGACGTCCGTGCCCGGGGTGGCGGTGCTCGGCCCGGCGCCGCCGGCGTCCGCGCCCGGTGCGGTGGCCTTCTTCCGCCGGGGCCTGCTGATGAAGTCGTCCTTGACCTCGAACGGCGGGTTCAGACCGAGGGACCTGGCCTCGTCGGCGCGCAGGCTCAGCCACGCGGTCATCACATGGTGCGCGACCCGCTGCTCCGGGTGCAGCACATGCTGCGGCCCGCGGGGCCCGGTGCCCTCGACGGTCAGCCTGATCGTGCCCAGGCAGAGCACCTTCTCGCCGCGCACCTCGGCGCCCTTGCGGCTGGAGACGGTCTGCTCGGCCACGCTGAACCGCGCCTTGCGGGCCGCCCCGGTCGGCATGGCGGTGCCCCGGACGGCGGCGGCACTGCCCATGACGCCGACCCCGATCGCGGGACCGACGCCGCCGCCGGCGGCCCGCCCCTTGCCCGCGGAGTCCGTGACGGTGTGCTGGGCGTGCTGATGGGTGCGCAACTGGGTCTTGCCGGTGCTCCAGGACGGTGCGAGATGGGTGATGTCGGCCTTCATCCGGTACGAGCCGGTCGTGTGCGGATCCTTGCCGGGCAGGTCCTCGCCCATCACGCCGTCGGCGAGCAGCCGGGGCAGGTCCTCCAGCACGGCGGTGGTGGAGGTGACCTCGTAGAGCCGGGCCCGGCCGGGGCTGCCGGGGGCGGTCAGCGAGGGGTGCAGCACGGACGCGACCGCGTCGAAGAGACCGCCGCCGCCCTGGTGCGGCGCGGCGGTGTCCGAGACGGCCACCGGACCCAGCGAGCCCGCCTGTGCCACGGCGGCCGAGGTGTCCGCGTCGAGGGCCACGGGAGCGGGCGCCCGGGTGCCGGGATGGACCAGGTGCTCGGTCGGCACCCGCATGGTGAGGCCGCCCTGAAGGCTGAAACGCTGTTCGTCGGACGTCCCGTGCCGCTTGACCCGGACGAGGTACCGCACCTGCCGCGGCACCTCCACGGACCCCTTGTCGCTGCGCAGTACCCGGGGCTCGGCCACGTTCTTCTGGCCGCGGGACTCCCGGGAGGCCTGGAACGGCTGGGCGTTGACCCGGGCGGCGGCGCCGACCCACAGGGCGGGGGCGACCGGGGCCAGCCCGAACGCCGTACCGCCCAGGCCGTGGGTGTGCGAACTGCCGCTGCTGTCGGAGACGGTGGCGGCGGTGTTGTGCTGCACGTCGACCTTGGTCGCCTTGTCCTCGGCGCCGTCGAGGTCCTTGGGCCACAGGACCGGCGGTCTGTCCCCCGGCGCCCTCGCGATCCGTACGGTGACGTCGTACGACGTCCTGCCCTCCGTGCCCTCGACGACGAAGGCGCGGCCCTGGCCGTAGAACGTCTCCGGCCGCTCGCCGAGCGCGGCGGCGATGTCCGCCACGGAGCCGCCCTCGTGCCCGACGACCCGGCCGATGCGCTGGGCGACGGCCCGGTGCCCGGTCACCCCGTAGGCGGTGGACAGCCCGCCGGCCTCCAGCGCGAGGAGGTACGGGGGCAGGACCCGGGCGTCGGGCTCCTCGCTCTCGTCGAGGCTCGCCAGCCTGGCCGCCCAGGGCCGAGGTCTGCCTCTGCCCGTGCCGTCGGCCTGCCGGATGTCGATGGCCCGCGCGGTGGCGGAGTTGCCCGCGGAGCGCTGGAGCCCGAGCAGCATCCGCGCCGACGGATCCTCCTTCGGCGCAGACGAACCGCCGCTCGCGGGTAAGGCCGCCGCCGGCGCCTTGCCCTTCCCTTTGCCCTTCACCGAACCGGAACCGACGTCCTGCGAAGACTGCCCCTGTGAGCGCACGCGGAGGAGCCTAACGACGCCGGGACCTGGGAATCCGCCCCTGCGAGGCATTCCGGGATAACGACGTCTGATGCACATCGAGACGTCAACAGCAGTACATCAACTGCACATGTGACGAATCATCAGGTCCGATGTCCCGGCGTGGACGGTCGGAGGGGCTCACGCGGAACAGCATGCGGCTCCTGGCCGCGTGTTATAATCCCGGTGTTCGCCTTCGGCGCCCGATGTGGCTGTCCGAAGGCTTTTTTCATGTCCTCCCCCTCGTCGCCCTCGTCGCCCTCGCACCCCGATGCCGCCGGCCCGCAGACCGTCCCCGGATCGCCCCCTCCTCCCGCCGGTTACCGAGACCTCCTCCGCAACCGTGAGTTCGCCGGGCTCTACGCCGGTTTCACCCTCACCGTCGCCGCGGGCACCCTCTCCGGGTTCGCGCTCGGTACGCTCGTCGACCGGCAGACGCGCTCCCCGTTCCTCACCGCCGTGAGCATGTACGGGGCCGCCTTCGCCACCGTGCTCGGCGCGCTCACCCTCATGTCGGTCGCCGACGGGCACCGTCCCCGCCGCACCCTCGTCACGCTCCAGTGCGCCGCGCTCGCCGGCACCGCCGTACAGGCGGTCCCCGGGCTGCCGCTCGCCGCCCGGTTCGGGCTGCTTCTGGTGCTGGGGTTCTTCCAGTCCCTGGGGACCGGGGCGCGCATGGGACTGCTGGCCGAGGTGGTGCCCGTGCGGGCCTACGCGCTCGCACGGTCCCTGATGAACATCACCTCCGGCGGCACGGCCGTCCTCGGCTACGCCGCCGGTGCCCTGCTGCTGCGACGGCTGAGCCCGCACGGGGTGTTCGGTGCGGCCGCTGTTCTCGCCGGCGTCGCGCTGGCCGTGGTCGCTGTGACCGTGCGGGAGCACTCGGCCCGGCCCGCCCGCCGCCTCGGGCTGCGGCAGACCTGGGCGGCCAACGCCGAGCTCTTCTCCCGCCCCGGCGGACGGGTGCTGCTGCTCAACCTCTGGGTGCCCAACGGCCTCGTCGTCGGCTGCGAGGCCCTGTTCCTCTCCTACGCCCCGCGGCACGCCGGTGCCCTGCTGGCGGCCGGGTCCGCCGGGATGCTCCTCGGCGACCTCACCGTCGGACGGCTGCTCGACGCCGGGCGGCGGCGCCGGTACGCGTTCGCCCTGCGGCTGCTGCTCGCCGTTCCCTATCTGCTGTTCGCCGCCCGGCCGCCGGTGCCGGTGCTGGTGGTCGCCGTGGGCGTCGCGGGCGCCGGGTTCGCGGCGACCCTGCCGCTCCAGGAACGGTTGCTCGCGCTGACCCCGGAGGCGGTGCGCGGCCAGGTCCAGGGCGTCGAGTCCGCCGGGCGGATGACCTGGCAGGGCATCGGCGCGGCGCTCGCCGGGGCCACGGCCCAGTGGATCGGCCCCGGCGCGGCGATCGTGACGCTGGCCGCCGTGTCGGTGGCCGTCACCGTCGCCTCCCGGCCGTTCGTGGCGCGCGCCGGGGCCCAACGGCCGTAGCCGCAGCCGCAGCCGCAGTCGGGGCGGGGCGGGAGCCGGCCGCCCGGCCGGTCAGCCGCCGCCCTCCCCGCGGGCCTTCACCCACGCCCCTTCGCGCAGCAGCCGCAGCCCGTTCAGCCCGACGACCACCGTCGACCCCTCGTGACCCAGCACGCCCAGCGGCAGCGGGAGCGTGCCCACCAGGTCCCACACCACCAGACAGGAGATGAACGCCCCGGCGACCACCAGGTTCTGCACCACCAGCCGGCGGGCCCGGCGCGAGAGGGCCACCACGGCCGGCACGGTGAGCAGTTCGTCGCGTACGACGACCGCGTCGGCGGACTCCACGGCCAGGTCGGACCCGGCCCGGCCCATGGCGACGCCGGCATGGGCGGCGGCCAGCGCCGGCGCGTCGTTGACCCCGTCACCGACGACCAGCACCCGGCGCCCGGCCCGCTCCCGCTCCCGGATCGCGGCCACCTTGTCCTGCGGCAGCAGCCCGGCACGGACGTCCGCGATGCCGACGTCGGCGGCCACCCGGGCGGCGGTACGCGGGTTGTCGCCGGTGAGCAGGACCGGGGCCGTGCCGGTGAGCGCGGTGAGGGAGGCGACCGTCGCGGCGGCGTCCGGCCGCAGCCGGTCGGCGATGCCGAGCACCCCCGCCGGGACGCCGTCGACCGTCACCAGCACGGCGGTACGGCCGTCCGCCTCCAACTCGCCCACGACCGCGCCGGCGGCCCCGGTCCCGCCGTGGCCGGACAGCAGCCGGGCGGGCGTGCCGACCGCGATCTTGCGGCCGCCGACCGTGGCGGTCACCCCGACGCCCGGCGCGGACGTGAACTCCTCCGCGGCGGCGAGCCGGAGCCCGCGGGCGCGGGCGGCGGACACCACGGCGCGGGCCAGCGGGTGCTCGCTGGGGTGCTCGGCCGCCGCAGCGGCGGCCAGCAGCTCCTCCTCCCCCAACCCCGCACCGGGCAGCGGGCGCACGGCGGTGACCTGCGGGGTGCCCTCGGTGAGGGTGCCGGTCTTGTCGAGGGCGACCGCGTCGACCTGGCCCAGACGCTCCATCACCACCGCGGACTTCACCAGGACACCGTGCCGGCCCGCGTTGGCGATCGCCGAGAGCAGCGGCGGCATGGTCGCCAGCACCACCGCGCACGGCGACGCCACGATCATGAAGGTCATCGCCCGCAGCAGCGACCCGGTCAGCGCCGCCCCGAAGGCGAGCGGCACCGCGAACACGGCCAGGGCGGCCGCCACCATGCCCACGGAGTACCGCTGTTCGACCTTCTCGATGAACAACTGCGTCGGCGCCTTGGTCCGCGAGGCCTCCTCCACCATCTGCACGATCCGGGCGATCACCGAGTCGGAGGCGTCGCGCCCGACCCGGACCCGCAGCGCGCCCGCCCCGTTGAGGGTGCCCGCGAACACCTCGGCGCCGGGCTCCTTGAGGACGGGCAGCGGCTCACCGGTGATGGTCGCCTGGTCCACCTCGCTGATGCCGTCCAGCACCCGGCCGTCGGCGCCGATCCGCTCCCCGGGCCGCACCAGGACGGTGTCGCCGACCGCGAGTTCCGCGGTGGCCACCGTCTCCTCGCCGCCCCCGGCCGTGAGCCGGGTCGCCGTGGCCGGGGCCTGGCCGAGCAGCCCGCGCACCGAGTCGGCGGTGCGGGCCGTGGCCAGGGCCTCCAGCGCGCCGGAGGTCGCGAAGATGACGATCAGCAGGGCGCCGTCCGTCACCTGACCGACGGCGGCCGCGCCGAGGGCCGCCACGATCATCAGCAGGTCCACGTCGAGGGTCTTCTCCCGCAGCGCCCGCAGACCCGCCAGGGCGGGTTCCCAGCCGCCGCAGGCGTAGACGAGGGCGTACAGCGTTCCCCAGGTCCAGGCGGGTGCGCCGGCGAGGTACAGCGGCAGGGCGAGCAGGAACAGCACCGCGGCCGCGGCGGCCCAGCGGGCCTCGGGCAGGGCGAACACCTGGGTACGGGTCCGTGACGGCGCCGCCGCGGCGGGAGACAGGGTCCCGGGCGGCGTGGGAGCGGGGAAGTCGGCCGGTGCGGAGGGCATGAGGGCGGAACCTTCGACGGATCGGGGCCAGGGCACGGTGACGGTCGTGACGACGGTGACGGTCGGGACCACGATACAGGTACATATGAAGAAGTGTTCAAGTGTCGCTTGTAGGATGGCCCGCATGGGTCACGGAGCAGCTCCCCCGAAGTACGCGGTGCCGCCCGCACGTCTCGACCCCGGCAACGCCGTGCGGGTGGCGGCCACCCTCCAGGCCCTCGCCACCCCCTCCCGGCTGCTGATCCTCGCCCGGCTGCGCGAGGGCCCGTGCGCCGCCACCGACCTCGCCGCCGAGGTGGGCATGGAGCAGTCCGCCTGCTCGCACCAGCTGCGGCTGCTGCGCAACCTCGGCCTGGTGGTGGGGCGCCGCCGCGGACGGTCGGTGATCTACGCGCTCTACGACCAGCACGTCGCCGAACTCCTCGACCAGGCCGTCTATCACATCGAGCACCTGCGGCTGGGCCTGAGCGACGCCGAAGGCATGGAGGCGGCCGCCGACGCCGGCGGCACGTAGCCGAGATCCCGCCGCGGCCGTACGGTCGTCCCCGTACCGCCGTCCCGTACCGCCGCCGTCAGGCGGCGGCGGTCGCCGCGCGGATGCGGCCGAGCAGCTCCCTGAACCGTTCCCGGTCCTCGGCGTCCAGACCGCCCGTCGCCTCGGCCAGGGCCACCCGGTCCACCTCCTCCGCCTCGCGGTGGCACCGCACGCCGTCGTCGGTGAGGCGCAGCAGGAACGCCCGCCGGTCGTGCGGGTGGCGGACCCGTTCCACGAGCCCGTCCCGTTCCAGGCTGTCGACGATGCTGGTCGCCGTCCGGGGCGCGACGCCCGTCATCTCGCTCAGATCCCGCATCCGCAACGGCTCGCGGGCCCGGGCCAGCATCCGCAGCGCCCGGAGCCGGGCGACGGAGGCACCGCTGCCGTGCAGCCGGGCCTCCACGAACTGGCGCAGCCGGTGAGTCGTCTCGTAGAGCTCGTCGATCAGGACGTCGCTGCTGCCTTGTACCGCCATGCCGCTCCCCGTCGCTCCGCGCGTGCCGTGCGTGACGCACCTGTGTGCGTGACGCGTGTGCCGCACGCGCTGTGGGTTCCGCGCGGCGGGGTCCCACCGCGAAACCCGATTCTATGAGCACGCGCATAGTGAGTATGCTCAGCATGTGCTGCTGCCGTTCCGACACCGTCCCCTCTCCTCCCTCTTCCCCCGCCGTCCGGGCCAGCGCCTGGTCGTCCCCGTCATGTGCGTCAGCGTGACGTTCGTCGCGATCGTCGACGGGGCGATCACCACGGTGGCGCTGCCCTCGATCGCCCGTCAGTTCGGCCTGACGACGGCCGCCCTGGACGGCGTCGTCGTGGTGTACCCCGTCTGTCTGGCCATGGCCATTCCCGCCTCCGCCTGGCTGGTCGAACGGGTCGGCGGCAAGCGCGTGCTGCTGACCGCGCTCGCCGCGTTCCTCGGCTCGTCCCTGCTGTGCGGAGCCGCCGCCGGGCTCGGCGAACTCGTCGCCTTCCGCGCGGTGCAGGGCCTGTCCGCCGGTGTGCTCTTCCCGGCCTCCGCCGCCCTGCTCTTCCACACCTTCAGCTCCTCGGAGCAGGTGCACATCTCCCGGTACATGATCATCCCGCAGCAGATCGCCCCCGCCGCGGCACCGATCCTCGGCGGCCTGCTGGTCGACCGCCTCTCCTGGCGCTGGGTGTTCTACGTCAACCTGCCGATCGGCCTCCCGGCGCTCCTCTTCGGACTGCTGTTCCTCGCCGGGCACCGGGGTGAGCGGCCCGGCCGCTTCGACCTGACGGGGCTGCTGCTGAGCGCGGCGGGTCTGGGCGCGGTGATGTTCGGGGTGTGCGAGGGCCCCAACCAGGGCTGGACGTCCACCGCCGTGCTCACCGCCCTCGCCGCCGGTGCCGTCCTGCTCGCCGCCGCCGTCGCCTTCGAACTGCGCACCGCCGAACCGCTGCTGAGGCTCCGGCTGTTCGCGGACCGCCTCTTCCGGGACACCAACCTGATCAACCTGGTCGGCCTGGTGCCGATCCTCGGCGCCATGTACCTCGGCCCGCTCTTCCTCCAGCAGGCCCTGGGCCGCACCGCCCTGGAGTCCGGCACCAGCACCTTCCCGGAGGCGTTCGGCGTCCTGCTGACCGTCCAGGTGGCCGGCCTGCTCTACGGCCGCATCGGCCCCCGGCTGATAGTCGGCTGCGGCATGACCGGTGTGGCCCTGGTCCTGCTGCTGTTCGCGACCTGCGACCAGGACACCGGCCTGTGGACCTTCCGGCTCTACATGTTCCTGCTCGGCATCGCCATGGGCGGTGTCTTCATGCCGACGACGGTGGCCTCGCTGGCCTCCGTCGACCGCCGGGACCTGGCCCAGGCGTCCACCCTGAACACCGTGGTACGGCAGACCGGCGGCGCCCTCGCCCCCGCGGTGGTGACCACCGCCCTGGTCCTGAACACCCCGGCGACCGCCGTGACCGACCCGCCGGTGGCCGCGTACCAGGCTGCCTACCTGGTCCTGGCGGCGATCGCCGCGGTGACGGCGGTCTTCGCCTTCACCCTCCCCGACGGCCCGGCCCGCGCGGCGGTGGGCGGTGAGATCCGCGCCCGGGGCCGTGCCTCGGCCCTCCGCCGGGGCGCCACGGTCCTGCGCCGCGGCCGCCAGAAGGTTCATTGGGGCCCGGCGCCGAAGGCGGCCCCGGGCCCCGGGACGGCGGGACCCGCCGGTGATGCGGGTGAGGGTCACCCTTCAGCCGTGAAGTGACTTGCCGACGGACAGAATTGACGATCCGTCAGGAACAGGCGTACGTCAGGGGAGTGGCCGCCGAGTGGTGTGTCGGTGACAGGATCCGCAGCTCCGCGCGGGCGTCGTAGCGGCCCTTGCCCCGGAAGGTCCAGCGCAGGTGCAGCCGGGCGTGGCGCTCGCCGCGGGAGAGGGACTCGCGCAGGGTCGCCGAGGACGTGCCGTCGCTCCGGTACCAGCGGTAGGCCAGGGTGCCCGGGCGGCCGTCCGTGGTGACCAGGCCGACGACGTCCGCGGTGCCGTCGCAGCCGACCGCCGCCGGGCGGGAGGTCACCGACACCGCGCGCACGCCGACCGGCGGGCCCAGACGCTGCCAGAGCAGCAACGCGAGCACACAGACCAGCACCAGCACCGGCAGCGCGTGCCGGCGCAGGCGCCGCCGGGGGCGTGCCGGTGCGGGCGGGACGGTGAACGCCGGCAGGGTGCGGTGGGTGAGCGCCGCCGTCACTCCCGGCCCGAAGCGCAGCACCGTGCCCTCGACGCGGTCGGGCCGGACCGCCGGCGGATCGGGCAGGGTGGCCGCCGCCTCCGGCAGGGTGGCCGCCGGAACCGCCACCGTCGCGGTGGGCTCCGGCTCGGGGCGCTGGAACCAGTGACTGGACAGCACCGTGGCGCTGTAGTCGGCGTCGGCGTCGGCGTCGGTGATGCCGGGGGCGGGGGCGGGGGCCGGGACCCGGTCCTCGGGGGTCGTCATCGGATCTCACACTGCCTCGTCATGAGCTGCTGCGAGGCGCCTTTGCCGGCGGCGGCCGGGGCCGTCACCACGCCCACCGTCCAGTAGCAGCCCGCGTTCTGGAAGGTGTGGTCGACGCTGAGCGTGTACCGGGTGGCGCCGCTGCGCTGGAACGTCTGGGCCGAGCCGTCCGGGGCGCCGGGCGCGCCCGGCGCGTCGCCGGTGTACCAGGTCACCGTGACGGACACCGGGCCGGTGCCGTCCGTGGTCACGCCGATCGTCGCCGAGGCGGTCCAGGGGCCCGTCTGCTGGAACGCCGACACCGTGATGTCCTTGACCGCGGGGGCGGGGGTGGCGCTCGGCGTGGGGGAGGCCGCGGTGGGCGAGGACGGCGGAGTCGCGCTGCCGCCGGACGGCGGTGCGGCGGACGGCGTCGCCGGTGCCGAGGCGGTGGCCGTGGGGTCCGCCGTGCCGGTGGGGGCCGCCGTGGTCTCCGCCGCCGACGGCGATGCGCTCGGGGAGGCCGGCGGTGCCGGCGAGGTGAGCGGGGTGGCCGAGGCGGCCCCTCCCGGCCCCGCTCCGCCGCTTGGGCCGGTGCTGGTGGTGGCCGCCGCCCCGGCCGCCTGCCCGGCCGCCGTACCCGGCGCGGCCGGTGCGCCGTAGGCCAGCAGGAGACCCACGAGCAGGGCTGCCGCGGACAGCAGCAGCCCCACCCGGCCGGGCAGCCACGGGCGGAGTCCGCCCGGCGCCGTGGGCCGGGCCAGGACCGTGCGGGCGGTGTCGGTGGTGGTGCGGGCGCCGGCGCGGGACGACGGCAGCAACAGGAGCAGCAGGGCCACCAGCGCGGCGAGCCGGCTTCGGCCGCGTTCCTCCCAGCCGGGGCCGTACGCGGCGCCGGCCACCGCCTCCAGCTCGGCGACGAACAGCTCGGCGTGGCCGGGCCGCCGCGCGGGGTCCTTCGCCAGACCGCGCAGCACCAGGTCCCGTACCGGTTCCGGGACCTCCCCCACGGGGACGGGCGCGTCCACGTGGCGCAGCGCCAGCTCGGCGAGGTTGTCACCGGTGTACGGCCGGTGGCCCGTCAGGCACTCGAAGAACGTCGCCGTGGCCGCGTACACGTCGGCGGCCGGGGAGGCGGGGGCCCCGGTCCACTGTTCCGGGGCCATGTACGACGGCGTGCCCGCGATGCCGACCTGGGTACCGCTGTCCACGGCGATGCCGAAGTCGACCAGTTTCGACGAACCGTCCGGTACCACCAGGACGTTCTCCGGCTTGTAGTCGCGGTGCACCACCCCGACCCGGTGCGCGTCCGCCAGGCCGAGCAGGGAGCCCTTGAGCACCACCAGCGCGGCCTCCGGCTCCAGCGGGCCCTGCCGGGTCAGGAGCGTCCGCAGCGAGACGCCGTCCACCAGCTCCATCACGATGGCCGCGCCGTCCGGGCTCTCGACGTACTCGTACAGCCCGGCGACGTACGGGCTCTCCAGCCCGCCCAGCAGCCGCGCCTCGGCCCGGAAACCCGTCACGAAGCCGGGCCGGGCGAGCAGCGACTCGCTGAGGTACTTGACCGCGACCGGCACCCCCGTCTCCTGGTGCACGGCCAGGACGACCCGCCCGCTCGCCCCCGCCCCGAGCTCGGACGACTCGGTGTACCCCGGCACCGCCCATGCGTTCATTCCGTCCCCCGGTTCCGTCGCGCGGCCGTGTCCCGGCATCCGCGTCCGCGCCGGTCCCCGTCCCCGCCCGGGGTCCGGCGACCGGCCACGCGTACAGAGACATCTTTCCGGCCGGAGCGGTTGCGGCGCGACAGGGCGGGCGCCACGGCCCGCCGACCGGCGGCCGACCGCACGCGGGCGGGTTCCCCCGGGGGACGGGCGTTCAGTGCTGCGGTCTGCCGGGCGGGAGCGCGTTGTAGGGCAGCACGGCCGGCGCGGCGGACGGCTGAGGGGACGGCTGGACGGGAGGCGCGGCGGCCGTACGGCCGGCCTGGTAGCCGGCGTCGTAGGGACCCGCGGGACCCTCGATCCGTATCACCGCTTCGAGATCACGCCGGATGCTGGCTGCCGCGTCCCGGACGCGTGCGGGCACATCGCCGCGTTCGGCGATGAGACGGTGATAGATGGGGGCGTCCTGGAACACGGGCACTTCACTCCGGTCGGTGGCTGGTAGGCGCTGGCAACGGCTGCCGAGTGTAAGCCCCCGCGGCCGCACCGTCACCGCGCGGGCCGTCCGCTGAGACGTCTCGGGCAGGAACCGTCGAAACAGGACACCGACCGAAACCGTCCCGGAGGGTCCGCCGCGCCCCGCGCCGGACGCCGTGTCAGTCATCGGGAAGGCCCGGCCGCTTCGGGCGGCCGGACCTTCCCGCGGGGCGAGCGGCCGCCGCTCAGCGGGCCCCGCCGCGGGCCGCCGCGAGCCGCCGGCCGATGCCGACCGCGGTGGCGGCCACCCCCGTCGCCGTGGTGGCGGCCGCCACGGGATGCCGGGCGAGAGCCGCCTGCCACGACCGGCCGTGGGACCGGTCGTCGAAGCCCCCGCGGGCTCCGTGGTCCGAGCCCGGTGCCTCGTCCGCCGGGACCCGCAGATTGCCCGGGCCCGGTGCGGCGGGCCGGTCGGTCTGCTGGGAGTCGAAGCCGGTGCGGGCGAGACAGCGGTCGAGCAGGGCGGGGGCGAGCCGGTTCGCCAGGACGGTGGCCACGGTGCCGGCGCCGATCCAGCGCTCCCGGCGCCCCGGGTGGTCGGCGGCGTGCAGCACACCGCGTGCGGCGACCTCGGGCTGGTAGATCGGCGGCACCGGCTGCGGCTGCCGGGGGAGCCGGGAGCGCACCCAGGAGAACTGCGGGGTGTTGACCGCGGGCATCTGGACGACGGTGATGCGCACCTTGCTGCCGCTGTGTAGGAGTTCGGTCCGCACGGACGAGGTGAAGCCGTTGATGGCGTGCTTGGCGCCGCAGTAGGCCGACTGGAGCGGGATGGACCGCTCGCCCAGCGCCGAGCCGACCTGCACGATCGTCCCGTGGTCACGCGGCAGCATCCGGGCCAGTGCGGTCCGGGTGCCGTTGACGAAGCCGAGGTAGGAGACCCGGGTCACCCGGTCGTACTCCTCGGCGGTGATCTCGGTGAACGGCGCGAACACGCTGGTGAAGGCGCAGTTGACCCAGATGTCGATGGGGCCGAGGGCCGCTTCGGCCGCCTTCGCCGCGGTCTCCAGCTGCCGCGCGTCGGCGGTGTCCGCCACCTGTACGAGAGGGCGCCCGCCGAGCTCCGTCACCTCCCGGGCCGCCGCCTCGAGACCGGCGCGGCCGCGCGCGATCAGCGCGACGGACGCACCCCGCCGGGCGAACAGCCGCGCGGTGGCCCGGCCGATCCCCGCGCTGGCCCCGGTGACGACGACGACCTGGGCCGTGTCCGTTCCCGCTCCGTGGTCCGTTCCCGTGCCGTTCACTTCCGCTCCTCACCACCGTGCCGGCCGCCCGGCAGGAATTCCTGCACCTTGGCCTTGAAACCCTGCCTGACCATGGCGGCACGGTCGCTGTCGCCCTTGAGGACGGCGGCCGCGGCGGCCTCGATCTGGTCGAGGGCGGCGTGCGGCGGGACGGGCGGTACGGCGGGGTCGGTCACGAAGTCCAGCACGCACGGCCGGTCGGCCGCGAGCGCCGTCTCCCAGGCGCCGCCCACCTCGCCGGGCTTCTCGATCCGCATCCCGGTCAGCCCCACGGAGCGGGCGAAGTCGGCGTAGGGCACGTCCGGGAGGGACTGCGACGGCAGGAACTGGGGCGCCCCCTCCATGGCCCGCATCTCCCAGGTCACCTGGTTCAGGTCCCGGTTGTTGAACACGGCGACGATCAGCCGCGGATCCTGCCATTCCCGCCAGTACTTGGCGATCGTGATCAGCTCGGCCATACCGTTCATCTGCATCGCCCCGTCACCCACCAGCGCGATCGCCGGACGGTCGCCGTGGGCGAACTTGGCCCCGATGGCGTACGGCACACCGGGCCCCATCGTGGCCAGCGTGCCCGACAGCGACCCCCGCATCCCGCCGTGCAGCCTCAGGTGCCGGGCGTACCAGTTGGCGGCCGAGCCGGAGTCGGAGCTGACGATCGCGTTGCCGGGGAGCACACCGCTGAGCGCGTGCACCACGTGCTCCGGGTTGACCGGGTCGGCCTCGACACCGGCCCGCCGCTCCATGACCTCCCACCAGCGGGCGACGTTGTCCTCGATCTTCTTGCGCCACGCCGGGTCCTCCATCTGCCGCAGCAGCGGGAGCAGCCGCTGCAGTGTCCGGGCGGCGTCACCGACGAGGTTGACCTCGAACGGATAGCGCAGGCCCACCATGTGCGGGTCGATGTCGATCTGCACGGCCCGCGCCTTGCCGAACTCCGGCAGGAACTGCGTGTAGGGGAACGACGAGCCGACGACGAGGAGCGTGTCGCACTCCCGCATCATGTCGTACGACGGCCGGGTGCCCAGCAGCCCGATGGCGCCGGTGACATGGGGCGGCGCTCCAGCAGACGCGGTACGTCGTCGGCGGCGCGGCAGATGTCGTCGTACCCGAGGACCAGCAGCGACTGGTGACGGGGCACGGGCACCAGGTCGAGCTCGGCACGCAGCACCGTGACGAGGGTGCCCTCGCTGCCCACCAGTGCCCTGGCGACGTCGAAACCGTTCTCCGGGAGCAGTGAGTCGAGGTTGTAGCCGGACACCCGGCGCGGGATCTTCGGGTAGCCGCGGCGGATGTCCGCGAGGTGCTCGGTGACGATGCGGTCCAGGCCGTCGTAGAGCGCCGCCCGGCGGCCTCCCCCGGCGGCGATCTCCGCCCGCTCGGCGGGGGAGGTCGGGCCGGTCCACAGGCGCAGCCCGTCGTAGGTGAGGACCTCCAGCCGGCGTACGTTGTCCACCGTCTTGCCGTACGCCTGCGCGGACGCCCCGCACGAGTTGTTGCCGATCATCCCGCCGAGCGCGCAGTGGGTGTGGGTGGACGGCTTCGGCCCGAACTGGAGCCGGTGGTCCGCCAGTCGGCGGTTGAGCTCGTCGAGGACGATGCCGGGTTCCACCACACAGGTACGGGCGTCGGGGTCGACGGAGACGAGGCCGTGGCAGTACTTGGTCCAGTCGATCACCACGGCCGCGTTGGTGGCCTGCCCGGCCAGGCTCGTCCCGCCGCCGCGCGACAGCACGGGCACGTCGAAGCGGGCGCAGATCCCCACCGCGTGGGCGCCCGCCTCGACGGAGTGCGGCACCACGACCCCGAGGGGCACCTGCCGGTAGTTGGAGCCGTCCGTGGAGTAGGCCCCGCGGCTGCCCGCGTCGAACCGGACCTCGGCGTCGGCGCCGGCCCGCAGCGCGGACGCCAGCCCGCCGAGACCCTTCCCGCCTGCAGATTCACTCATGGCCGCCCTCCGGCTGATACGGATGTCCGTCCGTCACGGTCGGCCGGGTACCCGGGAATCCGATTTCCTTCCCCGGCAGGATCCGGGCACCCATGTTCCGCGCCATCATCGTCCCGGGCCCGGCCGATCAGTTCCCTCAGCATCGGCACGATCCGCCCGGCCGCCGGGAGCAGCAGGTCGGCGTCCTCGTGGTCGTAGGTGTTGATCATGTCGATGACGACGAGCGCGCGCCCCGCCGTCCCGTCCGGTCCGTCCGTGGTGCTCACCACGACTCTCACCGGCCCGGTCAGCCGCGCACCCGCGGCAGGACCTCGGTGCGGTAGAAGTCGAAGAGGGCTTCACCGGTGCCGGCACCCGGCCGGGACCGCCCGTCCATCTGCACCGCGCTGCTGGCGGCGGCCTGGGCGGTCACCGCGGGATGCGTCCGTACCGGGGGACAGGTCACCGCCGTCTCCACGGACTGCGACACGGACTGCGACACGGCCTGCGACAGGGCCCCGATCACGTTCCGCACGAAGGGGCTCTGTCCCTGCCGGTCGTTCCACGGGTGGTGGTGGTCCGAGATCCACAGGGCGTCGAAGCCGGCCCGCTCGGCCGTACGGGCCTGCTCGACGAGCTGTGCCGGAGTGTGCTCCTCGCCGGAGGGGAAGTATCCGAAGCCGGTCATCATGCCTCCCTGGGTGCGCGGCCGTCACGGGAACGCGGCGCCCCGGGTACCCGCCCGGCGCCCGCGCGGAACCCCTTTCCGGGCGGGCGTCACGGCGGGGAGGCGTGTGCCGTCCGGTCACTCTCGGGGGAGCAGCGGGCCCAGCGGGCCGAGGTCCAGGTTGAGGTCCTCGGGCCGCAGCCCGTAGCGCTCGCGCAGCTCGGCCATGCGTTCCTCGAGGAGCATCAGCGTGAGCCCGATGCGCTCCTCCTGCTCCTCGTCGAGGTCGCCCTGGCCGAAACGGCGCAGCGCCTGGCGTTCCATGAGCTGGCGCAGCAGTTCGACCACGGTGAGGACCAGTTTGACCAGGTCGCGCTCGACCGTGTCGGGCGTGAGGTCCATCCTGTCGGGGCGGGCGGCGGTCACAGCGGCCCTCCCCAGATCGCGGGCACCCGGTCGTTCACGGAACTGATCAGGGCGTCGAGGTCGATACGGACGAGGTCCACGTCCCCGATGGCCAGGACGATGTTGCCCTTGATGACCACACCACCGGCCAGCAGCCGGTCGAGCAGGTCCACCAGGGCGATCTCACGGTGCTCCATGACGGTCATCGCCGTGTCCCCCTCCGTCTGCCGCCGGGCCGTCGTCCGGTGCGGTGGGCTCCGGTTCCATCAGGGACTCCAGGAAGGAGTACGCCGCCCAGGGGCCCGTGAGCAGCACCTCCGTGCCGGGCACCTGGTCCTTCGCCTGTTCCACGAGTTCCGTGAACTCCCCGGACCGCTCGCGGGGCACCAGGTAGGCGGCGTTGAGCACGTTGGTCCCGGAGACGCCCGACAGGGCGCCGCGCTGCGGCGGATGGAGCCGGGCCGCCTCCGCGTGCGCGGAAAGGGTGTGGTGCAGCTGCTCCGCGAGCCGTTCGGCGCGCTGCGCGGCCGTCTCGCGCGCCATGACTCTGCGGTGCCGCTGCCGCAGGTAGTCACGGCCCGAGGCGGGCTTCGCGGGCGGTGCCCCGCCGGTCGCGTCACCGGTCGCGTCACCGGCTGGGGGCCCGGTGCCGGCGTCGGGCACGGCGTAGACCTTCACGCCCCACTCGACCCGGCCGCTCAGCCGGTCCAGGGCGCGACGGAAGCCGTCCGCACGGTCCTCCACCATCGCGCGGACGGCGCCGTCGTCGTGGAACACGGTGGCCAGCCGCAGTGGCAGCGGGGTGGTGACGGCGGTGAGCGCGTCGACGACGTCCTGGTGGGCGCGTGCCGTCGCGGCCAGCCAGTCCAGGTCCTCCAGATGGGCGCGGAGCGGTTCCTCGGCGAAGTCGTCGGCCGGTACGCGGCTGACGACGGCGGTGAGGTCATGGTGGACGAGCAGCCGGGGCCGATCGTCCGCGACGCCCCGCAGGCCGGCCGGCAGAGGGGTGCCGAGGGGCCGGCAGACGGCGTAGACGTAACGCAGTCCGGTCATCGCGGCTCGCGGCTCCTCTCCGCCTTCTTACGGGGGCGGTCCGCCGTCTCCTGGGCCCGGCCCGTCCCCAGTTCCTCCAGATGCGTCAGACGCTCGCGCAACTCGGCGTTCTCCTTGGCGAGTTCGTTGCGACGCGCGCGGGAGGACAGGGCGGGATCGTCCTCCCACCAGTCGATGCCCATCTCCTTGGCCTTGTCGACGGAGGCGACGACCAGGCGGAGCTTGATGGTGAGCAGCTCGATGTCGAGCAGGTTGATCCGGATGTCACCCGCGATGACGACGCCCTTGTCGAGGACGCGTTCCAGGACATCGGCCAGGTTCGTGCCGCCGCCCTGGCCGTGTGGCTCCGGGAGCCGGCTCGGCATGGTCATCTCCGGCTCCCCACCCGGGTGTCCTCCTCCTGGTCCTCGTCCTCCTCCGCCTCCTGGTCCTCGTCCTCGTACTCGTCCTCCGGTTCCTCCTCGTCCTCGTACTCGCCTTCGGCCTCCTCCTCGTCGTACTCCTCCTCCGGCTCCTCGTCCTCGTACTCGTCCTCCGGTTCCTCCTCGTCGGCGGAACCCTCCGGTTCGTTCTCCTCGTTCTCCCCGTTCTCTTCGTCCTCCTCCGCGACCGCGTCCTCGTGGGACCGGACGACCTCGCCGTCGCGGATCTCGCCGCGCCAGCCGTCCTCCGCCTCTCCCTTGAGGGTGATGAACCGGGCGAAGTTCTTGAGGTCGAGACGGGCCCGGCGGCCCTGGGCGCGCCAGATGTTCCCGGTCTTCTCGAACAGACCTGACGGGTAGTACTCGATGACCAGCAGGACGCGGGTGAGGTTGTCCGCGAGCCGGTGGAAGGAGACCACACCCCTCGTGGTGCCCTTGGCGCCCTCGGAGGCCCACGCGATCCGGTCGTCCGGAACCTGCTCGGTGGTCTTCGCCTTCCAACTGCGGTTGGACCAGAAGACCTTCAGCTGCCAGTCCGACTGGACGTCGTCCGAGCGGCTCGCGCTCTTGACGCCCTTGGCGAAGGTGCTGAAGTCCTGGTACTGCGTCCACTGGTCGTACGCGGTACGCAGCGGCACACCGACGTCGATGTGCTCGATGATCACGGTGGGCTTCTTGCCGGCGCCCTTCTTCCGCTTCCCCTTGCCGCCCCCGAGGTTCTTGAGCGCGCCCATCACGTTGTCCTTCGCGCGGGAGGCACCGAGTTCCAGTGCGGTACGCAGCGGTCCCTTGCCCTGGGCCATCTTCCGGCCGCCGTCCAGCGCGAGCCGTGCGAGGCCGGGGCTCTTGCCCTCGGCGATGTCGTTGAGCTTGCCGGTGGTCTCGCCGAGCCGGCGGCCGACACCGGCCAGGAGCCGTTCGGCCTGGGCCGCGAGGTATTCCTGCATCTCCTCCTTGAGGCGGTCGGCGGCCTCGCTGTGGGCCACCTCGGAGAGCGGACCACCGCCCGCCGCCTGTCCGGCTTTCCTGGAGGGCGCGGAGCCGGTCTCTGTCATCGCGTGTCGCCTCCTGCCTTGCGCCCTGCGGCGCGCGCGGTCCGCCCGGCCGCGCTCGCCGTCTTCCGGGCCGGCGCCTTCTTCGCGGCGGACGCCCTGCCCGCGGTCTTCTTCGCCGGTCCACTCCCGGACTGCTTCGCGCGTGAGGGCCGCTCGTCCTCGTCGCTCCTGTCGCTCTCCTCGGCGCGGCGGGGCCTGCGGCGCCGGGGTGCCTCGGCCTTCTCATCCCCGGCGTCCTCGGTGCGCCCGGTGCCGGCACCGCCTCCGGTGTCCTGGTCCTCGCCGGTGTCCGGCTCCTCCTCCTGCGTGTCCGCGTCCTTGCCAGTGCCGGGCACCTCGCCCGAGAGACGTCCGCGTACTCCGGCCGTACGGTCGTGCAGCCGGTCGGCCAGCGCCGCGATCTGCCGTTCGACCAGCGCGCCCGAGGCGGCCTTGCCGACCCCGCGCAGATCGTTGCGCAGTTCGCCGCCGATCTCCTTGAACTGGGGGTTGTCCTTCAGCTGCCGGGTGATCAGCTCGGTCACCGCTCCGGGGCTCAGATTGAGCCGCTTGCCCGCCACCAGGCTGCCTGCGGCGATCGCGAGTTTCATCTTCTTCGTCCTGCCGAGCAGGTAGCCGGCCCCGATCGCGAGGCCGAGTGCTGTCCGGTTCATCATGTCGTCCCGTCGTTCGTCGCCGCAGTCCGCCGGTTCGCGGCCTCGAGTCGGTCGAGGAGGTCGTCCTCCAGCCGGTCGAACTCCTCCTCGGAGATCTCACCGGCCTCCAGCTGTGTCTCCAGACGGGCGAGTTCCGCCTGGATGGCCGAGGGGTCGTAGTAGATCCGCTCGGCCTCCCGCACCACCTGCTGGACGACCCATCCGCTGCCCCGTACGGGAGCGAACGGCAGCAGGAGCACTTCCGAGATCAGTCCCATGGCGCCGCTACCCTCCGGAGGGGGCCGCCGGTTCGGCGGGGCCCGGTTCCACGAAGCTGTACGGCGGCAGCGGGCCGTTCACCCGCACGTCGAGGTGCGGACGCTCCTGGCGGAGTTCGTCCACGACCGCCAGGAAATCCCCTGCCGCGTCCCGGTCGACGAGGACGGAGACATTGGCCAGCCAGCCCGTCGACTCCGGGCCGGCGGCGATGGCCGAGGTCACGTGCTCCAGCGCCGTCCGCAGGTCCGCCGCGTCCACGGCCTCCCTCGACTTGACGGCGTCGGCGATCATCTCGCCCAGATGCAGGCGTTCTTCGTAACTGCCGCCGCCGGACTGCCGCTGCGCCTCGGCCAGTTCCCGCACGCCGGCGTTCTCGGACACCACCAGTTGCAGGACCGCGTCCTCGACGTGGGCGGCCTTCACGTTGTACTCGGCCTTGCCGTCGAGCGCGGCAAGCCGTTCCGCGTAGTGCGCGGACCGCTCCGCGAGGACCGCCGTGACGGCGCTGTCGTCCGGGGCGGCGCTGCCGAACCGCATGGGCAGCACACAGCCGCCCGCGCCGGCCTCGGCGAGCACGTTCTGGTGGGCGAGCAGTTCCCTGCGTTTGGGACGCAGATCCTCCGGAGCGTCGCTGACCAGCGCCGCCAGTTCACCTTCCGCGAGCACCCGCACCGGGCGGGGCGGGGAGCCGACACCCGACAGGCCCTCGGGAAGGGCGGGACGGGAGCGTGCGACGATGCCGTAGACGTAGGTGTTCACTTCTCGTCCCTCTCCCTCCGGCGTGCGGGTGCGCTCCGGCGGGGGCGGGCCGCGGGCTCCGGCTCGTCCTCCTGGGAGGAGTTCTCGTCCCGGCCCTGCCGGAACGCGTCGGTGAACGACTCGACGGCGCCGGTCAGCGCGCCCTTGGACTTGCCGCGTGCGCCGGACTCGGTGATCTGGCCCATCACGTCGGGCAGACCGGGGCTCTTGCGCGGTCCCGCCTCCAGGTCGAGCCGGTTGCACGCCTCGGCGAACCGCAGATAGGTGTCGACGCTGGCCACGACGACCCGCACGTCGATCTTGAGGATTTCGATGCCGACCAGGGAGACCCTGATGAACGCGTCGATGACGAGCCCTCTGTCGAGGACGAGCTCGAGCACGTCGTAGAGGCTGCCTCCGCCCCCACCCCCGGCCTGTTGTGCTGGTACGACGGTCATTCTCACTCCTTGGCTGGATACGGCAGCTGCTTGTCGGGAGATCCGCTATCGGGGACCGGACCGGTGGGCGTCCGCCCGGCCGCGCTCATAACGGCGGACGCGCCGGTACCCGGTGAGGCGGCCCTGCGCGTCGAGATCGACGTGGTAGCTCGCCATCAGACTCATCGTGTCGGGCACCCGGGCGAGTTCGAGGACCTCGAACTCCAGGGACCAGCCGTCCCCCGAGGGCTCGAAGGACGAGATGCTCTCGGTGGCCAGGCCCGTGAGCTCGTCGAACTGCTCGCGGGCCCCGCGCAGCACCTGCATCGGGTCCGCCTGCTCGTGGTCCGTCATCGTGATCGTTCCGTCCTCGCCCGCCGGGGTCCGGAGGGGAGGACGTTCCGAGTTGCGGGGATTTTCCCTTTGTGCACCATATGAGTCGAGTGGCCGCAAAAGTTATGGCCAAACCCTCGTGGGAGACGGGCTGCGGATGCCCCGTCGTGAGGGCGGGGTGCGAGTACTCTTCCGCGGCACCTGAAACCGGGCGGAACCGGCCGGCACGGTGGGCGCCGACGGATGCCGGCGGGCGCCGGGTGTCAGTCCGGGCGGCCCGTCTCACAGATCCGGCGGGCGACCTCGCGGAGTTTGACGTTGTGCTCCTGCGAGTGGCGGCGCAGCACGTCGAAGGCCTGTTCCTCGGTGAGGTCACGGCTGCCCATGAGGATGCCCATGGCCTCGCCGATGACATGGCGGGTGGCGACGGCCTGCTCCATCTGCGCCTGGGTGCGGGCGCTGGCGAAGGCGACCGCGGCGTGCGAGGCCAGCAGCCAGCCCGCCGTCTCGCTCGCCCGGGTGAAGGCGCCGGCCCGGTGCGAGTAGAGATTCAGGGCGCCGAGGTCCTCGTCGTCGGTGAACAGCAGGAATCCCATCATGCTGCCCACTCCCAGACCGCGCGCCCGCGGTACGTAGCGGGGCCACCGCGTGCCGGTGTCACCGAAATCGGGGATCCGGAAGACCCGTTCCCCGTCGGAGCTGCGGGCGGCGTCGAAGCACGGACCTTCGCCGAGGCGGACCTGGAGGCGGTCGGACTCGACGACCAGTTCGTCGGTGGGGGCGAGAGTCCGCATGTCACCGCCGCGCAGGACGAGGACACCCGCCGCGTCGCACCCCTCGACGAGTGCGGTGGCCGTGTGCGTGATCCGCCGCAGCGTCGCGTCCACGGACTCCTGGGCCAGCAGGTCCCGCGCCATGGTCGCCATCTCCTCCGCGAACCCGCGCCAGTCCATCCCGCTCTCCGATCCGTTCGCCGGGGGACCGGAGGTTCGAAGTCCGGCCCGTGCTCTCGGACATCCCCTACCCGGCGGGGCGCGGGTGACGACCCGCGATCACCCCGGTGGGCCGCCGCGGTCCCGCCGCGGCGGCCCACCGGGGTCGCACCTGACACCCGGACGTCGCCGGCGGGCGCCCTCAGCCGGTGCCGCGCCGTCCTCCGTCGCCCGCGGCCGGTACGTCGCGGACCGGGGCCGACGCCGATGCCCCGTGCCGCGGCCCGTGACCGTTGCCGTGGCCCTGCCGCAGCCGGATCTCGACCTGCCCGTCGGAGATCCGGGTGTCGAAGACGGGCTGGGGCGCGGTGGCGGGGCCGTGGACGTTCCAGCCGTCGGAGAGCCGGAACTCGCTGCCGTGCCAGGGGCAGCGCACACAGCCGTCGGCCAGGGTGCCCTCGGCCAGCGGCCCCGCGAGATGGCTGCACCGCTCGGCGAGCGCGTGGATCGCCCCGTCGTCCTCCCGCACCACCACGACCGGTACGTCGTCCACGGTGCGCCGGACGAGTTCACCGGCCGGGAAGGTGTCCAGGCGGCCGATCCGGTGCCAGCCCTGCGTGACGAGATGGGGTACGTCCTCGGCGTGGTTGGCGCCGGAGGCCTGCCGGTAGGCCAGATGGCCGCCCAGCACGCCGCCGGCACCGACCGCCGCCAGCCCGAGGAAGCCGTACAGCCGGCCGCTGCCGGTGCGTCCCCGGAGACGGGAGACCAGCGAAGCCGTGTACAGACCCACGGCGGCGATGTTGGCCGAGGCGTGCACGAGCCCGACGCGCTGCTGCTGGCGGTGCAGCTCCGCCCAGTCGACCGCGCCCGCCAGCGCGGCCGGGGCGGCCGCCGCGAGGCCGACGCCCACCAGGAGCCCGGCCTCGCGCGAACGGCCGGGACGCATGTCGAGGACGGCGGCGGACAGCCAGCTGCCGATCGGGAGCTGGACCATCGGAGGATGGAGCGGGTGCCCCAGCCAGGTGCCGTGCAGCGCGTCCCGGCCGCGTCCCAGCGGCAGGGCCCGCACCCCTCTGCCCAGGAGATCGATGAGCGTGTCGGCCCGCGGCTCCCGCTCCAGGCGGTCCAGCAGCCGCAGTGCTCCGCTCTGCCGCATCCGGCGGCGACGTGGTGCAGTGGTCATGTGCGGCCGGGTCCCCAGCCGGGAGAGGGACAAACAGACCGGAACCCCATTATTCGCGACGCCGTTCCCCAGGCGCCCCGGCGCCGCCCTCGACGGCCATGAGGGCCGCGCCGGGGCCCGGTTTTGGCCGTGCCTCACCCACCGGGGGGAGCGGGCGGCGCCGACGCCGCCGGCCGACGGTCCCCCGAGCGGTCGCCGCGGGTCTCCGCGACGACCAGGTCCGTGCAGGCCCGCAGCCCCTCCTCCTCGGCCGTGCGGCGCATCCGGCACGCGGCGGTGCCCTCGGAGAGAGCCTGCTCGGCCAGCGCCCGGACGGTCTGCCAGTCTCCCGCCGCCCGCAGCTGCGGGCGCACCCGCTCCAGCAGAGCGCGCACCACCTGCGCCGCAGACGCCTCACGCCGGGTCCCGGGATCGACCAGGGCGCCCTCGAGGCCCGACCGGGCGGCCCGCCACGCCGCGGCGCGCAGCCATTCGTGCCGGCCGTCGCAGCCGTGAGCCCCCGGCCCCGCCAGCCGGTGACGGGCGTCGGCCACCAGGGCGCGGAAGAGCGCGGCGACCAGCACCACGGTCTCGGCGCGCGGGCAGGAGTCACAGATGCGCAGCTCGAGCGTCTCCTGGTGCGCGGACGGCCGGATGTCGTAGTAGACCATCCCCGGATCGCTGATCACACCCGAGCCGACGAGATCGCGGACGGCGGCGTCGTACGCGGCGGCGTCGGCGAAACACCCGGCCGGGCCCGCCGTCGGCCAGCGCTGCCACACCATGGTCCGCCAGCTGGCGTAGCCGGTGTCGTCGCCCAGCCAGAAGGGGGAACTCGCGGACAGCGCGAGCAGGACGTGCAGCCACGGCGACACCTCGCACATGATCCGCACGGCCAGATCGCGGTCCGGGACGTCCACATGGACGTGCGCCCCGCAGATGAGCTGTTCGTCGGCGACCTTGCGGTACTCCTCCACCATGCGCTCGTAGCGGTGCCCTCCGGTGTTGCGCGCGGCCGCGGTCGACCCCAGCGGCACCGTCCCCGCCGCCGCGACGGCGAGACCGTGCCCGGCGGCGGCCGCGTCCAGCCGCCGCCGGGTTCCCACCACGTCGCGGTACAGATCGTCCAGACAGCCGTGCACACCGCTGTTCGTCTCCACGATCGTCTGCTGCAGCTCGGTGGTGAAGACCTCGCTGTCCAGCTCCCGCAGCACGGCGTCGGCGCGCGGCACCAGAAGGCCGCTCTCCACCTCGACGACGTGGAACTCCTCTTCGACTCCGATACGCGCGGTCACGGCCCCTCCCGGGGACTACGGGCGGACGTCTCGCCTGCCCCGGGCGGGACGCCGTCCCGCCCGGGTGTCCGGCGGTCCGCCGGGCTGAATCTCATGGACGCCGGGTACCCGCGTCACGCACGTCACACGCAATCCGCGCCGTGCCGCCGCCGTCAGCCGTTCGGGTGCCGTGCCCGGCGCGCACGAGTGTTTCGCGCGTGCCGGGTACTCGCCGCCCGCGCCGCGGGCAACGGATGCCGGGAGCGCTGCGGTCCGATGCCCCAGGGAGGCCTGCCGCGCACCGTGCCGTGGAGCCGGCGGACTGCTGCGCAAGGCATTCCCTCTCGGAGGGGCCCTCAGGCTCGTGCCGCCGTGGGAGACGGACGTCGCCGGGCACACCCTCATGTGGAACGTACCGCTGCCGGCCGTGGTCCTGCCCGCCCTGCTGTACGCCTACCCGTTCGTGGAGCAGCGGCTGACGGGGGAGCGGCGGCACGAACAGCACCTCTGCGACCGGCCCCGCGAACGGCCGGTGCGCACCGGCCTCGGCGTCGCGGGCATCACCTTCCACGGGGTGCCGATCATCGCCGGCGGCAACGACGTCGTCGCCCCGGTCGTCGCCTTCCTGCTCACCCGCGCCCTGTGCCACGCCCTGCCGGCCGGGGCGCGCGAGCGGCCGGCGGAGGGCGAGGAGACCGGCGAGGTGCGGCAGAACCTGTCCGGGGGCTACGAGAGCGGCCACCGCCCGGTGACCGCGTTCCGGCCGGGTGCCCCGCGGCGCCCGCTCAGCCCTCCTGACGGGCACCCCGGTCCGCGTACCGGAGAACGAGCCCCGGAACACCCCGGGCCGGAAAACCCGGGTCCGCCACGCCTCCAGGGCATCCGATGCCGGACAGCGGGTACCCGGCGGCGATGAACACGACTCCGCAGTACCTGGCCGCCGGGGGATCGGTGGCGGGCGTGGCCGTCATCCTGCTGTGCGGGCTGCTCCTGACGGGCGGGCTGGTGTGGTCCTTCCGGCTCGGCCACCGGATCCGGCAGCGCGAGCCCGCTCCGCCCCGTCCGAAGGACCATCCGATCCGGCCCCGGTCCGCCCCGGCCGACGAAGGGCTGCACATGAGGGAGCCCAACGAGGTGCCCAGGGCGGAGAAGGGCGAGGACCGGCTCACCCCGCACCAGCTCGGCAACGCGCCGACCCGCCCCGGCCCGGAGCGGCCTCGACCGCGCTGGAATTCCGGCTCCAGCGGTTCCTTCGGCGGCGGGGGCGGCGGCACGGCCTGAACCGCGGCGGTGTGACGGTGGGGCCGGTCCTCGTCCGGGGACCGGCCCCACCGTCGTCTCTCCAGCGTCGACGGCGGGGGCGTCACCCCGTCCCCGGCCCCGCAGGGCGCAGTGCCGAGGTCCCGGCCTTCCAGGAGCTCGTCAGCCGGGCGGCCAGCCGGTCCTCCAGATACAGCGTCGCGCGGATCCCGAACACCACGTCCCCGTCCAGCTCCGGCTCGCTCTCCAACAGGCCGCCGACCACGTCGTGCCGTACGACCTGCTCGTGCACCGCGTCCGCCTCGACGTGCTCCGTGTAGAACCGCACCGCCGCGTCTCCCGCGCCCACCCGGCGCAGCGCCTGGGCCAGCCGCCGCGACGCGGGCGACGACGTCACCTCGACCGCCGCGAAGTGCCCGACGAGCGCTCCGCGCAGGGCCCGGTGCAGCCCGAACAGGGACATCATGTTCACGGTGGCGAGCGCCTCGGCGGGCGCGGCGTCGAGATAGTGCCCGTAGGCCGCGTCCAGGCCGAGGTCCGTCATCAGGTCGGCGAACAGCTGTGCGTGGATCTCGTCCGCGCGGCCCGCGCCGAACTCGTCGAACTCCACGGCGACCATCGCCGCCTTGGCCCGCCCGCGCAGCCGGGGGATGACCCAGGCGTGCGGGTCCGCCTCCTTGAGGTGGTAGAGCGAGCGCACCGCCGCGTACTCGCGCAGTTCCCGCAGTGTGCCCGTGCGGCGCAGCCGGTGCGAGAGGCCGCCGTCGTCACCGACCGGTTCGAGCTGGAGTTCGTCCAGGGCCCCCTCGGCCGTGTCCCCGGGGGCCACCGGCACGTCGGCGCGCAGGGCGGCGAGGAAACGGTCCTCCAGCGCGCCGCGCAGGGCCAGCAGGCCGCTGTCCCACTCCAGGGTGTCGGGCACGCCGGCGAAGCCCTGGTAGTGCAGCTCGTACAGGACGTACAGGGCGAGCTGCGGATCGTCGCCGTAGACGGGGAGGTCCGCCGGGAGCCCGGCTCCCGCGCGGAGGCCGGTGCCGTCGCCCCGCAGGGCCGTCAGCACCGCTGCCGAGAGCGGGCCGCGCGCCTCGGGCAGTGGCGGGGGACGCAGCCGGGTCCGTCCGGTACCGGTGCCGATGCCGGTGGTGCGGGCCGTGGTCATCCCGTGTCCCCCTCCTCGTCGTCACTCTCCGGGTCCGTCTCGTGGCCCGCCTCGTCGGGCGGCGCGGCGTCCCGGTCGCAGCCCGGGCCGTTCGCGCCGCCCGCGTCGTGCCGCTTCTCGCGGCGGCGGTGACTGGTGTCGCACCACGGCGGGGTGCGGCTGCGCCGGCAGGTACAGACCGCCACCGTGAAGCGGCGCGAGACCGTCACCTCGCCGTCGTCGCCGACGACTTCCACCGGCCCTTCCACCAGCAGCGGGCCGTCTCGCCGCACCCGGATGCGGCGTGGGCGTTCAGGGGTGTTCGGCACGGATCACCACCAGTTCCTCGGTCGTCGCGTCGACGGCCAGACGGCCCCGCTCGCGCAGCCAGCCGAGCCGGGAGCGCAGCACCGGGCCGAACGGCACCCGGGCCCGCTCCACGACCTCGGCACGCAGTCCGGCCCCGGTCAGGCGGGCCAGTGTGTCGTCGGTGCCGCACAGGTGCGAGTGCACCATCAGCAGTGTCCCCGCCGGGTGCAGTACCGCCGGTGCGGTGTCGCAGACCCGGTCGACGACCATCCGGCCGTCCGCTCCGGCGTCCCAGGCCCGCGCGGCACCCCGCGGCGCGGCGCGGTCGGGAGCGGGCACGTACGGCGGGTTGCTGATCACGAGGTCGTAGCGGCGGCCCGGTACGGCGGACGCCAGGTCGCCGTGGAGCACGCGGACGGTCTGCCGGTTCAGCAGCGCGTTGCACCGGGCGGCGGCGACCGCCCGCCACGAGATGTCCACGGCGGTGACCCGGGCGCCCAGCCGGGCCGCCGCCACCGCCAGCGCCCCGCTGCCCGTGCCCAGGTCCAGGACCTCGGTCCCGCTCATGATGCCATCGCGGAGCAGGGCGCGCCGCAGCAGCCCGGTGTCGGCCTGCGGGCGGTAGACACCGCGCGGGAGCCAGCAGCGGAACCGGGGTTCGGCGACGAGGGTGTCGGCTGTCATCGCGCTCCTCCCGTCACTCGGATGCCCGGGGCTGTGCCGCCGCCGCGCGGACCGCGCCGCGCGGGCCGCCGGGCGCGGCGGGCCGGGTCCGGGGAGAGGGGCGTGCCGGGGATCTCTCAGGAATTCGGTTGACGACCAGTGCTTTCACCGTTGCTCCACACAGGGGGTCGACGGGGCAGGAACCGCGCCGGAGACGGACCGGCGGGCCGCCCGGGTACCCCTGACCGCGAAGGTGTAACACCGGCCCCATCCGCCACGGCGGTCACCGCGGAGGGTCTTCGGCCAGGCCGCTGAGCAGGTCGGCCGGGTCGGCGTGGACGGCGTCGGCGCCGGCCTCCTCCAGATCCCGGCGCGGTACGCCGCCGCACAGCACCGCCACGCATCGCACGCCGGCCCGGCTGCCCGCCGCCATGTCCCACACCGTGTCCCCGACGAACACCGCGCGCCGCGCCGGTACCCCGGCCGGCTCCAGCGCCCGTTCGACGGGTTCGGGCGCGGGCTTGCCCGCCTTCACGTCGTCCGCGCTCGCCGTCGCGGTGATGGCGTCGTCCGCGTCGATCGCCCGCCGCAGCGCGGCCAGTTCACCGCCGCCGGCCGAGGTGGCCAGGACCACCGTCCAGCCGTCCGCGGCCAGCCGCCGCAGCAGGCGCCCCGCGTCCGGCAGCGCGGACAGCCGCTCGAAGTACTGGGCGTACAGCGCCTTGTGGGCCGCGCCGAGGTCCTCCGCCTCCTCCCGGGCGGTCTCCTCGCCCAGCAGATGGGCCACGAGGTCGCCGGAGGCGAGTCCCACCGCGCGGTGGATCGCATGGGTGGGCACCCGGTGGCCGGCCTGGCGCAGCGCCTCCCACCAGGTGACCACGTGCAGATGATTGGTGTCGGCGAGGGTGCCGTCCACGTCGAACACGGCGGCCCGTGGCCCCGGGCCGCCGGACACGGTGAAGGGAGCCGGGGCGGTCGGGACGGTGTGCGAGGGCAGTGCCATGAGGTCTCCCGGGAGTTCAGGCGTGACGCGCCGTCACCCGGCGCGGGCCCGGTGGGGGGTGGACACCGCGGCGAGGCGCACTTCCGGGTCGTGACGGGGGACCCGGCCGGTCCGCCCTCGCGAGTGCCCGGTCCGGACGGTCTCACACGGAGCACCGGGGACGACATGACGGCGCATCCCGGCCCGTTCCGGATGTCTGGCTTCCGTTCGGCCGGGTACCCGGTGCCGCATGCCGCGCCACGGGCCGCCGTGCCGGGTGCGGCCGACCGCCCGCAGACCCCGCAGACGAGGAGGAACCGATGAGTACGGTCAAGGAGTCGGTGGACGTCGACGTCCCCGTCAGCTCGGCGTACAACCAGTGGACCCAGTTCGAGCAGTTCCCCCGCTTCATGGAAGGCGTCGAGGAGGTGACCCAGCTCGACGACCGGCACAACCACTGGACCACCAAGATCGGCGGGGTACGCCGGGAGTTCGACACCGAGATCGTCGACCAGCTGCCCGACGACCGCATCACCTGGCGCTCCGTCGAGGGCGACACCCGGCAGCGCGGATCGGTCCGCTTCCAGCGCCTGGACGACCGGCACACCCGCGTGGAACTCATGATGGAGGTCGAGCCCACGGGCATGGCCGAGAAGGGCGCGGACATGCTCGGCATGATCGACCGCCGGGTCAAGGGCGACCTGCACCGCTTCAAGGAGTACATGGAGAAGCGCGGCGGCGAGTCCGGCGCGTGGCGCGGCAGGGTACGGCCGGAAGATCCCGGCACGACCCTCTGACCGGCCCGGCGCGCCCGCGGCACCCAGGAAGACGCCCGGGGACGGGCCGCGCGGTACCGGCGGCCCGTCCCCGGGGTGTCCCACGGTCCGGGAGGAACGCGGCAGACGGTCACCGGAGGGTGTTTCGTCCGGACCGGCCGCGGAACCCGGCCGGACACAGACATTTCCCCACCGTCGTCGGAGAAGGAGAGCTGATCCCATGCCGGCTGGATCGAACGCCAAGCGTGAACGGCAGTACGAGCACATCAAGGAGAGCGCCGAGGACCGCGGCGAGTCGGCCGAGCGGGCCGAGGAGATCGCCGCGCGCACGGTCAACAAGGAGCGGGCGCGGTCCGGTGAGGCGAGGACCGCGAGCAGGACGTCCACACGGGACCCGGAATCCGCGTCGGAGCGCGGCGGCCGGCGCTCGCACCGCGGCGCGCAGGGCCCCACCAGGGACCAGCTGTACGAGGAGGCCAGGAAACGTGACATCCACGGCCGTTCGTCCATGACGAAGGAGCAGCTGGAGAACGCCCTCGGCCGCTGATCCCGGCGGACGGCGCGGGGCGCACGACATGACGGAGAGAAGGAGAAGAGGGAACACCGTGAGGAGCCGTACCAAGGAGGAACCCGCCGTCCGGGTGGCCGAGACGGGCTGGGCGAAGGCCGGCCACCGGAAGAACAGAGACCTGCGCACCTGTGTCGCCGCCGTCCTGGACGAGAACGCGCCGCCCGCCGTGCGCAACGGCGCGGAGGGCAACATCGTCAGGGGCGAGGACTGACCGGTGACCGGGACACGAGGGGACGGCGGTGGACCGGAGGGCCGCAGGGCGCACCCGCGTCCTGCGGCCCTCTCCCTCGGCTCACCGGCGTCCGGGAACCGTGCCGCCCCGGGCCCCGGTCCGGGGCGCGGCGGTGACCGTGGCGACCGCCGTGGTCAGCTGCCGCCGCACCGGGGCGGGCAGCGGCGTCCCCTGCACCGTGGTGACCACGTTCGTGGCCAGCCGGCAGAGTTTGGTGTTGGTGTTCTGGGACGCCATGACCAGGACCTCCCAGGCCTCTTCTGCGCTCAGCCGGAAGGAGGCCATCAGGATGCCGCGCGCCATGTCGATCTCCGGACGGGTCCGCATCGCCCGGCGGAGCTGGAGCACCTCGGCCCGCAGTCCGGTGCCCGCCGGCCGTTCCGCCGCCGACCGGGACACCGGCTCCCCGCCGGGCCCGGACACCGGCCCGGCGCCGGAAACGGGCCGCGCGGAGGGCGTGAACAGCGCACGGGTGCCCGTGAGGCCCAGCAGTCGCTGCGCCGCGGCCCCGGCGGCGGTCACCGTGAGCGTCTTGCCCGCGGCGAGAGCCTGACGGCGCACCGTCAGCAGCACGTCGAGCGCGGAGCAGTCCCAGAACTCGAGGGACCCGAGATCGAGGTCCACGCCCTGTACGGCCCCGGCGAGGGCGGTACGGAGAGTGTGTTCGAGCAGATCGCAGTCATCGAGGCACAGTTCACCCCCGACGGTGACGAGGACGCGGTCCCCGTCGGCCGTGCGTGACATCTCGGGGAGCTCGGGCATAACTGCCTTCCGATGGGTACTCGCCTCTGGCCCTTGGCCCCCACCGTGGCGCCGAAATGAGTGGTACGTCAAGGTTTACCTGAATTTGTTTTCCTGCTTTTGGGGGCGCCAGGCATGATCCAGGCCCCACGATCTCACTCAGCCGGAGTGGACGACGTGTCCGAGTCGCAGACCAGATGGACGTTCTTCACGAGTCACGCCCGTGTACTGGCCGCGATCGCCGAGGACCGCGAGGCCCGGATCCGTGACATCGCCGAGCGCTGCCGGCTGACCGAACGGGCCGTCCAGAGGATCATCTCGGACCTCGAGCGGGACGGCTATCTCTCCCACACCCGCCGGGGCCGCTCCAACACCTACCGCATCGAGCCGGGCCGGGCCCTGCGCCACCCCGCCGAGACCGGTGTGACGGTGGCGTCCGTGCTGTCGCTGCTGCTGAGGGACGAGCCCGACCGCCGCGCGCCACACACCGGAAAGGGCCACGCGCAGGGCTGACCCGGCCACCGGCTCCGGCGAGCGGCCCGAGACGGGGCGGCGGCTGCGCAGGGTCCCGGACACCATGACCGCCGTCCCCGCCGTGCTGCTCGCCGCCGCCGTCGCCGTCGGCGTGACACCCGGCTTCGCCGGTCTCGTCGGGCACGGCGTGAGCGCGGCGGTCACGAGGAAGCCGCCGCCCGCCCCGCACCGGACACCGCCGGGGATCCTGCTCGGTGTGCTGTCCACGGCGCTGGCGGCGGGCCTCGCCCTCCTCGCGGTGACCCGCCCCCGCCGGGCGTCCGCCCCGGACCGGACCCGGCCCCTGCGGCGCCTGCAGTCCGGGCATGTCGGGGACTACGTGGCCTGGCTGCTGCTCGGGGTCCGCCCTGCTGGGGGCCCTGGTCCTGCCCGCCCTGCCGGCCGGCTGACGCACCGGTGGCCCGTCCGCGACGCGGTGTCGGCCCGTGCCGTGTCGGCACCCGCCTCAGGGGTACGCGGTGGGTCCCGCCCCGGCGGTCCGGACGGCGGACGACAGCGCGGCGGTTACGGAAAGGATGTCGAACGATCATGCGCATCGCGTTCCTGACAGCACCCGAAGGCGTCGAACAGGTCGAGCTCACCGATCCCTGGCAGGCGGCCCTGGACGCGGGACACGAACCCGTGCTGGTCTCGACGAAGAGCGGCGAGGTCCAGGCCTTCGACCACCTGGACAAGGCGGACACGTTCCCGGTGGACGAGACGGTGGCACAGGCGTCCGCGGAGGACTTCGGCGGACTCGTCCTGCCGGGCGGGGTCGCCAACCCCGACTTCCTGCGCACGGACCCGAAGGCCGTGGAGTTCGTACGGGACTTCTTCACCCGGGGACGGCCGGTCGCGGCGATCTGCCACGCCCCCTGGACGCTCGTGGAGGCCGACGTCGTACGCGGCCGGGAACTGACCTCCTGGCCCAGTCTGCGCACCGACCTGAGCAACGCTGGCGCCACCTGGACCGACGAACAGGTCAAGATCTGCGACCACGGCCCCAACACGCTGGTCACCAGCCGCAAGCCGGACGACCTGAAGGCGTTCTGCGCGGCGTTCCTGGACGTCTTCGGGAAGGAGTCGGCCCGATGACCCGGCCGGCCGACCGCAAGAACACCCAGCTCGACCGCTTCCGGGCCGAGGACCCCGAGTCCGGGCCGCTCACCACCGACCAGGGCGTGGAGGTCGACCACACCGACGACTCGCTGGCCGCGGGCTCGCGCGGGCCGACGCTGATGGAGGACTTCCACTTCCGGGAGAAACTCACCCGCTTCGACCACGAGCGCATCCCCGAGCGGGTGGTCCACGCACGGGGCGCGGGCGCCTACGGCTGGTTCGAACCGTACGAGTCCTGCGCGGAGTTCACCCGCGCGGCCTTCCTCCAGGACCCGGCCGTACGCACCCCCGTGTTCGTACGGTTCTCCACCGTCCAGGGGCCGCGCGGCTCCGCCGACACGGTGCGCGACGTCCGCGGCTTCGCCACCAAGTTCTACACCTCGGAGGGCAATTACGACCTGGTCGGGAACAACTTCCCGGTCTTCTTCGTCCAGGACGGCATCAAGTTCCCGGACTTCGTGCACGCGGTGAAGCCGGAGCCGCACAACGACATCCCGACCGGCGCCTCGGCGCACGACACCCTGTGGGACTTCGTCTCGCTTCAGCCGGAGACCCTGCACACCGTCATGTGGCTGATGTCGGACCGGGCCATCCCGCGCAGCTACCGCATGATGCAGGGCTTCGGCGTGCACACCTTCCGCTTCGTGACCGCCGACGGGCGCGGCACCTTCGTCAAGTTCCACTGGAAGCCGAAACTCGGCGTCCACTCGCTGGTGTGGGACGAGGCACAGGAATGCCAGGGCCGCGACCCGGACTTCAACCGGCGCGACCTGTGGGACGCCATCGAGGCGGGCGAACACCCCGAATGGGAGCTCGGCGTCCAGCTCGTGCCGGAGGAGGACGAGTTCGCCTTCGACTTCGATCTGCTCGACGCCACCAAGATCATCCCGGAGGAGCAGGTCCCGGTACGCCCGATCGGCCGGATGGTGCTGGACCGCAACCCGGAGAATTTTTTCGCCGAGACCGAACAGGTCGCCTTCCACACCGCGAACATCGTGCCGGGCATCGACTTCACCAACGACCCGCTGCTCCAGGCCCGGAACTTCTCCTACCTGGACACCCAGCTGATCCGGCTCGGCGGCCCCAACTTCAGCCAGCTGCCGGTCAACCGGCCCCTCGCCCCGGTGCGCAACAACCAGCGCGACGGCTACCACCAGGGCACCGTCCACCGCGGGACGAACTACTTCCCCAACTCTCTCGGCGGCGGCTGCCCGGCCCACGCGGGCGCGGACCCGTCGGCCTTCACGCACTACGCCGAACGCGTCGACGGCGTCAAGATCCGCCGCCGCAGCCCCGGTTTCCAGGACCACTACAGCCAGCCCGCGCTGTTCTGGAACAGCATGGCCGACTGGGAGAAGCGGCACATCGTGCAGGCGTTCCGCTTCGAGCTCGGCAAGGTCGAGACACGTACCGTCCGGGCCCGCACCGTCGGGGAACTCGCCCAGGTGGACGCCGGTCTGGCGGCCGAGGTGGCGCAGGGCGTCGGCGTGCCGGTCCCCGTCCCGGACGGCGGCACGAAGAGCGCGTCCGAGCAGTCCTCGCCCGCCCTGAGCATGGAGTCCCTGCGCGGTGACGGCACGATCCGCACCCGCCGGGTCGCGGTGCTCGTCACGGACGGCGTGGACGCGGACCAGGTGACCTCGGTGCGCCAGGGACTGGCCGACGCGGGCGCGGTCGTCGAGGCCCTGGCGGCCACCGACGGCACCGTCACGGGTTCCGACGGCGAACCCCACGTCGTGGACCGGGCGCTGCCGACGGTCGCCGCCGTCCTGTACGACGCGCTCCTGCTGCCGGGCGGCCCCGCCGGCACCCCGCCGCTGACCGCCGACCCGGACGCGATGCGCTTCGTCCGGGACATGTACCGGCACGGCAAACCGGTCGGCGCGGTCGGCTCCGGAACCGGCGTGCTCGCCGCGCTGGAGCCGGAGGGCCTCCAGCTGTCGGGCGAGTTCCACCACGTGGTGTCCGACCGGGGTGTGGTCACGGACACCGCGCCGGGCACGGCGAGCGACGAGTTCGTACGGGAGTTCGTGGCGGCCATCGCCGCCCACCGGCACCAGGACCGGCCGCCGGTGCGCCCCTGACCCTCCCCGCGCACGCCCCCGGCCCCCGCCGGCGTTTTCCGGCGGGGGCCGGACGCGTGCCGGTGACCGGTCAGGCCACGACAGCGGTCTCCACCAGCAGCCGGGCGGAGGCGGCGATCGACTCGGCGTCGATGCCCGCGGCGTGCAGCTGCTCCTCCGGTGCCGCGGAACCCGGCATCGACCTCACGGCCAGCCGCACCAGACGCGGAACGGGCCTGCCGTCACCGAACGCGTCGAGGACGGCGTCCCCGAGGCCGCCCTCGGGACGGTGGTCCTCCACCGTCATCAGACAGCCGGTCTCCTCGGCCGCCCGGCGCAGCGTCGCCCGGTCGACCGGCTTGACCGAGTACAGATCGACGACCCGTACGGCGATGCCCTCACCGGCCAGCGCGTCGGCCGCCCGCAGCGCCTCGGGCACGGTGACCCCGGCCGCCACGATCGTCAGCCGGTCGTCGCCGGAGGACCGCAGCACCTTGCTGCCGCCCACCGGGAACTCCTCGTCGGGGCCGTAGACGACCGGGGTGGCGCCGCGCGAGGTCCGCAGATAGCGGATGCCGTCGAGATCCGCCATGGCGGCGACCAGCCGTGCGGTCTGGTTGGCGTCACAGGGGTGGAGCACGGTCGAGCCGTGCACGGCACGGAACATCGCCAGATCCTCGAGCCCCATCTGGGAGGGCCCGTCCTGCCCGATCGCGACGCCCGCGTGCGAGCCGACCAGATTGATCCCCGCCCCGCTGATCGAGGCCATCCGCACGAAGTCGTGGGCGCGCGTCAGGAACGCGGCGAACGTGGCGGCGTAGGGCGTCCGGCCCCGGGCGGCCAGGCCGACCGCACCGGCGACGAGCTGCTGCTCCGCGATGTAGCACTCGAAGTAGCGGTCGGGATGCTCCTTGGCGAAGAGCTCGGCGCGGGTCGAGTCGCCGACCTCGCCGTCGAGCACCACCACCTCGGGCCGTGCGGCGCCGAGCGCGGCGAGGGCCCGCCCGAAGGCGTCCCGCGTCGGCACCTCCTCGCCCACCTCCCAGCGGGGCAGGTCGAGCGGGCCCGGCGACGGCAGGCCGTTGCCGGGGATCCCGGGCGGCGGCTGCACGGACACCCGCAGGTTCCGTACGCCCCCCAGCTCCTCGATCGCCTCGTCGGCCTCGGGCAGCGGTTTGCCGTGCAGCCCCTCCCGGTCCTGGACGGCCGTCACGCCCTTGCCCTTGAGGGTGCGGGCGAGGACGGCGACGGGCTGTCCCACGGTGGACAGCGCCTCGCCGTAGGCACGGTCCACGGCGTCCACGTCGTGCCCGTCGACCTCCACGGTGTGCCAGCCGAACGCCTGGAAGCGGCGGGCGTAGGCGTCGAGGTCATGGCCGTGCCGGGTGGGCCCGCGCTGGCCGAGCCGGTTGATGTCGACGATCGCGACGAGGTTGTCCAGGTGCTCGTACCCGGCGTGCTCGGCGGCCTCCCACACCGACCCCTCGGCCAGCTCGCTGTCCCCGCACAGCACCCACACCCGGGAGCCGGAGTGCTCCAGCCGCTTCCCTGCGAGCGCGATGCCGACGCCGACGGGCAGGCCCTGCCCGAGGGAGCCGGTGGCGGTCTCCACCCACGGCAGCCGCCGCGGCGTGGGATGCCCCTCCAGGCGGCTGTCCGCCTTGCGGAAGGTGAGCAGCTCGGTGTCGTCGATGGCGCCGGCCGCCTTGTAGGCGGAGTAGAGCAGCGGCGAGGCGTGGCCCTTGGAGAAGATCAGCCGGTCGTTGCCCGGATGCTCCGGGTGGGCGAAGTCGTAGCGCAGCCGGCGGGCCAGCAGCACGGCCACCAGGTCGGCGGCGGACATCGAGGACGTCGGATGCCCGGATCCCGCGGCTGCCGACGCCCGCACGCTGTCCACCCGCAACTGCTGTCCGAGTTCGTTGAGTTCGGCGGTGTCCATGGGGCTGGTGGTCTCCTTCGCGTCGAGGGCCGGGGGCTTCGGCGGCCGGCGCCGCCGGGCTCACGCTCCGGCTCCGGCGGACAGCCCCGGAAAGCCCCGGTCCTTCCGCGTAACCCCGCAGGGCACCGCCAAACACCCACGGCCGCCCGCCCGCGGAGGTCCCCCGCCTCCGGACCGCCGGGGACGCCGTCCGCGCGACGGGTGCGGTGTCCGCGCCCTGCCGGCGGTGTCCCCGGCGGCCGCCTCACACCGCGGCGGTGCCGGGGGAGCGGAAGTAGTGGCCCTTGCCGAGGTCCTCGACCAGGCCGGGCTGGACGGGGTGCCAGTCCAGCAGCTCACGGGTCGCCGTGCTGGAGGCCGGGGCGTCGAGGCCGACCATGGGGGCCAACCAACCGAAGTGCTCGTCGGCGGCGTCGGGCGACACGGAGGCCACCGGGACACCGAGGTGCCGTCCGATGGCCCCGGCGATGTCACGGAGCGGGACCCCGTCCTCGGCGACGCCGTGCAGCACCGTACCCGCGGGGGCCTTCTCGACGGCCAGGCAGAACAGATGGGCCGCGTCGAGGCGGTGGACGGCCGGCCAGCGGGCGGCGCCGTCACCGATGTGGCCGGAGACCCCCTTCGCGCGGGCGATGCCGACCAGCGCCGCCATGAAGCCGTTGTCGCCCTCGCCGTGGCAGGTCGGGGACAGCCGCACCACGGACGAGCGCACCCCGCGGGAGGCCAGGTCGAGCACCGCCTGGGCGGTGGCCTGGCGGCCCGCGACCACCGGGTTGCCGGTGTCGGCCCGGTCCTGCTCCGTGGCCACCCGCCCGGGTGCGAGGCCGAAGACACCGGAGGCGATGACGAACGGGCGGCCGGTGCCGGCGAGCGCCTCACCGAACGTGTCGACGGCGCGCCGGTCGGCCTCGACGGCGCCCGCGAAGTCGCCGGTGAAGGCGATGTCGTGCTTGAAGGCGAGATGGATCACGCCGTCCGAGGCGGCGGCGGTGCCCGCCAGCACGTCGAGGTCGTCGAGGGTGCCGCGGACCACCTCCGCCCCGGCCGCGGTCAGGGCGGCGGCGGACGCGTCGGACCGGGCGAGCCCGACGACCTGGTGACCCGAGCCGATGAGCTCGGGAACGACGGCGGAGCCGATCCAGCCGGACGCACCGGTCACGAAGTAACGCATGGGAGAACCCCAGACTGTCGATGTCAGTGACTGTCATCGACCTTAGCATCTGATGTCAGTCACTGCCGTCACGTAGGATGCGTCCATGGGGAGATGGCAGCCGGACGCGCGCGGACGCCTGGCGAAGGCCGCGCTCGAGCTCTACGGCGAGCGCGGCTACGAACAGACGACGGTGGCGGAGATCGCCCAGCGCGCGGGGCTGACCGAACGGACCTTCTTCCGTCACTACGCCGACAAGCGCGAGGTGCTGTTCGCCGGCTCGGACGTGCTGCAGGACCTCTGCGTCGAAGCGGTCGCCGGGGCTCCCGCGTCCGCGGCGCCCGTCGACGCGGTGGCGGCGGCCCTGGAGGCGGCCTCCGGGATGTTCGACGGCGGCCGGGACCATGTCCGGCGCCGCCAGGCGGTCGTCGGCTCCCACCGGGAGCTGCGGGAACGCGAGCTGATCAAACTCGCCTCGCTGGCCGCCGCGCTCGCCGAGGCCCTGCGCGCCCGCGGCATCCCGGAACCCGCCGCGTCCCTGACCGCCGAGCTGGGCGTCGCCGTCTTCAAGGTCGGCTTCGCGGCATGGCTCACGGCGCCCGAGGAACGCGACCTGGCGCAGGTCATGCGGGAGACCCTGGCGAGGCTCAAGGACGTGACGCTGAGCCCCTGAACCCCTGAACCGGGCGCGGTCTCCCGGAGGATCCGCGGACGGTCCCGGCCCGGGGTTCGGCCGGCGGAAAGCGAGGGGCGGCGGAGGGCCGCCGGTGCGGTCCTCCGCCGCCCTGGGTGACGACGTGCTTACATCGATGTAATCTCCGGCCGCGGGCCGGTCGGCCCGGTCCTCACTGCCCGCCCAGTCCCGTCGTCGCCACCGACTTCACGATCTGCCGCTGGAAGAACAGGAACACCACCACCAGCGGAAGGGCCGCCAGGACGGCGGAGGCCATGGTCTGGGCGTACTGGATGCCGTAGGCGTCCTTCACCGAGGTGATGCCGACCGGGAGGGTCATCAGGGCGGGGTCGGACGTCGAGACGAACGGCCACAGGAAGTTGTTCCACGCGCCGATGAAGACGAAGATCGCCACGGCGGCCAGCATCGGGCGGGACAGCGGCAGCAGTACCGACCAGAAGATCCGCCAGTGTCCGGCGCCGTCGATCCGGGCCGCCTCCTCCAGTTCGCGGGGCAGCGAGTCGAAGTGCTTCTTCAGGATGAACACCATCACCGGCGCCACCGTCTGCGGCAGGATCACCGCCGCGTAGGTGTCGAGAAGGTGCAGGGTGAGCATCTGCCGGAACCACGGCACGATCAGCAGCTGCGGCGGCACCAGCACGGCGGCCACGGTGAGCGCGAACAGCCACCGCCGGCCGGCGAACACGGTGCGGGAGAAGGCGTACCCGGCCATCGCCGAGACCAGCACGGTGATCACCGTGACCGCCGCCGAGATCAGGAGGCTGTTGAACATCCACAGCGGCAGGTCGCCGCGCTCCCACACGGTGCTGAAACCGTTCAGCGTGAAGCCGTGCCGGGGCCAGAACCAGTGGGTGGCGTCGCTGGCGTCGGTCTCCGACTTGAACGCGGTCAGCACGGCCCACGCCATCGGCAGCAGCCACACCACGGCCGCCACGGTCAGCGCCGCGATCGCGAGGACGCGGGTGAGCGGGCCGGCGCCGAGGGTGAGGTTCGTCCGGGCGGCCCCGGCACGGCGCCGGGCGGTGCGCGCGCCGGACGCCGGGCGGCTCGTCTGCGGCACCGGCGCGGGGCGCACGGGCAGTTCGGTGGAGGCCATGGTCACTTCTCCCGGCGGCGGAGGGCGGCGTACTGGACGGCCGAGGCGAGCAGGACGAGGGCGAAGAAGATGTAGCTGATCGCCGAGGCGTAGCCGAGCCGGTAGCCGGTGAAGCCGACGTCGTAGATGTACTCGACGACGGGCCGGGTCGAGCCGTTGGGACCGCCCTTGGTGAGCAGGTACACCTGGTCGAACACCTTCAGCGAGGCCAGGACCTGCAGCACCGTGATCACGACGGTGATCCGGGAGAGCTGGGGCAGCGTGATGGACCACAGCCGCCGCCAGCCGCCGGCGCCGTCCAGCGCGGCGGCCTCGTAGAGGTGGTCCGGAATGGACTGCAGCGCCGCGAGGTAGAGCAGGAAGTTGAAGCCGACCGTCCACCACAGGGTGGTCAGCGCGATGGCCCACATGGCGACGGACTCGTCGCTGAGCCAGGCCTGGCCGCCGAGGCCGACGGCGTCGAGGAGATGGTTGTAGAGGCCGAGGTCGGGCTGGTACAGCCAGATCCACAGCAGGCCGACGACACCCACCGGCAGCAGATAGGGGACGAAGAAGGCCAGCCGCCACACCCACTGGCCGGGCAGACCGGTGTGCACGAGCAGGGCCATGCCGAGGGCCACCACGACCAGCGGCACCGTCGAGATCACCGTGAACCAGACGGTGTGGCCGAGCGAGCGCCACATCTCGGAGTCCTTGAACGCCTCGGTGAAGTTGTCGAGGCCGATGAAGCTCGGGGAGTGGGCCGACAGGGAGGTGTCGGTGAGGCTCATCCACAGGCTCTGCGCCAGCGGCCACAGCAGGAACAGGGCGAACAGGACCAGGAAGGGGAGTGCGAACAGCAGGCCCGGCTGGACCGGTCGGCGCACGGAGCGGGTTCCCGGGCGGCGCACGGCGGCAGGCGCGGTGCGGGACCCGGCGAGAGGCTCGGCAGGGGAAGAAGAGGACATCGTTGTGCCTCCGGAAGGGCGGTGCGCGGTCGTTCAGGCCGGGCTGGGCTTGGCGAGGAAGGTGTTCAGGCGCCGCACCATCGCGCGCGCCGCGCGGTCGGGGGCGAGACCGTCGAGCAGGGCCTGCTGGAGGACCTGGGACATGGAGTTCTGGAAGTCGGAGCCGGCGCCGGCGAACCACACCGCCGGGTCGAGGACGACATGGTCCTGGGCCTGCGCGTAGTGGGACTGGGGCCGGAGCTTCGCGTAGGCGTCGGTACGGGTGACGGGACCGTAGGACGGGATGTGGCCCGCGGTCGCCCAGATCTGGCCCGCCTTGAGCAGGGCGGCCACCGCACGGTGGGTGCGGCGGCGGTGCGCCCGGTCGGGATCCGGGTGGTGGGGCAGCACGAAGGAGTGCGAGTCCGCGTAGACCGCCGGGGTGCCGAAGACGGTGGGGAACGGGGCGGCGTTCACCTCGGGGTCGGCCGCGCGGTAGGTGCCGAGTTCCCACTCGCCCGACAGGATCATCGCGGTCTGCCGGTTGGTGAAGGAGGCGATCGCGGCGGCGTAGTCGAGCTGCTTCGGGTTGGTCCTCCCGTCGACGATCTTCGCCATGAAGGCGATGACCTCGGCCATGCGGTCCACGTCGACCTTCGCGGGGCCGCCCTCGGGCAGCTCGAAGGCGCCGCCGGTCTGCCGGTACAGGCCGTAGAACAGCCGCCAGCCCTGCGCGGTGTCCGTGACGTAGCCGAAGGCGATGCCCTGCTTGCCGGACGCCTTGGCGAGTTCCCTCCCGGCGGCCAGGAAACGGTCGGGGGAGGAGAACGCCTCCGTGTCCAGCGTGCCGTCCCGGGTGAGCAGGCCCGCCTTCCGGGCCGGTCCGGGGTGGAAGAACACGATGAACGGGTGGGTGTCCAGCGGGATCGCGTAGGTGCGTCCCTGGTACTGGGTGCGGGACCAGACCGCGTCGGTGAAGTCGTCGCGGTGGACGCCGTACTCGGCCAGGACGTCCAGGTCCCACGGGTCGAGCAGCCCCGAGGGCGCGTACCCGGCCAGCCGCGACATGTGCGACACGGCGACGTCCGGGCCGCGGCCGCCCGCGGAGGCCATGGCCAGCTTGGTGTAGTAGGGCGTCCCCCATTCCAGGACCGTGCGCTCGATCCGCGTGCCGGGCATGTCGGGCCTCGCCCTGCGCACCATGTCGTTGAGCAGACCGCCGTCGGCGCCGCTGAACAGGTCCCAGAGGCGGACCGTCGACTCGTCGGCGGCCAGCGCGGTCCCGCAGCCGCTGAGCGCTCCGGCGCCCAGCAGGGCGCCCCCGGAGGCCAGGGCGGCGGTGAGCAGACGGCGCCGGCCGAGGCCCGGTGGGCGGTCGGGGACGGAAGTGCCGGTCATGTGGCTCCTTTCCACGGGCGGCGGTGCGCGGGGTTCCAGTGTCCGGGCACCGCCGTCGTACGGCTCAGCTTTACATCGATGTAAATCGTGGGTGCGGTGCGCCCTGTCCCCGGTCGGGCGGGACCGGGGGCGGCTCAGGACGCGGTGGTGGTGGTTTCGTAGGCCGCCGTACGCAGCTGCGCCGCGCGCAGCGCCGCGGTGTCGGCCTTCTCGGTGCGGTCGAAGCGGTAGACGCCGTTGCGTTCCTGGAAGACGTCGGTGAGCTGGGTGTAGCAGTAGCCGAACATGTCCGGGTCGTCGAGCAGCACGCCGGTCAGCCCGGCGAAGCGCTCGACGAACTCCGCCTCGGTGCGCGGCCGTTCGCCGTACCCCCAGGAAGCGCCGGAGTCGTTGCCGGCCGCTGCGGCGGCCTCCGGGTCCCACCAGATGCCGCCGAACTCACTGCAGAAGTAGGGCTGTCCGCGGTACGGCAGCGACCAGGTCCGCCCGTCCGGCGCCGTATTGACGTACGGCCGGTCCTCGGCGAGGCCGGACATCGTCCTGGCGAACGCGGCCGGCTCCTGCTCGTAGCAGTGCGCGTCGTACACGTCGGTCTCGGCCACCCGGTGGGCGTAGCCGGAGGCGTCGACGACCGGACGGCTGGGGTCGGCCTGCTTGGTGGCCAGGAACATGGCGCGGGTGACGTCGTCGAGCAGGGTGATGCGGTCGTGCAGCGGCTGGTACGTCTCGTTCAGCGGGCACCAGCCGACGATCGAGGGGTGCGAGTGGTCGCGTTCCAGCGCCTCCAGCCACTGGGCGACGTACGAGGCGTCGGGGCGCTGGTTGTCGTCCCGGACGCCCGTCTCGCAGCCCCAGTCGCCGAACTCGCCCCACACCAGGTAGCCGAGCCGGTCGGCGTGGTAGAGGTAGCGCTCCTCGAAGACCTTCTGGTGCAGCCGGGCCCCGTTGAAGCCGGCGGCGATGCCGAGCTCGATGTCACGGACCAGGTCGGCGTCGGTGGGGGCGGTCATCAGGCCGTCGGGGTAGTAGCCCTGGTCCAGCACCAGGCGCTGGAAGACGGGCGCGCCGTTGAGCAGCAGCCGCTTGCCGTGCAGGGCGACCGAGCGCAGACCGCAGTACGACGTGACCGTGTCGACGTCCTCGCCGGCGGCGTCGAGGAGCTGGAGGGAGAGGCCGTACAGGTGCGGGTCCTCCGGCGACCAGGGGCGCTGCCGGCCGGCGGGCACGGCCAGGACCAGCCGGGGGGCGAGGTCGAGGTCGGCACGGGTCTCGGCCGTGACGATCTCGCCGTGCTCGTCGGAGAGCGTGGCGCGCAGCCGGTGACCGGGGAGGTTCGCGGTCACCGGCAGGTCCAGGAAGAACGAGCCGGAGGCCAGGTCGGGGGTGACGCGGGGGCGCCTGAGGGCGGCGGCGCGCGGCACCGGCTCCAGCCACACGGTCTGCCAGATGCCCGTGGTACGGGTGTAGTGGCAGTGCGAGTTGGCGTACCAGGTGGCCTGCTTGCCGCGGGCCTGCGGGCCGTGCCGGGTGTCGCGGGCGCGCACCACCAGGGTGACCTCGGAGCCCGCCTCGGCGACCTCGCCCAGGTCGGCGGTGAACGGGGTGAAGCCGCCGCGGTGCCGGGCGACCTCGGTGCCGTTCGCCCACACCGTCGTGTCGTGGTCGACGGCCCCGAAGTGCAGCAGCACCCGGGCGTCCGCCCACCCGGCCGGGACGGTCACCGTGCGCCGGTACCAGACGGCCTCCAGGAAGTCCGTCTCGCCGATCCCGGACAGCTCCGACTCCGGACAGAACGGGACGGTGATACGGCCCTCGAGCTCGCGCTCCCGCAGCCCGCGCTCCAGGCCGGTGTCCGAACGGTCGATCTCGAACTGCCACTCGCCGTTGAGGTTCAGCCAGGCCTCGCGCACGAACTGCGGCCTGGGGTACTCGGGGCGGGGCGGATCCGTGGGGTGCGGCGGATCCGAGGGGCGGGGCGGATCCGAGGGGCGGGGGAAGGGCATGGGGCTCCTTGCGCCGTGGGTGGTGCCGGGCGGTGCGAGACCCATGGCACCATAAGATTTACATCGATGTAAACACCTCGGGCGCACATCTCTCCGGTCGGATGCGGGCCCGTCACGGTCGGTACGATCATGGGCAGGCGGAAGGAAGAACAGCGTGGCGGCCAGACCAAGGATCAAGGACGTGGCGGAGTACGCGGGCGTCTCCCCCAAGACCGTCTCCAACGTGATCAACAACTTCGAGCATGTCTCGGACCGGACCCGGGCCGCCGTACAGGAGGCCATCGACGCCCTCGGCTACCGCGTCAACGTGGCGGGCCGCCAGCTGCGCCAGGGCCGCACCGGCATGATCACCCTGGCCGTGCCCGAACTCGACGTGGCCTACTTCGCCGAACTCGCCAAGCACGTCATCGCCGAGGCCGACCGCCTCGGCCGCACCGTGCTGATCCACCAGACCGGCGCGAGCCGGGAGAGCGAACTGGCCGCGCTGCACGGCTTCGACACCCAGTTCTCCGACGGCGTCATCCTCAGCCCCATCGCCCTGCGCCCCCGCGACCTCGCCACCCGTGACCGCCGTCTGCCGGTGGTGCTGCTCGGCGAGCGCCCCGCCGACGGCGGTACCGACCACGTCGGCATCGACAACGTGCGCGCCGCCCGCGAGGCCACCGAACACCTCCTGTCCCGGGGCCGCACCCGCATCGCCGTCGTCGGCGGCGCCGTACGGGGCAGACAGGGCACCGACCGGCTGCGCACCGAGGGCTACCGGGAGGCCCTGACCGCGGCCGGCCTGCCCTTCGACGCCGGTCTCGTGCTCCCCGTGGGCGCCTACCACTGGCAGGACGGTGCCCGCGCCGCCGCCGAGCTCCTGGACCGCACCCCGCCACCGGACGCCCTGCTCTGTCTCAACGACCACCTCGCCCTCGGCGCGCTGCGTGCCCTGCACGAGCGCGGCCGCACCGTGCCGGGCGACCTCGACGTGACCGGTTTCGACGACATCGAGGCCTCCCGCTTCAGCGTCCCCAGCCTCACCACGGTCGCCCCCGACAAGCGGGAGATCGCCCGGAGCGCGGTGAACCTGCTGCTGGAGCGGATCGACGCCCCGGACGCCGCGATGCGGGACGAGATCGCCGGCCACCGGATCATCGTGCGGGAGAGCACGGGCGGCTGACCGTGCGCGGGTGGGGGCCGCGCGGGGCCGGCGACCGTGCGCGGCCGGCGATCGGGAGCGGGTCCGCCTGAGCCGGTGAACCCGGCGCGCCCGCCGGTCAGCCGCCGGGCACGGGGGCGCAGTCCGTGTAGGAACCGGACTCCCTGGCGGCGCGTTCGGCGTCGCGGTCGCGGATCGCGGCGACCAGACGTCCGTGGTCCTGGAACTGCTCGGGCCGCAGCGCCTCGCCGAAGTGGTCGAGCAGCGAGACCCGGATCACCTCACCGAGGTCCGCGTGCAGCTCGGCCAGCACCGTGTTGTGGGAGGCGGCGACGACGGCCAGATGGAAGGCCGCGTCCGCGTTCACGAACCCGACCGTGTCCCCCTCCGCCCATGCCTTGTCCCGCTGGGCCAGCAGATCGTCCAGCCGCTCGAGGTCCTCCGGGGTGCGGCGTACGGCGGCGAGCCGGGCGGCGCGCACCTCCAGGGCGCCGCGCACATCGGCGACGTCGCCGGTCTCGGCACTCTCGAAACGGGTGCGCATCATGCCGGCCAGCTCGCTGGCGGCCCGGACGTACGACCCGGAACCGTGCCGGATGTCCAGCAGACCCGTGTGGGCCAGCGCGCGGACCGCCTCGCGCACCGTGTTGCGCGCCACCCCGAGCTGCTCGACCAGCTCCGACTCGGTCGGGATCCGGGAACCCACCGGCCAGGCCCCGGAGGTGATCTGCCGCCGCAGGCGGGCGATCACCTGGTCCGACAGTGCTTCGCGGCGAACGGGTTCCATGCTCATCCTCTCACCCTATGCCGGGGCCGTCCCATGACAGGGCCCGTCGGTCACCGGGTCGTCCCAGGAGACCCCGGCAAAGTCATCCTACAACTGGATGTCCTACGACTAGACAAAAACTCATGGGATGAGTCTACGATGGGTTCATGCTGAAGGATGAGCTCACCAGCCCCGCCGCCCACCCCGGTCAGGCGGCGACCCCCGGCCGTACCCGGCAGACGGAACAGGCGGAGCGGACGGAGGAGGCGGAGCGGACGAGGCGCGCCACCCGGGCACGCAGGCTGGCCGTACTGGCCCTGGTGGCCGCCGCCCTGAACCTGCGCCCCGGTGTCACCAGCGTCGGGCCCGTCCTCGAAGAGGTCCGCCACAGCCTCGCCATGAGCGGCACCGTCGCCGGGCTGCTGACCTCCGTCCCCGCCGTGTGCTTCGCCCTGGTCGGCTCGGCCGCCCCCGCCCTGGCCCGGCGGTTCGGGGCGAGCGGCGCCGTCGCCGTGGGTGCCGGGCTGCTGACGATCGGCCTCGCGGCCCGCCCCTTCGCCCGCGACGCCACCCTGTTCGTCGTCCTCACCGCGCTGTCGCTCGCCGGTATCGCCATCGCGAACGTGCTGCTCCCCGCGGTCGTCAAGCACCGCTTCCCCGACCGGGTGGGCGCGATGACGGGCCTGTACTCCATGGCGCTGAACGCCGGGGCCTCCACCGCCGCGGCCGTCACCGTCCCGCTGACCGAGGCGTTCGGCGGCGACTGGCGCTACGGGCTGGGCGCCTGGGCCTTCCTGGCCGCGACCGCCGTGGCGCCCTGGCTCGCCCTGGCCCGCCGCGAGGCACCGGCACGGCGGGCCGCGGCCCCGCCTGCGGCCCCGCGGCCGGCCGGGACCGCGGCCGGCGACGGACCGCAGGTCCCCGCCCGCCGGATCTCCCGCGATCCCACCGCCTGGGCGCTCACCACCTACTTCGGACTGCAGGCGAGCTCCGCCTACGTCATCATCGGCTGGCTGCCGCAGATGTTCCGCGACGCGGGACTGTCCGCCGAGAGCGCCGGGCTGCTGTTCTCCGGTACCTCGCTGCTCGGCGTGCCGCTGTCCTTCGCGCTGTCCGCCGCGGCCGGACGGCTGCGCAGCCAGAGCGGGATCGCCGCGGGGATCGGACTGTGCGGCCTGGCCGGATTCGCGGGGCTGTGGGCGTCCGCCGGTACCGCACCCTGGCTGTGGGCCCTGCTGCTCGGCATCGCCAACTGCTCGTTCCCGCTGGCCCTGACGATGATCGGCATGCGCGGCCGGGACGGCGCCGGCGTCGTCCGCCTCTCCGGGTTCGTCCAGAGCGTCGGCTATCTGATCTCGATCCCCGGCCCCCTCGTCGTCGGCGCGCTCTACGGCCACACCGGCGGGTGGCGTGCGCCGCTCTCGTTCGTCCTGGTGATGACCCTGGTGCAGATCGGGGCCGGTGTGCTCGCGGGCCGCGACCGCCGGATCGGCTGAGTGGCTCCGCGGCCGGAGGGCCGTTCCGGGCCGCAGGTACGACGGCGGCGGGCGGACCGCCGGCCCGAAGCCGGCCGTAGTGATGACCGACCTGAAGCGCGGTGACGCTGCCCTGCGGCGGACCCGGGCCTGTATCGCCCGGACGCCGGACGAAGCCCGGACGGCGCCGCGGAGCCGGCAGCCGAAATGCTGGAGCGGCTGGAGATCCTGGAGGGCCAGGGGCCGGAGGTTCGGCGCCCGGGAGGAGGGAGGTGCGACGGCGGGGAGGCCGGACGCACGACGACGGCGGAGGGCGCCGGTGGGCTTCTTCAGCCACCGGCGCCCTCCGCCGTCGTGCGTGTCGTGCGTGTCGTGCGCGGTTTCCCTGCCGTGCGGGACGTGGACGCGACGGAGGCCCCTCCCGGCCGAGCACGGCCGGGAGCGCGAGAGCCGGCGCGCTCCGCCGGGCAGCCGCTAAGCCTGTGCCAGACCCAGGTCCTGGCGCCAGGTGACCTGGAGGGCCAGCACCATGAGGTGGGCCCGGTTGCTGACGCCCGCCTTCCCCCGGATCCTGCGCAGGTAGGTGTCCACCGTGTGCGGACTCAGATCCATGCGACGTGCGATGGCCGTGTACGTGTGACCCTGGGCGAGATGCCCGAGAACCTCGAGTTCCCGGTCACTGAGGAGGTGCAGGACGTCGGTGGCGAACGGACTCACGGTCTGCCTTTCGTGGGGGGACGGGCGGGGCTGCGGTTGTTCCGCCGGGCCGCCGGTGAGGGGCACTGTCCGCGCTTCAGCGCGGCACAGGGCTCACTGCAGGTGACGCGGACTACGGTGTTCCGGTGGCCGGGGTGACGACACGCGGGGGGTGCGGGACGAGTGGTGACCGTCTGCCGGTCCGGGGACGACCCGCCGGCCGGGCCGATGCCCGCCGCCGGCCGCGTCGCCCGCCCGGGACCTCGTGACGTGATGCCGCTCGCCGGACCGGCCGAACCGTGCGCGGACCGGCCTCAGCCACCTGAGCAGCCCCATCCGCTGTCCCCGTCGTCCGCGGCCGTGCCGGTGGGCACGGCCTGCGGGACCGGTCCGGACCGCAGTGCGGGGCCGGGACGGGCCGCTCTCATGAACGCGTCGCGAACGGTGTGCGTGACGGCGGACGCTGCGGCGGCACGGAAGGACTTCATGTAGAGGCACTCCTGGTTCTGACTTCTCGGGCGGAACGGTGGTTCCGGCGCGCTTCGGCTGGTTCGGTCTCCGGTACCTCCAGACTCCCGTGTCGATGGTTGTCATGGCCAGCTACCAGGGGGCTCACCAAGCTGCCCCGCAGCAAGACGAGCAGGGGACGTAATGTTCACATCGGAACATAGTCAGGCAATCGACCCGCCTGCGCGGCCCAGTGACATGGAAGTCGCCCTGTACGGATGGGTGGCGCTGAACGGGAGGGCGGACCCCGACGACGCTGCCCGGGACCTCGGACTGGACCGTGAGGACGCGGCCGCCGCCGTCGCCCGTCTGACCGGACTCGGTCTGCTCAAGCCCGACGCGGCGGACCCCGAGCGATTACGCCCGGTCGACCCGGACCTCGTGGCCGCCGTGGTGACCAGGAACATGGAGACCGGGATCCGCGCCCAGCAGGCCGAACTGCACCGTATCCGCGACCGGTTCGCGGATCTGCGCGGACACTACCTGGAGAGCCTCAGCCGGGTCTCCGTCGACCTGGAGGTGATCTCCGGGGTCGACGAGGTGCGCGCCGCCCTGAACCGGGCCGCCCTGGAGTGCACCGAGGAGATGCTCACCAGCCAGCCCGGCGGCAACCGGATGCCGGAAGTCCTCAGAGAGGCACTGGTCCGCGACACGGCGATGCTCTCCCGGGGAGTGCGGATCCGCACCCTCTACCACCACACCGCACGCTTCAACGGCCCCAGCCAGGCCTACGTCGCCACGGTGTCCGCGCTCGGCGCCGAGTACCGCACCGCACACGAGCTGTTCGGCCGGCTGATCGTCTTCGACCGCAAGGAGGCCTTCGTCCCCGAACGCGGCGGCACCTCGGGCGCGGTGGTGATCCGGGAACCCTCGGTCGTGCACTACCTGTGCGAGGTGTTCGAGCAGACGTGGACGCAGGCCACCCCGTTCTCCGACGCGGCGGCCGACGGTCTCGAACTCGTCGCCAAGGATCTGCACCGCACCATCCTGCGGCTGCTGGCCGCCGGCCTGAAGGACGAGAGCATCGCACGCCGGACCGGCATGTCCCTGCGCACCGCGCGCAAGCACATCGCCGACATCATGGAGACCCTCGGCGCCGAGAGCCGCTTCCAGGCCGGCGCGCTCGCCGCACGCCGGGGTCTCCTCGACTCCGGCTCCGACTCCGCGCCGTAGCGGCCGGGCCGCCGCGCGCCGGATCCCCGGCACCCCTCGCACCACGTCCGAACCCCGCCCCGGCCCCGGACCACCGCGCACCACGCACCCGGGGACGCGCCGCCCGGTGCGCCGGGCCCGCTCCCGCCGGTGTGCCTGACCCGCTTCGCCTCGGCCGCCGCCCGCCGGCCCGCGCCCCGCCGTTCCCCGGCCCGCCCCACCGTTCCCCGGCCCGCGACCCGCCGGCAGGGCCGCCCGCCCGGTCCCGGGAACCCGGGACTGCCGTCGTCCGTCTCCGTGCGGGAGAGTTCCCGGACATCAAGGGTGCGAGGGGCGGGAGCGGGACGTGGACCACCGATCGGCGAGGGCCGAGGACACGACCGGCCCCGGCCGCCTCGCGAGAGACCTCGCACTGTGCCTCGCGGTCCACCTCGACCGCAGCCCCGCCGTGGTGTGGCCGGACTGTGCCGACGCGGTGCTGTCCCGGTTCCCCGGCGCACCGCGCAGGCCCGCGGGCCGCCCGCCCGCGGACACCGGACCCGGGACGCCCCCGGCCACCCGGCTGGCCACCCGGCTGGGTGACCTGCTGGGCCGCCGGGTGGACGCCTCGTACCTGGACCTGCCCGCCGGATCCCGCCGTCCCGGCGGCCCCGCGGCCGCCGACCGGGTGCTCCTGCCGGTCCGCGGCGGCTGCCGCGCACGCCTCGAACCGGCGCCGCCCGGCCCCTGCCGTGCCGTCCTGGAACACCCCCTGGAACTCCGGCTGCTGGCCGGTGAGGCGCTGTACGTGCCGCGCGGGATCGGCTGTGCGCTGCACGAGGTGCGCTCACCGGGCACACTGCTCGTCCTCACGCTGCGACCGCCGTCCTGGTGACCCCGCGCCGCCGTGCCGGCCGTGTCCCGCCTCGTGGTGCAGGGGATCAAGCGCTACACCTTCCGGTTCCGCGCCCATGGCGATCTCCGTGAAGGCGAGAGCCCGATGCGTCCCGGTGAGGCGGGTCGGCCCCTTGACGGAGCGGGGTCACCATCCCTGGCCTGCGGATTCCGCCGTCTTGATCCCCCGCACCACCTGGCGGGACGCCATCGCCGTGCCTGTCACGTGATCCCGGGGCCCCGGCACCGTGACCGGATTCCGGTGACTTGGCGGCGGGCGCGGACCGGCGGAGGATTTACCCAGCGTCGCCGCTGCACCGTCGCCCGGCAAGGACGCTGACGCAGGGCGTGACCCGTCCCCTCAGGAACGCGGGACGTCCCCCTGCCCCGAAACAGTGCGCGCCACCCCCGAAGGACGCCGCTGTCCGGTGCTGCCGAAAAAGAGAGGCCCATGAACGCCCACGGAATCCCCCCTGCCCACAACGACGCCGACCGCCTCACCGACCTGCTCGCCGCACAGGCCGCCGCCACCCCGCACCGGACCGCCGTCGTCCACGCGGACCGCACCCTGACGTTCCGTCAACTCGACGCCCAGAGCCGGACCCTGGGGTCCTACTTACGAGGCATCGGGGTGACGGGCGACAGCCGCGTCGGTGTGTTCATGGAGCCCTCGCTCGAGCTGATGACGAACATCTGGGGCATCCTCTGGTCCGGGGGATCGTACGTCCCGCTCTCCCCGGAATACCCCGAGGAACGCATCGCGTACATGATGGCCGACGCCGGAGTGGACGTCGTCCTCACCCAGGAGGCGCTGCGTTCCCGTCTCCGGGACCTGTCCCCGGCCGGAATCCGGGCCGTCACTCTCGACGACGTGCTCGAGGCAGCCGGAGAGCCGGGCGGATCCGCCTCCTGCGAGGTGCCGGATCCCGCCGTCCCCCCGAGCCCCGGGGACCTGGCCTACGTCATCTACACCTCCGGCAGCACCGGGAAGCCGAAGGGCGTGATGATCGAGCACCGCAGCATCGTGAGCCAGATGCGGTGGCTCGCCCGGGAGTGCGGGATCGGTGCCGGCACGACGATCCTCCAGAAGACCCCGATGAGTTTCGACGCCGCCCAGTGGGAGATCCTCGCCCCCGCCTGCGGCAGCACCGTCGTGATGGGCGCGCCCGGGATCTACCGTGACCCCGAGGCCGTCATCGCCACCGTCCAGCGGCACGGCGTCACCACGCTCCAGTGCGTCCCCACCCTCCTGCAGGCGCTGATCGACACCGAGACCCTCGGCGAGTGCGGCACGCTGCGGCAGCTGTTCAGCGGCGGCGAGGCACTCTCCCGCAGCCTCGCCCAGCAGTGCCTCGACACCCTGCCGGACTGCTCGCTCGTCAACCTCTACGGTCCGACCGAGTGCACCATCAACGCCTCCTCCTACGTGGTCGACCGCGCCGCCGTCGAGGACGGCCCCCGCGTGATGCCCATCGGCACACCGGTCGACGGCACCTCCTTCCACGTCCTCGACACGGCCGGCCGTGAGATCGCCGTCGGCGAGGTCGGCGAACTCCACATCGGCGGCGTCCAGGTGGCCCGCGGCTACCTGGGCCGCCCGGACCTGACCGCCGAGAGGTTCACGGCGGACCCCTTCTCCGCCACCCCCGGTGCCCGTCTCTACCGCACCGGCGACCTCGCCCACCGCAACCCCGACGGCACCGTGCAGTTCGTCGGCCGGGCCGACAACCAGGTCAAACTGCGTGGCTACCGCGTCGAACTGGACGAGATCCGCCAGACGATCGAGACCCACGACTGGGTCCGCGGCGCGGCCGTCCTGCTCAGGGACGACGAGAGGACCGGCTTCCAGAACCTGGTCGCCTTCGTCGAACTGAACCCGAAGGAAGCCGCCCTGATGGACCAGGGCAACCACGGCGCCCACCACCAGTCCAAGCGCAGCCGTCTCCAGGTCAGGGCCCAGCTGTCCCACTCCGGCTGCCGCGACGACGCCGGACTCGCGGGCCGCCCGGTCACCGCCCTCCCCGGCGCCGAGGCCACCCCCGAGCAGCGGGCCCGCGCCTTCGCCCGTAAGACGTACCGCTTCTACGAGGGCGGCAGGGTCAGCCGCGACGACATCCTGAGGCTGCTCGCCCCGCGCCCCCGTCCCGCCATCGCCCCGCGCACCCCCGCCGACCTCACCCCGGACGAACTCGGCGTGATCCTGCGCGACTTCGGTCCCCACTTCAGCGACCAGCGGCTGCTGCCCAAGTACGCCTACGCCTCACCCGGCTCCCTCTACGCCACCCAGCTCTACCTCGAACTCGACGGCGTGGCCGGCATCGCCCCCGGCCTGTACTACTACCACCCGCTCCACCACCACCTGGTGCTGATCGACGGACCCGCCCGGCGGACCGGCCCCCGGGCGGCGATCCACTTCGCCGGCAGGCACGGGGCGATCGAACCGGTCTACCGCAACAACATCCGCGAGGTCCTGGAGATCGAGGCCGGGCACATGGTCGGCCTGTTCGAGGAGATCCTCCCGGCCCACGGCCTCGGCATCGCCGCCGCCGGCCACCGCCCCGAGGTCCTCGACCGCCTCGGCGTCGCCCCCGAGGACCACTACCTGGGCTCCTTCGACCTCGTCCCGCACGGCACGCACCGGCCCGGGGCCGGCGACGGCACCGCCGACTACGACGTCTACGTCCAGGCCCACGGCGCCCGCGTCGACGGCCTCGACGCCGGACAGTACCGCTACGCCGACGGCACCCTGACCCGTATCTCGGACGACGTGATCCTCAAGAAGCACGTCATCGCCATCAACCAGCGCGTCTACGAGAAGGCCGGCCTCGGCATCGGCCTGGTCGCCACCGGAGCCGACGCGTGGCGGCACTACCTCGACCTCGGCCGCGGGCTCCAGCGCCTCCAGATGAACGACCTGAACCTCGGCTTCATGTCGTCCGGCTACAGCTCGAAGAGCGGCAACGACCTGCCCGCGGCCAAGCGGCTGGAGCGGATCCTCACCGACAGCGGACAGCCCACCGGCCCCTCGTACTTCTTCGTCGGCGGACGGGTCAGCGACGCCCAGCTGCGCGGGGAGGACATGAAGGAGGACGTGGTCCACATGCAGGGCCCGGCCGAGCTGATCAAGGAGGACCTGGCCGGACTGCTGCCGCGCTACATGCTGCCCAACCGGATCGTCGTCCTCGACAAGCTGCCCCTGACCGCCAACGGCAAGATCGACGGCAAGGCCCTGGAGATCTCCCAGCAGACCGAACTCGCCCTGACCGCGGCCCGGTTCGTCGCGCCCCGGACGCGCACCGAGCGGCGGGTGCGGGACATCTGGCAGACCGTCCTCAAGCAGGAACAGATCTCCGTCACCGACGACTTCTTCGAACGCGGCGGCAACTCCCTGCTCGCCGTGGCCCTCGTCAACCGGATGAACAAGGCGTTCGGCCGGTCGATGCCGCTCCAGGTGCTGTTCGACGCGCCCACCGCCGAGAAGCTGGCCGCCCGGCTCGACGCCGAGACGTCCGAGCCCCTCACCCGCCTCGTCCCCCTCCAGCCCGAGGGCACCGGCACGCCGGTCCTGTGCTGGCCCGGCCTCGGCGGCTACCCCATGAACCTGCGTCCGCTGGCCACCGCCCTCGGCACGGACCGGCCCGTGCACGGCATCCAGGCCCACGGGATCAACCCCGGCGAGGAACCCTACGGCACCGTCCGCGAGATGGCCGCGGCCGATGTGGAGGCCATCCGCGCCGTCCGGCCCGAAGGGCCGTACATCCTGTGCGGGTACTCCTTCGGCGCCCGCGTCGCCTTCGAGGCGGCACGGCAGCTGGAGCGGGCCGGGCACGAGGTGGAACACCTCTTCCTCGTCGCCCCCGGCATGCCCCGGCTGCGCGAGCAGGACGCCGCCGGTTCCACCGGACGGCCCGACTTCACCGACCGCGCCTTCGTCGCCCTGCTGCACTCCGTCTTCGCCGGCACCCTCGGCGGCGCCCAGCTCGACGACTGCCTGCGCACCGTCACCGACCGGGACACCTTCACGGACTTCGTCACCGGCCGCGTCCCCGGCCTCGGCGCCGGTCTGGTGCGCGCCGTCACCCGGATCGTCGAGCGGACGTACTCCTCGACGTACGAGTTCCCCGAGCTCGCCGGAGAGCGGTTGAAGGCCCCCGTCACCCTCGTCAAGGCCGACGACGACAACTACTCCTTCATCGAGCACCAGGGCGGCTTCTCCGCCCGCCCGCCGGCCGTCCACCGGCTGCCGGCCGGCCACTACGAACTGCTGCGCGACCCGCACGTCGCCTCGCTCGCCGGGCTGATCACCGACCGGCTCCGCACCACTGTCCAGCCCCAGCCCCAGCCCCAGCACGCGGACCGGCCCGCCCTGTCCTGCGTCGTCTCCCAGGAGGTCGGAGTGCCGCACGTCAACATCAAGCACTTCCCCGTCGCCCTCACCCCGGCGCAGGAGGAAGAACTGCTCACCGCCGTCACCGAAGCCGTCCGCAACGCCTTCGGCTGCAAGGAGGACGTCGTCTCCATCGCCATCGAACCGGTCGAGCAGGACGCCTGGCGCGAGCGGGTCTACGAGCCCGAGATCGTCCGCCGCCCCGACCTGCTCCGCAAGACGCCCAACTACTGAGCCGCACAGCCCGGTTCCCGGAAGGACCAAGATCCTCATGACCACGCGTCACCGCAGTTCCGTCCCCCTGGTGCTCACCGACGAGGTGGCCGACGCCCTCGCCGCCGGCGACCCCGTGGTGGCCCTGGAGTCCAACGTCATCACCCACGGCCTCGCCTACCCCGACAACGCCGCCACCGCCCGCAAGGTCGAGCAGGCCGTACGGTCCGGCGGCGCGGTGCCCGCCACCATCGGCATCGACGGCGGCCGGATCCTGGTCGGGATGACCGACCCGGACATCGAGCGCTTCGCCTCGACACCCGGCATCCCCAAGGTGAGCAGCAGGGACCTGCCGGTCGTCCTCGCCTCCGGCGGCACCGGCGCCACCACGGTCGCCTCCTCGCTGGTCGCGGCCGAACTCGCCGGCATCACCTTCTTCTCCTCCGCCGGCATCGGCGGCGTCCACCGCGGCGCCGAGACCACCATGGACATCTCCTCCGACCTCGTCCAGTTCACCCGCTCCAAGGTGGCCGTGGTCTGCGCGGGCGCCAAGAAGATCCTCGACCTGGGCCTGACGATGGAGTTCCTGGAGACCCACTGCGTCCCCGTCATCTCCTACGGCTTCGACGACTTCCCCGCCTTCTACTGCCGCTCCAGCGGCCTGCGCGCCCCGCACCGCCTGGACGACGAGACGCGGATCGCCCGCGCCGTCGACGCCCACTGGGCGCTCGGCGCCCCCGGCAGCGTCCTCGTCACCAGCCCCACCCGCCCCGAGGACGCCATCGACTCGGACGCCGTCGAGGGGGCCATCGCCGAGGCGCTGCGCGGCGCCGAGGCCGACGGGGTGCGCGGCGGCGCCGTGACCAAGTACGTCATGCGGGCCGTGGACCGCGCCACCGAGGGCCGCTCCGCCGCCGCCAACATGGCCGTCCTCGTCCACACCGCCGAGGTGGGCGGCCGGGTCGCCGCCGCCCACGCCCGACTGCGACGCGAGGAGAACCGGTGAGCGCCCCCGCCACGACGATCAGAGAGACGGTCACCATGACCCACGCGGCCCTGTTCGACCTCGACGGCACGCTGGTGGACACCCCCCGCGCCATCGTCGAGACCTTCGCCGCCGCCTTCGGGGCGCTGGGCGAGAGCCCCCGCCCCGAGGCGGAGGTGCGGGCCACCATCGGCCTGCCGCTGGAGCAGGCGTTCGCCAAGCTGCTCGGCGTGCCGCAGGACGACCCCCGCGTCGGCGAGGGCGTGGCGCACTACCAGGAGGCGTTCCGCACCGTCATCCTGCCCCGCGCCCGCTCCCTCGTCTTCCCCGGCGTCGAGGAGGGCCTGGCCGACCTCCAGGACCACGGCCTGACGCTGGCGGTGGTCACCAGCAAGTTCCACGCCAGCGCCGACGCCCTGCTCACCGCGGCCGGACTGCGCGACCGCTTCGCCGTGCTGATCGGCGCGGACGACGTCACCCACCCCAAGCCGCACCCCGAGCCGGGCCTGACCGCCCTCGACCTGCTGGGCGCCCGCCCCGGCGGCGCCGTGATGGTCGGCGACACCACCCACGACCTGCGGATGGCGCACGCCGCGGGCATGCGCTCGGTCGCCGTCACCTACGGCGTGCACGGCCGCACCGAACTCGCCTCGGCCAGGCCGTCGTTCACGGCCCGGACGTTCACCGAGGTCGTCGACCACATCACCGGCGTGCTGCCCGCCGACGACGTGATCGAGGCCCTGCTCGACGACAGCACCCACCACATCGAGTTCAACGGCCACCTCACCAACCATGTGAAGCACGCCGTCGTCGCCCTCGCCGGCCTCGGGGTGCAGCCGCAGCGCGTCAAGGCGTACCACGACAACTACATCCGGATGACGCCGTACGGCTGCGCCGTCGAACCGGCCAGGCCGGCAGAGCGGACGATCGACGACGACACCTGGCTCGATCTCCTCGGCAGGCGCCAGGACTGGGCCGCCTACGTCGAGTTCTTCGACCGGCGCGAGCGGGAGATCGGCATGGCCGCACTGCTGGGCCACTACATGCCGGCCCTGCTGCCCGGCTGGGTCGGGGCCCTGCAGCACGCGGCCATCCACCTGGGCTGGGCCCTGGACGCGGGCAACCGCCGGATGGCGCTGGAGGGACTCGCCTACCTCGCCTACGCCCACGTCGACTGCCACCCCGAGCGCGCCGCCGTGTCCGCCGCCCGTGCCGGGGAGCGGCCGATGGAGACGCTGCTGCGCATCGCCGCCTTCTGGGAGGCGGAGCAGCCCGGGCTCGGCGCGTGGGTGGAGGAACAGGTCGGCGACGACTCGGCCGCCGCGGCCGGCGTCCACCCGGAACTGCTCAGGTCCGGCCTGCAGTCACGGATCGCCCGGATGCTCGCCACGGGCCACCCGCTGATGTACGACCTCCCCGGCTGGACCGCCGCCGAGGACCCGGCCGGGACCTGGGACGACCTCGCCCACCTGGTCACCCTCCTCTACCTGGCCGAACCGGGCGACTTCCTCCTGCTGCACCTCGTCACCGCGCTGCACGCGATGCGGACCGTCTCCGACGCCCTGCCCCCGGAGCAGCGGCCGGCCGTGGTGCGGGCGTACTGGACCGGTGTCCTCGGCGTGCTGTTCTCCCGCGCCCACTTCGCGGCGCCCGGCAAACTCGCCGCGCTCGACGCCCTGTTCGCCTCCGCCACCGACGACGTCACCGACCCGCGCTGGCAGCGCGAGTGGGAGTGGCACATCGCCCGCGCCGTGGAGGAGGAGGAAGAGCACAACCCCAAGCTCGTCTACGTGATGCGCGACCTGTGGCACCGCACGGGCGGCCGGTCGGTCTTCCGCGTCGCCGCGGGCCAGTTCACCGCCACACCGCCGCTCCCCGTCACCTTCGAACAGCCCCCGGCCGACTGACCGCCGGACCGCCGGACCGAAACCGTACGGAAGGACAGACCGGACATGACCACCGCACTCGACCCCACGACCACCACCACGGCGGCAGCAGCCGCCTGGACGGCCCCGGCCGCGACACCCCCGATCGAGAAGTATCTCGGCCGCACCCTCCATCTCCTGCCCCAGACCGACCAGTTACGCGCCCTGCACACCGTCGTCCGGAACCGGGACGCGAGCCGCGAGGACTTCGTCTTCCACGCCGGCCGGATCATCCGCCTGCTCACGGAGGCCGCCCTCGACCTGCTGCCCTTCGAGCCGCACGACGTGACCACGCCGGTCGGCGCCACCTACCACGGGCTGCGCTTCGCCCGCGGTCTGGTCGGCGTCCCGATCATCCGGGCGGGGGAGAGCATGGAGGCCGAACTGCGCGCGGTGCTCCCGGGCCTCAGGATCGGCAAGATCCTCATCCAGCGCGACAAGGCCACCAAGCTCCCGCACCTGTACTACCGGGCCCTGCCCGCCGACATCGCCGACCGCCATGTCCTCCTGCTCGACCCGATGCTGGCGACCGGTGGCACGGCGGTGGCCGCGATCGAGGTGCTGCGCGAACTCGGCGTGCCCGAGGAGCAGATCGTCTTCGTCACCTTCATCACCGTCCCGGAGGGTGTCGCGGCGGTCAGCGACCGCTTCCCCGGCGTACGGATCGTCACCTCGGCCGTCGAGGAGCGTCTGAACGGGAACGCCTACATGATCCCGGGCATCGGCGACTTCGGGGATCGCTACTTCGGAACGGACCGTTAGCGAACGCGGACACCGTGTGGGGCCCGGCGCCGCGGGGATGAGCGGCGGCGGGCCCCCGGCCGTGCCGTGCCGGGTTCGCTGCCGTGACCGGATGTGACCGGCCGGCGGGAGACGGTGGGAAGAAGGGGGATCGAAGCGGTCCGAAATGGCCGATTGTTAACAGTCTAAGTTACTTGGGAGTTTTGATTGACTCCGCCATCCGGGCTTCTTAATGTTCCGTTCAATCGAACGGCGTACCTGTCACCCGAACAACGGTGACGGCAATGCCCGGATGGAGGGGAGTGGTGGTGACAAGCTCCGGCATGAAGACCCTGTTGTCCCCGGTCGATCTCGGCCAGGTCCGGCTGCGCAACCGGGTGTTCGTCCCCGGCCACACGACCAATTTCGGCCACGACAACCGTCCCACCGCGCGTCACATCGCCTACCACGCGGAGCGGGCCCACGGCGGAGTCGGGCTCATCGTCACCGAGGGCATCCGGGTCCACCCGACCAGCGCCGGCCGCCACATCAGCCTCGGCAGCTTCGACGACTCCTCCATCGCGAACTACGCGGCCCTCGCCGAGGCCGTACAGGCCCACGGCACCCGGCTGTTCGCCCAGCTGCTGCACACCGGCCGGCAGGCCAACGGGGACGCCACCCGCACCGCCGCCTGGTCGCCGGGCACCACCCCCTGGGCCGCCGGGACGCACATCCCGCACGCCATGGGGCGCGCCGACATCGCCCTCGTGGTGCAGGCGTTCGGCGCCGCCGCCCGGCGGATGCAGCTGGCCGGACACGACGGCGTCGAGATCCACCTGGGCCACGGCCATCTGATCGAGCAGTTCCTCTCCCCGTTCACCAACACCCGCACCGACTCCTACGGCGGCAGCCCCGGCGGACGGCTCAGGTTCACCCGCGAGGTGCTGGCCGAGGTGCTCGACCGGGCCCCGGGACTGCCCGTGGGCATCCGCATCAGCGCCGACGAGTTCCTGCCCGGGGGCCTCACACCGCCGGACATGGTCGAGATCGTCGGCCTGCTGCGGCAGGAGTTCCCGCTGCTGTACGTGCACGCGAGCCACGCCGCCTACCACGGCAGCTACTCGCTGGGCACCCAGATGGCGGACATGAGCTTCCGGCACGCCCCGTTCCGCCATCACGCGGCGCTGTTCAAGAAGGAGTTCCCCGACCTGCCGGTGCTGGCCGTCTGCCGGCTGGACAGCCTGCCGGAGGCCGCCGTACTCGTCGAGGCCGGGGAGGCCGACCTGGTCGGCCTGGCCCGCCCGCACATCGCCGACCCCCATCTGGTCCGCCGCGCCGAGGAGGGGCGTCCGCACGAGGTGCGGTCCTGCGTGGCCTGCAACCAGGGCTGTGTCGGCCGGCTGGAGGCGAACCTGCCGATCGCCTGCGTCGTCAACCCGGAGGCCGGTGCCGAGCGGGAGTGGGCGGCGCTGCGCGCGGCCCGCCCCGCGCCCGCCCGGCGGGTCCTGGTCGTCGGCGGGGGACCGGCCGGGATGGAGGCCGCCCTGTCCGCGCACCGCGCCGGGCACGAGGTCGTGCTCGCCGAGGCCGGTCCAACGCTCGGCGGCCGGATCTCCGTCGCGGCCACGGTCCCCGGCCGGGAACGGCTCGGCCTGATGATCACCGACCTCGCCCGCGACCTCGCCGGCAGTGCCGTCGGCGTACGGCTGAACGAGCGTGTGACGGCGGACGACCTGCTTCCCGGCGGGCGCCTGGACGGCTTCGACGATGTCGTGGTGGCCACCGGCGCCCGGTCCGGCAAGCGTGAACTGCCGGGCGGACCGCCCGTGTTCGACATCCTGGAGACGGTCGCCGCGCTCGGCGGGACGGTCTCCCCGCTGCGCGGCAGGGTGCTCGTCCGGGACGACCAGGGCGGCTGGGCGGCGGCCTCCGTGGCCGAGGCCCTCGCCCGCGCCGGAGCCCGGGTGCACATGGTCTCGCCCACCGCCTCGTTCGCCTCGAAGATCACCACGTACTCCCGGCTGGCGCTGACCAGCCGGCTGGGGAAGCTGGGGATCGGGGCACACCTCATGCGGGAGGTGGAGGCGGCACGCGGGGACACCGTCCTGCTGCGTGACACGCTCTCGGGCCGCACCGAAGAACTCACCGGCGTCACGGCCGTGGTGGACGTGGGACTGCCGGTGGCCGACGACGGACTGTACCGGGCGCTGGACGCCCGGGACGACGCCCCGCGCGTCCATGTCGCCGGCGACGCCAACGCCCCGCGCACCGCGCTGGAGGCCGTGTACGAAGGCCGGCTCGCCGGAACCTTCCTGACCGACGCCGTCACGGGCGCCGGACTCCTCACCCAGTCGCACTGATCCGCAGGAACGTTTCATCAATTCCCGCGCGGCACCGGAGCCGTAAGGGACCACCGCTCGGCACCGACCCGCCGGAACACCTCCGGGCCGCCCGGCAGCGCACGAAGGCCGTGCCGGGTTCCCCGTTTTGTCCCCGACCGCCCGCACCCCGCCGCCCGGCAGACCCACCGGCCTCCGGCCGGCAGACCGCGCCGCGGGCCACGACCGCCGCAGGCGTCCCACGACGTACCCCGTCGCACCCGGGACCGCCCCTGCCGTCGCACACCCCGCCCGCCGATCCCGCCCGCACACCTCGCGGGCCGCACCGCGAGGCACGGCACGGGCGCCGCCCGGCCTCACCGGTACGCTCCCCGGCCCTGCCCTTCGCTGTTCACGTCCCCGGACGGCCCGTGCCCCACTGCGTCCCCACTGCGTCCCCACCGCGTCCCCACCGCGTCCCTGCCCGGCCCCGCACGCCCGCCGACCCCGCCCGAACAGGAGAAACGCATGATCGACATCGAGGATCAGCTCACCCTCGACGAACGCTCCTCCATCGATTTCATCCTGGCGCTGCGCAAGCGCTGGTCCGACACCCTCTACCCGGCCCTCAGCGAGGAGTACGAGGCCACCGGCCCGGCCGCCGACACCGTGGACGGCGCCGCCGGCCGCCTCCAGCAGCTCAGCCTGTACCCCTGGTACAGCCACCTGGAGCGCGTCCAGCAGAAGATGCTGTGGAAGACCGTCGGCGAGGCCGTCGTCGGCCGCGCCGGGGAACTGCGCCGGCAGCTCGACGAACTCCCCGAGGACACCAGGGGACACCTCGAACTCGCCTCCGGCACCGAACTCCCCACCTGGTACACCGACTACGACATCCACATCCAGCCCGGCAGCTTCTACTCGGACGACCTGAGCGCGTACGTCTACGAGCTCGGCGCGCGCATCGTGATGCTCCGCGACAACGACGGCTACAAGTTCCACCGCCTGTTCACCGAGACCGCGCTGCCTCAGGTGCCCGGCGCCACCCGCGTCCTGGACGTCGGCTGCGGCTTCGGCAAGAGCACCCGCCCGCTGGCCGCCCGCTATCCGGGGGCCGAGGTCATCGGCATCGACTTCGCCGCCCCCGGACTGCGCCTGGCCCACGCCGAGGCGGAGGCCGACGGAGCGGCCATCACCTACCGGCAGGGCGACGGACGGGACACCGGACTCGAGGACGCCTCCTGCGACGTCGTCACCGGCACCATGGTCCTGCACGAGATGCCCGCCGACGCCGTGCGCGAGACCGTCGCCGAGGCGGCCCGGCTGCTCAAGCCCGGCGGCACCATGAGCTTCCTGGAGTTCCACCCCACCGGCGACCCCTTCCGCGACGCCACCATCCACGAGCACGCCGAGCGCAACAACGAGCCCTTCTTCCGCGACCTGTTCGCCTCCGACCTCCTCGCCGTCTGTGCCGGGGCCGGACTGACCGGCGCCGAGTGGACGCCCTTCGACGAGCGCCGCGAGGGCAAGCGCCCCGAGGGCTGGGGGGACCGCCGCGAATGGCACTTCCCCTGGGCCGTACTGACCGCGACCAAGCCGGAGAACTGAGGCGGCCATGACCGAGGAATTCGACTACTTCCGCGACCGCAACACCGGCAAGCTGTTCGACCTGCTGCTCCAGGTCAGCACCGAACTGCACGTCACCACCCAGCGCCTGCACGCCATGGAGGCCCTGCTGGTGCGGCACGGCGTGCTCACCGGCGGCGAACTCGACGCCCTGCGGCCCACCGAGGACGAGCAGCGCGTGCTGGACGGCCGGCGCGAGGCCGCCCTGGCCCGGCTGATGCGCGTCATCACCGAGACCGGTCCCGCCGAGCGCCCCCTGCGTGACCAGTGGGAGTCGACCCTGGGAAAGCGGGCCGGCTGATGACCACCGGGCCGCTCACCCCCGCCGCCACCGTCGACCGCTACCTCCAGCTCTGCGAGGACCGCGACCTCGACGAGGCGGGGAAGCTGCTCGCCCCGGGAATCCGCATCGTCTTCCCCGGGGACCTCTCCTACCACTCCCTGCCCGAGATGACGGCCGGCCAGCGTGGCCGCTACCGGTGGGTGCGCAAACACCGCGACCGGTACATCGAGGGCCGGACCCCGGACGGCCTGGTGTCCGTCACCTCGCTCGGCACCCTCTACGGCGAGGACCTGGCCGGACACCCCTTCGAAGCCGTGCGCTACGCCGACGTCTTCGTCCTGCGGGACGGGCTGATCGCCGAACAGCACGTCTACAACGACCTCAGCGACACCGGGACCAGCAGCCCGGTACGCGGCTGACAGCCCACTCCACTCGAACAGCAGAGGTACCGAACATGAAGCACGCCCTGAGACTCGGCGCCGGCGCCGTGACCGTCTCCGTCATGACCGCCCTCACCGCCTGCGGCGGCACCGGCTCCGGATCCTCCTCGGCGGACTCCGCCTCGGGGAAGAAGACCGCGACGATCCAGCTCGCCATCGCCTCCGCCGTCATCGGTCCGAAGGAGGAGGTCGCCACCTACTCCGTCGCCAAGAAGGAGGGCTTCCTCTCCGAGGAGAACCTGGACGTCAAGACCATCAACACCGACGGCTCGGTCGCCGCCGTCCAGGCGGTCGCCTCCGGCAGTGCCGACATCACCCCCGCCGACGCCAGCGCCATCCTGGCCGCCCGCGAGAAGGGCGTCCCCGTCGTCGCCGTCGGCGGCCTCGTGCAGAACTGGCCGTGGCGGATCGCCACGCTCCCGGGCAGCCCGATCAAGAGCGCCAAGGACCTCAAGGGCAAGAAGATCGGCGTCATCAGCCTCGCCTCCGGCTCCGCCCCGTACGCCAGGGCCATGGCGGAGGACGGCGGTCTGGACCCGCAGAAGGACGTCGACCTGATCCCGGTGGGCGTCGGCAGCCAGGCGCTGTCCGCCCTCGAGGGCGGCAAGGTGGACGCGTTGGCGCTCTACACACAGGCGTACACCACCCTCGAACTGAGCGGGAAGTCCTTCGATTACCTCCAGAACGGCCCGCGTTTCGACGGGATCCGCTCCCTGACCTACGTGGTGCGCAAGGACACGCTGAGCAAGAAGAAGGACGAGATCACCCGCTTCCTGCGGGCCTCGTACAAGGGACTGCTCTTCTCCGCCGTCAACCCCGAGGCCGCCATGCGGGACGGCTACAGCGTCTACCCGGCGATCCTCTCCGGCCAGCAGGCCGACGCCCGGATCGCGAACGACACCAAGATCCTCCAGGCCTGGGTCAGAACGGCCGTACCGGCCACCGGTGAACCCGCGTCCTGGAAGGACTGGGGCGCCGTCAGCACCGAGGCCTGGACCAAGACGGGCGACTACATGAAGTCCTCCGGGACCATCACCAAGGACCCCGACCTCACCACGCTGTGGGACGCCGGCCTGCTGAAGGACGTCAACGACTTCGACGCGGCCGCCGTCATCGGCAAGGCCGAGAGCGCCGCCAAGTAGCCGGAGACGGCGCCAGGAGCAGGAAGGCAAGGAGGTCACCATGGCCATGAAGACTCTCGGCCGCGGCCGGCGCACGGCGACCGCCGCGGAAGCGGACGAGGACAGCTGGATCGAGGTGAGCGGGCTGCACAAGGTCTACCACCCCCGCAAGTCCGAGCCCACCCACGCGCTGTCCGACATCGGTTTCACGGTCGGACGGGGCCAGTTCATCTCGGTCGTCGGCCCCTCGGGCTGCGGCAAGACGACCCTGCTGAAGATCCTCGCGGGGCTCATCCCCAGGACGGAGGGCACCGTCCGGGTCGCCGGACGCGACGTCGACGGCCCGCTGCCCGAGATCGGCATGGTCTTCCAGGCCGCCACGCTCCTGCCCTGGCGCACGATCCTGCAGAACGTGATGGTTCCGGCCGAGATCCAGCGCCTCGACCGGGCCGTCTACCGCGAACGGGCCGGCCGGCTGCTGGAGATGGTGGGGCTCAGCCGGTTCGCGGACAAGTACCCGGACGAGCTCAGCGGCGGCATGCAGCAGCGGGCCGGCATCTGCCGCGCCCTGGTCCACGACCCGGCCGTGCTGCTCATGGACGAGCCGTTCGGCGCCCTCGACGCCATGACCCGCGAGTACATGAACGTCGAACTCCTGCGGATCTGGCGGGAGAGCGGCAAGACCGTCGTGCTCGTCACCCACTCCATCCCCGAGGCGGTGTTCCTCTCCGACCGCGTGGTGGTGCTCAGCCCCCGCCCCGGCCGGATCGCCGAGATCATCGACATCGACCTCGAACGCCCGCGCGAGCTCAGCGTCATGGCGTCCGACCGGGCCGGTGTCCACATCGAGCGGATCCGCTCCCACTTCAACGCCCAGGGCGTGATCGACTGATGAGGCCGCTGATGACCACGACCGGCGAAGACCGCGACGACGGCCGCACCGGTACCGCCCGCAAGGACGCCGGCCCCGCCGCCGCCCCGCCGCCCGCCGCCCCGCGCCGCAGGCCGGACCTGCGGGACCACCCCGAGTGGGTGCTCGTCCCCGGCGTCTTCGTCGCGGTCGTGCTCCTGTGGGAGTACCTGGTCCCCGCTCTCGGCGTCGACGAGTACGTGCTGCCGCGCCCCAGCCGGATCTTCGACGCCCTGCTGACCCAGCTGTCCGACGCGTTGTTCTGGACCCATATGAAGGTCACCCTGCTGGAGTCGCTGTACGGCTTCCTGCTGGGCGTCGGCGCCGCCCTGCTGCTCGGTACGGCGATATCCCAGGTCAGACTGATCGAGAAGACCCTGATGCCGTACATCGTGGCCTTCCAGACCGTGCCGAAGGTGGCCCTCGCCCCGCTGTTCGTGGTCTGGTTCGGCTTCGGCATGACCAGCAAGGTCGTGATGGCCGCGGTCATCTCCTTCTTCCCCATGCTGGTCAACGTCGTCGAGGGACTGCGCTCGGCGGACGCCGACCGGGTGCAGATGATGACCGTCTTCGGGGCGAGCAAGTTCGACATCTTCCGCCGCGTACGGCTCCCCGGCGCCCTGCCGTTCATCTTCGCCGGCCTCGACATCGGGATCGTCTTCGCCATCCTCGGCGCGGTCGTCGGCGAGTTCATCGGCGCCAAGGAGGGCCTCGGCTACCTCCTCCTGCAGACCAACTACAACTTCGACATCGCGGGCATGTTCGCGGTCCTCGTCGTCCTCTCGGTCCTCGGGCTCATCGCGCACTTCGTCATCCGCCTCGCCCGCAGGCGGTTCGCCTTCTGGGCCGACGACAGCAGGGTGATCGGCGCATGAGCACCGCCACGACCGACCCCGTGCGCTTCGACGGAAGGGTGGCCCTGGTGACCGGGGCCGCCCGGGGGATCGGCGCCGTCGTCGCCGCCCGGCTGGCCGAGCTGGGCGCCACCGTCGCCGCCGCCGACATCGTCCCCGGCCACCGGTGGGAGGACGGCCTCCCCGGCGACGGCGGCCACACCCGCCACCACCTCGACATCACCTCCGCGGACTCCTGCCGCCGCACCGTCGAGGAGGTCCTCGCGGCCCACGGCCGTCTGGACCACCTCGTCAACAACGCCGGAATCGTCAGCAGGGGCCCCGCGGCCACCATGAGCGAGGCGGACTTCACCCGCGTCATCGACGTCAACCTCACCGGAACCTTCCGCATGTCGCAGGCCGCCTACCCCGCGCTGCGCGCCTGCGGGGCGGGCAGCATCGTCAACCTCGGTTCCACCAACGGCCACATCGCGGTGCTCGACACCCTCGGCTACTGCGTCAGCAAGGCCGGGGTGATGCACATGGCCCGCGTCCTGGCCCTGGAATGGGCCCCCGACAACATCCGCGTCAACGCCGTCGGACCGACCATCGTCCCCACGGCCATGACCGAGGACGTCCGCGCGGACGGCGCCTACATGGCCGGCAAGATGGCGGGCATCCCGCTCGGCCGCATGGCCGGCCCCCGCGACGTCGCCCTGACCGTCGCCCATCTCCTCAGCCCGGCGGCCGCCATGACGACCGGCCAGACGGTGTTCGTCGACGGCGGCGCGGTCATCCACTGACCGCCCCGGACCCGGCACCCGGCCGCAGCACCACCACCGACGGCCCGCCCCGTCCGTCCGACCGCCGTCCGTCTCCCACGGAACTGGAGCCTCCCGCATGCCCGACTTCGATCTCGACGCCGCCCTCAGCGCCGTCGACGACCACTTCGACACCTTCGTCACCGAACTCCAGGAACTCTGCCGGCTGCGCAGCAGACGCCAGGAACCCGAGCAGATGACCGCGACCGCCGAGTTCCTCAAGGCGTCCGCGGAACGCTGGGGCGGCACCGCCGAGGTCGTCCCGTGGGAGAAGTCCCACCCGTACGTCATCGCCGAGATCGGCGGCGGCGAGGGACGCCTCCTGCACTTCAACCACTACGACGTGGAAGTCGAGCCCACCGGCGACGACGCCGAGTGGATCAGCCCCCCGTACGCCGCCGAGATCCACGACGGCCGGCTCTACGCCCGCGGTGTCGCCGACGACAAGGGCGCCCTCATGTCGCGGCTGCACGCCGCCGCCGCATGGCGGTTGTCCGGCCAGGAACCGCCGGTCACCAGCCGCTACCTCATCGAGGGCAAGCAGTGGCTGCACAGCCCCGGCCTGGAGACCTTCGTCGCGGCGCACGCCGGCCGGCTCGCCGCCGACGCCGCCCTGTGGGAGAACTCCTGGTGCGACGGCGAGGGCCGGCCCCTGCTGAAGCTCGGTGAGAAGGGCATCCTCTACCTGCGGCTCACCTCCACCACCCTCACCCGCGAACTGACCAGCCAGAACACCGCGCTGCTGCCGTCCGCCACCACCCGGCTCGTCTCCGCCCTGGCCACCCTGGTCCACCCCGACGGCACCCCCGCCGTCAAGGGCTTCGCCGACGACGCCCGGGTCCCCACCGACGCCGAACGCGCCCTGCTGGAGCAGATGCCGTTCGACGGGGCCTTCCTCAGGGAGCGGGCCGGGGTCGACGCCTTCCGCGGCGGACTGGACGACACCGGGGCCGCCGTCGCGATCCGTACCGAGCCGACCCTCACCATCACCGGCATCACCGGTGGCGACAACACCGACGACGTCACCCTCGGTATCCCCGCCACCGCCACCGCCAAGGCCGAGATCCGTCTCGTCCCCGGCCAGGACCCGGACCGCGTGCTGGACGCCGTCCGCACCCACCTCGCCACCGCGGGCTTCTCCGACATCGCCGTCGAGGCGACCGCGACCAGCCGCCCGCACCACACCGACCACACCGATCCGTTCGTCGCCCTGGTCGCCGAGACCGCCCGCGCCGCCTACGGCGCCGAACCCCTCGTCGAGCCGTACACCCAGTGGGTCGGCAACCAGGGCGTCCTGGCCGGCCTGCCCATCGTCGGGGTGGGCGTGTCCCGCGCGGACGCCGGGGTCGACGGGCCCGACGAGCACATCCGACTGGAGGACTACCGCATGGGCGTCAAGCACGTCGTCCGGATCATGGCCGCCATGGCGGTGCGGGCATGAGCACCCACGTCACCCACCTGAAGGGCGCCACGCACCGCGGCTACCTGGAACTCCCCTGGGGACAGGTCCACTTCCGCCGCTCCGGACCGGCCGGCGGACCCGCGCTGGTCGTGGTGCACCAGTCCCCGCTGTCCTCCGCCACCTACGAACCGGCCATGGCCGCGCTCGCCGCGCACGGGCTGGACACCGTGGCGATCGACATCCCCGGCTTCGGCATGTCGGACGCCACGCCCGAGCAGTGGTCCATCCCCGAGTACGCCACCGCCCTCTGGCAGATCACCGACGCCCTCGGCCTCGGCAAGGTCCACCTCCTCGGCCAGCACACCGGCGCGATCATCGCCGCGGAGGCGACGCTCCAGCAGCGCGACCGGGTCCTCGGCCTGATCTTCCAGGGCATCCCGCTCTACAGCGACGAGGAACGCGCCGAGAAGGCCGCCCGCTACGCCCCCGGCTACACCCCCGCCCCCGACGGCGCCCACCTCCAGGTCGTCTGGGACCGCGTCCGGTGGCTGTACCCCACGATCTCCGCCGAGTCGGCCAGCCGCCAGGTCGCCGAGTACCTCAGCGTGGGACCGGACTACGGCGTCGCCTACCGCGCGGTCTTCGCCCACAGGGCCGACACCGCCGCCCTCAAGGGCGTACCGACGCTGCTGCTGCACGGCAGCGAGGACGTCCTCGACCGGATGAACGACGTCGTCACCGCGGCGTTCCCCGACGCCCCGCTGGTCCGCATCGACGGCGGCACGGACTTCGTCGCGGAGGAGAAGCCGCAGGAGTTCGCGGCCGCGGTCGCCGGCCATGTGCTCGCCCACGCGGCCGCCGCCGCACCGCCGTTCACGCCCCTGTACACGGCCGTCGTCGAGGTCACCGGCGGCCGCGCGGGACGCGCCCGGTCCCGCAGCGGCACACTGGAACTGGCCCTCACCCGGCCCGCCGAGCGCAGCGGTGCGGCCGGCGCCGGGGCCACCGGGACCGACCCCGAGGAACTGTTCGCCGCCGGTTACGCCGCCTGCTTCGGCAGCGCCCTGGGCGTCGCCGAACGCCGCAGACGCGTGAGCGCCGGACCGGTCACCGTCACCGCGTCCGTCACCCTCGGCACCCGGCCCGGCGGAACCTACGGCATCGCGGTCCGGCTGGCGGTGACCGCGCCGCGGTGCCCGCAGCCCGTGCTGGAGGAACTGGTCGCCCTGACCCACACACTCTGCCCCTACTCCGGCGCCGTCCGGGGCAACATCGACGTCACCACGGAGGTCACCGGCGGCTCCTGACGCCGTACGGTCCTCCCGCCGCCGTGACCTTCACGCCGGACCGCACAGCCGGGCCGGCCGACCGACCGAGGTTTCCCATGACCAGCATCGACGACATCGAAGAGCCCAACGGCCCCAGCCGCTCCGGGATCGCCCGCGCGCTCGCGGTGATCGACACCGTCGCGCGTGCCCCGCACGCGCAGGGCGTCTCGGTGATCGCGCGTGAGACGGGCCTGCCGAAAGCGGTGGCCCACCGCATCCTGCGCGAGCTGGTCGCGGGGAACTTCCTCGCCTTCGACGAGGACACCAAGGTGTACCGGATGGGACCCGGCGCCCTGACCATCGGTCTCGCCGCCATGCGGGAACTGGACATCCCCACCATCGCCCACCGCCACCTCGTGGCGCTGTCCGAGGAGACCGGCCAGACCGCGACCCTGTCGCTGCGGCAGGGCTGGTCCCGGGTGTACGTCGACCAGGTCCTCTCCCGCCAGGAGATCCGGATGTCGGTCGCCCTGGGCACCAGCCACCCCCTGCACGCCGGTTCCTCCTCGAAGGCCGTCCTCGCCGCCCTGCCCGACTCCGAGGTGCAGGACTACATCGAGCACCACCGTCTCGACAGCGTCACCGACGCCACCATCACCTCGGCCGCCACCCTCCGCGAGGAGATCTCGGTCATCCGCGCGGCCGGCTACGCGGTCAGCGTGGGGGAGCGGCAGGCGGAGGCCGCCAGTGTGGCCGCCGCCCTGCACGGGCCGATCGGGCAGGTGGTCGGCTCGGTCTCGGTCTGCGGCACCCGGGGCATGTTCCGCGAGTCCACCAGCCATGAGCTGGGCGAACGGGTCGCCAGGGCCGCCGCACGCATCTCCGCCGACCTCGGTGCCGTACGGGACACCACCGGGGAACGAAAGGACGTCACACCATGACGAGTTCGGCGCAGCCGGGCGCCGCACGGGAGGCCCGGGGCTCCGGCCCGGGCCCCCTGGACGGCCTCCGGGTCATCGACGCCTCCACCATCCTGGCCGGACCGCTGTGCGCCCAGCTGCTCGGCGACTTCGGTGCCGAGGTGATCAAGATCGAGCACCCCGTCGCCGGGGACGGGATGCGCGGTCACGGCGAGTCCAAGGACGGCATCCCGCTGTGGTGGAAGGAGGTCTCCCGCAACAAACGCACCGTCGGCCTGAGCCTCTCCGACCCGGACGGCGCGGCCCTCTTCCGCCGCCTGGCACAGAGCGCCGACGTCCTGGTGGAGAACTTCCGCCCCGGCACCCTGGAACGCTGGGGCCTCGGCCCCGACGTCCTGCACGAGACCAACCCCGGGCTGGTGATCGTACGGATCACCGGCTTCGGGCAGACCGGACCGTACGCGTCGCGGGCCGGCTTCGGCACCCTCGCCGAGGCCATGAGCGGCTTCGCCCATCTGACCGGCGACCCCGACGGGCCGCCCACCCTGCCGGCCTTCGGCCTCGCCGACACGATCTGCGGGATCGCCGCGTCCTCGGCCGCCACCATGGCGCTGTACGCCCGCGACCGCGACCCCGAGCACCGCGGCCAGGTCGTCGACATGAGCCTGATCGAACCCATCATGGCCGCCGTCGGCCCCTCGCCCACGGTCTACGACCAGCTCGGCGTCGTCGGGCAGCGGCACGGCAACCGGTCCACCAACAACGCGCCGCGCAACACCTACCGCACCTGCGACGGCCACTGGGTGGCCGTCTCCACCAGCGCCCAGCGGATCGCCGAACGGGTCCTCGAACTGGTGGGCCACCCCGAGATCACCGAGGAGGACTGGTTCGCCTCCGGAGCCGGCCGCGCGGCCCGCGCCGACCTGCTCGACGACCTCGTCGGCGGCTGGATCGCCGGACGCACCCGCGAGAAGGTCGTCGCCGAGTTCACCGCGGCCGGGGCCGCCGTGGCACCCGTCTACGACGCCCGGGACCTCGTCGAGGACCCGCACGTCCGGGCCACGCGGATGCTGGTGACCGTCGACGACGAGGACTTCGGGCCGCTGCTCATGCACAACGTCATGTGGCGGATGTCCCGCACACCGGGGGCGATCCGCTTCACCGGACGCGCGCCCGGCGCGGACACCGACGACGTGCTCACCGGCGAACTGGGAGTCGGACCGGACGAGCTGACGGCCCTGCGCGCCCGCAAGGTCGTCTCCTGACGGCGGCCGGGGCCACGGCCGGCACCGGGCCGGCGGCAGTGCGCGGCACCACCGAGAGAAAGACGGGACGCACATGAGCGACACGGCATCCATCACCCCACCCGCGCCCACCAGGGCGCCCGACCCCCTCCTGGCCGCCGTGCGCGGGGGAGTGCGCGTCCTCGACCTCGGCCGCCGCCTCTACATCGGCATGCCCCAGTCGCCCAACCATCCCGCCTACTGGCACACGCTGCCCCGCAGACACGGCGACCGGATCCGCGCGGACGGCGGCTCCGCCGCCAACGACATGCTCGTCATGGGCACCCACGTCGGCACCCACATCGACGCCCTCGCCCACGTCTCCCACAACGGCAGGCTGTACGGCGGCGCCGACGCGCGGGCCGCGGGCGTCGGCGGCGTCTACCCCGACCACGGGGTGCACACCATCGCGCCCATGGTGCGCCGGGGCGTCCTGCTCGACGTGCCCGCCGCACTCGGCGCCGAGGTCTGCGAGCCCGGCTACGAGATCACCGTCGCCGACCTGGAGGCGGCCGAACGCCGCCAGGGCACCCCCGTCGGCCCCGGTGACGTCGTCCTCGTCCGCAGCGGCTGGGGGCGCCGGTTCGACGACCCCGGCCGTGACACCTTCATCGGCCACGACTCCGGCGTGCCGGGGGTGAGCGAGGCCGGTGCGCAGTGGCTCGCGGCCCGCGGGGTGCACGCCGCCGGGGCCGACTCCATCGCCTTCGAGCGGCTGGCCCCGGGCGCCGGCCACGCCAGCCTCCCCGCACACCGGGTGCTGCTCGTCGAGGCCGGCATCTACATCGTCGAGACCCTCGACCTGGAGGAGATCGCGGCACAGGCGGTCCACGAGTTCACCTTCGTGCTGTCCCCGCTCCCGCTGTTCGGCGCCACCGGGTCCCCGGTGCGCCCGCTGGCCGTGATCAGCGACCCGGCTGCGGGGGACGGCCGTGGCTGAGCCCACCCTCGCCCGGAGCCTGGCCGGGTTCGCCGCCGCCACCTCCTTCGGCACCCTGCCCGAGGACGTCACCGGCAGCGTGCGCAAGCGCGTCGTCGACGTGCTCGGCCTCTGCGTGGCCGCCCACCGGCTGCCCACCTCCGCCGCCATCGTCGAGCATGTGCGCGAACAGGGCGGCACGCCCCAGGCCACCGTCGTCGGCGGCGGGCGCACCCGGGTCCCCGCCCCGCTCGCCGCCCTCGCCAACGGCGTCCTCGCCCACTCCCTGGACTACGACGACACCCATCTGCCGTCCGTGCTGCACCCCAGCGCCTCCGTCGTCCCCGCCGCGCTCGCCGCCGCCGAGGCCGCCGGCGCGGACGGGGGGAGCACCGTCCGGGCCATCGCCGTGGGGCTCGAGGTGTGCGTACGGCTCGGTATGGCCGGCTACGACCGGGAGTCCGGCAACTCCACCTTCTTCGAGCACGGCCAGCACGCCACCTCCATCTGCGGCGCGCTCGGCGGTGCCGTCGCGGCGGGGCTGCTGCTCGGGCTCACCGAGGACGGGCTCGTCGACGTCCTCGGCATCACCGCCTCCATGGCCGCCGGGATCATCGAGGCCAACCGCACCGGCGGCACCGTGAAACGGCTGCACTGCGGGCTCGCCGCCCAGTCCGCCGTCACCGCCGCCCAGCTGGTGCGCCGCGGCTTCACCGGCCCGCCCACCGTGTTCGAGGGCCGCTTCGGGTTCTTCCAGGCGTTCCTGCACGGCGTCTACGACCCGGCCGCCGTCACCGACGGCCTCGGCACCGACTGGGCGGTGCCCGGCATCTTCTTCAAGCCCTACCCGGCCAACCACTTCACCCACACGGCCGCCGACGCCGCCATGGCCCTGCGCGAACAGGGCCTGGACCCGGCGCGGGTGGAGCGGCTGGTGCTCGGCGTCCCGGCCCCGGTGATCCGTACCATCGGGCAGCCCATCGAACGCAAACGCGCCCCCGAGACCGGCTACCAGGCCCAGTTCTCCGGCCCCTACATGGTCGCCGCCGGACTTCTGGGCGGCGGACACGGTCTCGGTCTCGGCCTGGACGACTTCACCGACGAACTCGCCCGCGACCCGGAGCGCCGGGAGCTCATGGCGAAGGTCGAGGTCGTCGTCGACGACACCGCCACCGCCCTCTTCCCCGGGCAGTTCCCCGCCGTGCTCACCGCCCACGACACCGACGGCCGCGTCTGGCGGCAGGAGGTGCTCGCCAACCGGGGCGGCCCCGCACGGCCCCTGTCGGACGCCGAACTCGCCCTGAAGTTCCGCGACAACGCCGCCGGCCGGCTCTCCCCGGCCGACCTGGACACCGTGATGGACCGGGGCCTGCGCCTCGGCGGACCCGACCGCATCCAAGACCTGCTCCGCCCCCTGGCCGAGCTGAAGACCGTGGCAGGAGACCCCTCGTGACCGAGTACGACCTCGTGGTGAAGAACGTCCGCGTAGTCACCGACGAGCAGGACGAACCGCGGGCGGCCGACATCGCCGTCCGTGACGGGAAGACCGTCGCCGTCGCCCCCGGCATCGACGTCACCGGCGCCCGCGGCATCGTCGACGGCGGCGGGAAGCTGGCCTTCCCCGGTGTCGTCGACGCGCACCAGCACTGGGGCATCTACAACCCGCTCGACCAGGACGCCGTCAGCGAGAGCCGCGCCTGCGCCCAGGGCGGTGTCACCTCGGCCCTCACCTACATGCGCACCGGCCAGTACTACCTGAACAAGGGCGGCGACTACGCCGACTTCTTCCCCGAGGTCCTCGCCCGCACCGCGGGCCGCGCCCACGTGGACTACGCCTACCACCTCGCCCCCATGTCCAAGGGCCACATCGCCGAGATCCCGGCCCTGATCGGCGAGCACGGCGTCACCTCGTTCAAGGTGTTCATGTTCTACGGCGGCCACGGCCTGCACGGCCGCTCCGCCGACCAGAGCTCCTTCCTCATGACCCCGGAGGGCGAGCGCTACGACTACGCCCACTTCGAGTTCGTGATGCGCGGCATCCAGGCCGCCCGCGAGCGGTTCCCCGACATCGCCGACCAGATATCGCTCTCCCTGCACTGCGAGACCGCCGAGATCATGACGGCGTACACCCGACTGGTCGAGGAGGCCGGTGAGCTGACCGGCCTGGCCGCCTACAGCGCCTCCCGGCCGCAGCACTCGGAGGGCCTGGCCGTCTCCATCGCCTCCTACCTCGCCCACGAGACCGGCCTGCCCACCATCAACCTGCTCCACCTCTCGTCCCGCAAGGCGGTCGACGCGGCCGTGCGCATGAGCAAGGCGTTCCCGCACATCGACTTCCGCCGCGAGGTCACCGTCGGTCATCTGCTCGCCGACATCGACACCGCGCACGGCCTCGGCGGCAAGGTCAACCCGCCGCTGCGGCCCCGCGAGGACGTCGAGGCCCTGTGGGAGTACGTCCTGGACGGCACCGTCGACTGGGTCGTCTCCGACCACGCCTGCTGCCGCGAGGAACTCAAGTTCGGCGAGCCGAAGGACGACGTCTTCGTCGCCAAGTCCGGCTTCGGCGGCGCCGAGTACCTGCTGCCCGGCATGGTCACCGAGGGCACCCGGCGGGGTCTGTCCCTCGGGCGGATCGCCGCCCTCACCGCCTGGAACCCGGCCCGGCGCTACGGCCTGCCCACCAAGGGCCGGATCGCCCCCGGCTTCGACGCCGACATCGCGCTGGTCGACCCGGACCACACCTGGACCGTCCGCGCCGCGGACTCCGAGTCCACCCAGGAGTACACCCCCTTCGAGGGCTTCGGACTCACCGCCCGGGTCACCGACACCTTCCTGCGGGGCACCAGGATCCTCGACGACGGCAAGGTCGTCGGCGAGCCCGCCGGCACCTATCTGCACCGCCCGACCGGCGCCTGACAGCCACCGTGCCGCGGTGCCGGACCGGCTCCGGCGCCGCGGGGCAGATCGGAGAGGAGGGCGACGTATGCGCTCCGCCCTGTACGTGCCGGGCGACCGCCCGGAGATGCTGGCCAAGGCCCTGGACCGGGGCGCCGACGGGATCATCGTGGACCTGGAGGACGGGGTCGCCCCGGACGCCAAGGACCAGGCCCGCGCCACGGCCGCACAGTGGCTGGCCGGACTTCCCGCGGCGGGCCGTTCCCCGCGCCCGGAGATCTGGGTACGGATCAACCCCGGGCCGCCGGGACTCGCCGACGCCCGTGCGGTGGCCCTGCCCCAGGTCACCGGGCTGATCGTGGCCAAGACGGAGACGGCCGGCGATCTCGCCGCCGTGGCGAGCGCGTTGCGCGCGGCCCCGTGGATCGCGCTGTGCCCCCTCCTGGAGAGCGCCGCCGCCCTCCTCTCCGCGCCCCTCCTCGCCCGGGGCCCCCGGGTGACGCGGATGCAGCTGGGAGAGGCCGACCTGTGCGCCGACACCGGCATCGAACCCGGCCCGGACGGCACCGAACTGCTGTGGGCGAGATCCCAGCTGGTGCTGGCCTGCGCGGCCGCCGGACTGGAGCGGCCCCTCGCCCCGGTCAGCACCGACTTCCGTGACCTCGGTGCCCTGCGCGCCTCCACCGCGGCGCTCAGACGCCTCGGCTTCGGCGGCCGGGCCTGCATCCATCCGGCGCAGCTCCCGGTCGTCAACGAGGTGTTCACCCCGAGCGCCGCCGAGGTGGAGCGGGCCCGTGCACTGGTCGAACGGTTCGAGAAGGCCGGCGAGGGCGTCGTCCTCGACGACGCCGGCCGGATGGTCGACGAGGCGGTGGTGCGCGGCGCCCGCCGGGTCCTGGCGGCGGCCCCCGGCAGCCGCTGACCGGCGGGCGGCTCCCGGCAGCCGCCGGTTGTGAAACGGAACGTTGCTCCGTATTGTTTGCGGAGCAACGTTCCGTTTCGTGGTCGTGCGACGGCCGCGAACGCACCTGGAAGGCACCGGCATGTCCGAATCCACCGTCGTCCGTCCGCCCGCCCCGGTCGTCTCCGTCCGGCCGGTCGTCCTGGCGGCCCCCGGCCGCGGCGCGGACCTGCAGTTCCGCGTATCCACCCCCGCCGCCGGCGGCGCCCTGCCCGTCATCGTCTTCTCGCACGGCTTCGGCTGCTCGATGGACGACTATGCCCCCCTGGCGGACCACTGGGCCGCGCAGGGCTTCGTCGTCGTACAGCCCACCCACCTCGACTCCAGGACCCTCGCCCTCCCGCCGGAGGACCCCCGCACCCCGCGGATCTGGCGTCACCGCATCGACGACCTCCGGCGCGCGCTGGACGGCCTGGAGGTACTGGAAGCCGCGGTGCCGGGCCTCGCCGGACGTGTCGACCACGACCGCATCGCCGTCGGCGGCCACTCCTGGGGCGCCCAGTCGGCCAGCGCCCTGCTCGGCGCACGCGTCCTCGACGCCGGCGGCGTGCCGGGCGAGGACATGTCCGACGCGCGGGTCAAGGCGGGCGTGCTGCTCGCCCTGACCGGCCTGGGCGACGACCTGACCCCGTTCGCCCGCGAGAACTTCCCCTTCATGCGGCCGTCCTTCGACACCATGACGACTCCGGCCCTGATCGTCGCCGGGGACCACGACCAGTCACTGCTGTCCACCCGGGGACCGGACTGGTTCACCGACCCCTACTTCCTCAGCCCGGGCAGCAAGAGCCTGCTCACGCTCTTCGGCGCGGAGCACTCGCTCGGCGGAATCACGGGCTACGGGGCCGCCGCGACGACCGACGAGAACCCCGCCCGGGTCGCCTTGCTCCAGCGCCTCACCACGGCCTACCTGCGCGGCGCCCTGGACCCGGGCGACACCGGCGCGCGGACGGCGGCTGCGGCCCTGGAGGAGGCCGCGGACCCCCTGGGCAAGATCCAGACCAAGGAGTAGCACGTCACCCGGCCGCCGGCCGGGGGAGGGACCGTCCGTGCGGGGTGTCAGACGGTGACCGGAGGCCGGGCCGGGGCGAGGTAATCCACGGTCGTCCGGTCCGCGTGCGGGGCGAGGAGGTCCTGGAGCTCGGTGGCGGCGGTCTTCAGGAGCCGGCCGTCGCGGGTGGCGTGGAGGGTCTCCAGGATGAAGACGACGTGGGTGGAGTCCTCCGTGACGCGGGTGCGGTGGGCGTCCCGGTGGTTCCAGTGGCGGGTGAGGACGCCGCTCGGGTCGGTGTAGACGATCTCGCCGGGCTTGGGCGTCTCGACGGTGTCGGGCTCGCCGAGCGGGGTGAACGACTCGGTCCCGTCCGCGTACCGGATCTCGACGTCGCCGCTGACGTGATCGAGGTCGAAGGCCCCGGCGGGCAGACCGTGGCGGACGGAGACGGCGTTGTACGAGTCGACGGCCGGGCTGATCCTCGGCAGGCTGCCCCGCTTGGCGAGACGGCGGCCGAGCGCGTCCACGCTGGGGCGGATCCGCCGGGGGTTGGTGCCGAAGGCCCGGTAGGCGGTGTGCCACGCCTCGATACGGGGATCGCTCTCGTCGGCGGGCTGCCAGCTGCCGTCGGCGAGCTGCCGCTCCAGGTCGGCCAGGGCGGCGTCGGTGTCCGGCCAGGGCTCGCGTCCGCGCAGGCCCGTGGCGGTGACCAGGGCGATCAGGGTGTCGGGGAAGGCGTCCGCCACGGAGGGCGCGATGCGGAAGTCGGGCATGTGCGGGGTTCCGGTCTCTCTGGCGGCCTGGCTGGTACGGGAAGAGCCCCACGGTACAACAGAACGACCTGGCCAGGTCAACCGAATGACCTGGCGGGCGTTCGGACAACGGTACGGCCCCGGATCAGTTCCCGACGCCCAGGCCCGGCATGAACGCCGCCGGGTAGCGGTCGCCGCGCGCCGAGCCGAGCGGCACCGCCTTCTCGATCCCGGCCAGGTCGTCCGCCGTCAGCCGGACCTCCGTCGCGGGCAGCGCCTCGGCCAGCCGTTCGCGGGTCCGGGCGCCGACCAGCGGCACGATGTCCTCGCCCTGTGCCGCGACCCACGCGATGGCGAGCTGGGCCACCGTGCACCCCTTGGCCTCGGCGACCCGGCGCAGCGCCTCCACCAGGGCGAGGTTGTGCTCGACGTTCCCGCCGGCGAAGCGCGGGCTGAAGGCGCGGTGGTCCCCGGGAACCCCGCTGCCCGCGGCCGACCAGTGCCCGGAGATCAGACCCCGGCTGAGGACACCGTAGGCGGTCATGCCGATGCCCAGTTCCCGCAGCGTGGGCAGCACCTCCGCCTCCACCGCACGCGAGACCAGCGAGTACTCGATCTGCAGGTCGGCGACCGGGTGCACGGCGTGCGCCCGGCGGACGGTCGCCGCGTCCACCTCGGAGAGGCCCAGATGCCGTACGTACCCCGCGTCGATCATCTCCTTGATCGCGCCCACCGTCTCCTCGATCGGCACCGCCGGGTCCAGCCGGGCGGGACGGTAGATGTCGATGTGGTCGGTGCCGAGACGGTTGAGCGAGTAGGCGAGGAAGGTCTTCACCGCCTCGGGGCGGCAGTCCTGGCCTGCATAGCCCGGCACCGGTCCGCTCAGCATCCCGAACTTGACGCTCAGTCGGTAGCTCTCCCGGTCCCGGCCGCGCAGCGCCTCGGCCAGCAGCAGCTCGTTGTGGCCCATGCCGTAGAAGTCGCCGGTGTCGATCAGCGTCATCCCGGCGTCCAGCGCGGCGTGCACCGTGGCGATGCTCTCCGCGCGGTCCGCCTCGCCGTACGCCCCCGACATGCCCATCGCGCCCAGGCCCAGTGCGGAGACGGCGGGACCGGTGCTGCCCAGGGTTCGTGTCTGCATCGTGTTCTCCGGTGTCCGATCTCGTCGTGACGGTCGTGGATCCCCGGCACCGCCGTGGACCCTCTGTCCGCCCACCACCCTGCGCCCGTGCGGCCGGACCCGGGAGCGGAGCGTTCATCCTGGGAGCGCCGCTCCCTGGATCGGCCCGGGCGTCGCGAGGGACCATGGGGCCATGCAACGCGATCAGCTCGCCGACTTCCTGCGGCGCCGCCGCGAGGCGATCCGGCCGGCCGAGGTCGGCATCACCGGCGGCCCCCGCCGCCGCACCGCCGGACTGCGCAGGGAGGAGGTGGCGATGCTCGCGGGCATGTCGGTGGACTACGTCGTCCGCCTGGAGCAGGGCCGCAGCAGCCAGCCCTCCGTCCAGCTGCTCGGCTCGCTGGCCCGGGCGCTGCGGCTGTCCGACGACGAGCGCGCCCATCTCTTCCATCTGGCGGGCCATCAGCCGCCGCCCGCCGACGGAGTGGCCCGCATGGCGCGGGCCGGTCTGATGCGCATGCTCGACCTGCTCGGCGACACCCCGGCCCTGGTGCTGTCGGACCTGGGCGAGGTGCTGGCCCAGAACCGGATGTCACTGCTGCTGACCGGCGACCACACCCGCTTCTCCGGTGACGACCGCTACCTCGTGCACCGCTGGTTCACCGATCCCGCCGCCCGCGCCACCGCCCCGCCGGAGGAGCACGAGCGCCACGCCCGCGGGCTCGTCGCCGATCTGCGCGCGGTGGCCGGACGCCGGGCGGGCGACCCCGAGATCACCGGAGTCGTCGACCGGCTGCTGGCCGCCAGCGCCGACTTCCGCGGTCTGTGGGCCGGGCACGAGGTGGCGGTCCGCCGCGCCGACCGCAAGACCTTCGTGCATCCGCGGGTCGGCCGCCTCCTGATGGACTGCGAGACCCTGGTCACCCCCGACCTGCGGCAGCAGCTCCTGGTCCTCACCCCGGCGGACGCCGGGTCCCGCGAACGGCTGGAACTCCTGCGCGTCCTCGGCACCGAGGAGTTCCCGGCGGGATCGGCGGGCACGGACACCCGGTGAGTCCGCGGCCCGGTGCGGACCACGGACCCGGTGCGGAGGAAAGCGCCGTCCGGATCCGCTTCCGGGCGGCGCCCGCCGGCCTCCCCTACTGGCCCGCCGCGTTCAGCAGGTCCAGCACGCTCTGCTGGCAGCCGTAGTCGCTGGTGCCCGTTCCGCCGTTCCAGTGCGGGCCGTACTGGTCCAGGGAGTTGCGGTCCTTGGCGTAGGCCGCGTCCGCCCACCGGTCCAGCGTCGCCGCGTAGGGGTGGTCGGACAGCTGGGCGTCGAGCCAGCCGAGGCCGCGGACGTAGGCGCCCTTGAAGGAGGGGCCGTCGCCCGTGCAGCCGTCGGACTCGCCGGGCTCGCGCAGCACTCCGTCGGTCTGGAGCCTGACCGTGGAGGCGTCGGCCAGCTGCCGGGCCGTGGTCAGCAGACCGCTGTCGCCCGTCGCCCGGTAGAGCTCGGTGAGACCGCCGAGGACGACGCCCTGGTTGTAGGTCCAGGCGGTCTGGCCGTTGTTGGCGCAGGCGTCGGTGAGACCGTCGTTGATCATGTGATCACCGTTGATCATGCCGCTCTGCCGGAACCAGGCCCACTCGCTCTGCGCCCGGGCCAGATAGACGCCGTCACCGCTGATCCGGTTGTGCAGCGCGGCGTTGAGCTGGAGGAACAGTTCGTTGGTGATGGCGTTCTTGTAGGTCTTCGTCTCGTTCCACAGCACCCCGCCGCCGCATGCCGAGGTCCAGTACGCGTTCATGTGATCGGCGTCGGCGCGCGCGGTGTTCAGATAACGGCTGTCCCCGGTCGCGTCGTAGGCGGCGACCCAGGCCAGGCCCCACCAGCCCGTGTCGTCCAGGTAGTCGTTGGTGAAGTTGCCGCCCTGGGCGCCGATGTTCTTGTCGTAGGTGGAGGCGATGGCGTACCGGTAGCTCGGCATGCCGCTGACCCGGGCGTTGTCGAGGACGGCGGTCAGGGAGTTGGCGGCGGTCCACCAGCCGTTGCCGCCGAACAGTCCGGTGCCGCGGTCGTACGACATCATCAGCGCGGTCGCCGCGGCGGTGCCCCGGCTCCAGGCGTTCCAGTTCACCCGGGCCCAGCCCGTACAGGTGATCTCCGGCCGGTCGCCGGCCTTGCCGCAGGCGCGCAGCGCTCCGACGCCGGTGGTGTTCCAGTCGTCGACGTTGTACATGAGGGTGCGCCAGCCGCGGTAGCCCGAGGGCGTCGTGGTGTCGCCCAGTTTGCTGCCGTCGGACCAGGTGCGGCCGCCGTCGAAGCTCCGGTCCACCCAGACCTCGTCGCCGGGGCTGCCGTTGTCGATGGACGCCCAGCCCATGACATCGTTGTCCGAGAGGTGCAGCGACACGGTGCGGCCGTAGAGGGTGCTGCTGACGGGGACGCGGTCCGAGGTGGCCGCCGAGGGGTCGCGGGTGTCGCAGTACTTGTTGCAGACGCCGGCTGCCGCCGCCGCGTCCGCGGGCGGCGGTGCGCCGAAGGTGAGCAGCGTGCCGAGGACGGCCGCCGCCGACGCCAGCGCTGCCGCGGGGCGGCGTGTGAGTCTGCCGGGCACTCTCCACCTCCGGTGGGTGAGCGGGTGAAGTCTGGTACGGACCTGTGCGAGAGCGCTCTCAGCGTGCCGCTTGGTTGAGGGCATGTCAATCAGGTGGGCGGTGTGGGCGGTGCGGGCGGTGCGGGCGGTGCGGGCGGTGTGGGCGGTGCGGGCGGTGTGGGCGGTGCGGGCGGTGTGCGTGGTGCGGGCCGCGTGGGCCGGACGGGCGGAGTGGCTGGATCCGTCACCTTCCGCCCTCTGTTCCCGCGAGAGACGGTGATACATACTGCGACTGTTTGTTTCTCACCGAGGAGGAGAGGCCGATGGAGACCGACGAGGCGCGTTCCCGGTTCGCGGACCTGCGGGGCAAGGGTTCCGCCGTCCTGCCCGAGGAACTCGACGCCGTATGGGCGGCGCTGCCCCCGGTGCGGGTCGAGGAGATCCTGGGGGAGTGGCGGGGCAGTGCCTTCGACACCGGGCATCCGCTCAACGGGCGCCTGGAGAAGGCCGGCTGGTACGGCAAGACATTCCTCTCGGCCGCCGACGCCAAGCCGCTGATCATGCGCGGTCAGGACGGCCGGCTGTACTCGGACACCGAACTGGGCAAGGGCGAGGCCAGTCTGTGGATGGTGGAGTTCCGGGGCGAGTCGACGGCGACCATGGTCTACGACGGCCAGCCGGTCTTCGACCACTTCAAGGCCGTCGACGACCGCACCCTCATGGGGATCATGAACGGCAAGGGCGTCCCCGGGGACGGGCCCTTCTTCTACTTCATCCTCGACCGGGCCTGAGCCGGACGGAGCCGCGTGGGGGAGGAGCGATCAGTGAGAGCCGCAGTGGTGGAGAAGGCGGGCGGCGGATTCGTCGTCCGGGACATCAGGGTCGCCGAGCCGGTCGGCCGGGAGGTACTGGTGGAGGTGAGGGCGTCCGGACTCTGCCACACCGACTTCACGCTCGCCGGCCGTACCCCGCCGGGCTACGCCCCGCCGGTCGTCCTGGGGCACGAGATCGCCGGAGTCGTCACCGGACTCGGCCCGGAGGCGCACGAGTTCGCGGTCGGGGACCATGTGGTGGGCTGCCTCGTCCAGTGGTGCGGCGGCTGTCCGGCGTGCCTCGACGGCAGGCCGTACCAGTGCACCCGGCCCGCGAGCACCCTGCGCGACCCCCGGCACGGACCACGGCTCAGCAGGGACGGCTGGCCCGTGGCCCAGGGGATGGGGCTCGGAGGCTTCGCCCAGTGGTGCCTGGTCCACGAGAACCAGCTCACCGCCGTACCGCCCGACCTGCCCTTCGCGTCCGCCGCCCTGCTCGGCTGCGGCGTGCTGACCGGCATGGGATCGGTCTTCAACGGGGCGAAGGTGAAGGCGGGGGAGAGCGTGGCGGTGATCGGCGTCGGCGGTGTCGGGCTCAACACGGTGAGCGCGGCACGTCTGGCCGGCGCCTCGCGCATCGTCGCCGTCGACGTCCAGGACGGCAAGCTGCGCCGGGCGCAGGTCCACGGAGCCACCGACATCGTCAACTCGGCGGCGGTGGACGCCGCGGAGGCCGTGCGCGAGCTGACCGGCGGCGGGGTGCGGCACGTCTTCGACATCGTCGGCACGGCGGTGACGGCGCAGCAGGCGCTCGCCATGGCCGCGCTCGGCGGCGACGTGTACGTGGTGGGCCTCGCGGCCGGCGGCCCGGGGCTGACGCTGTCCCTGCCGAGGCTGCTGCTGGAGCAGAAACGGATCCAGGGCCTGATCATGGGCTCCGGGCACCCGCGGCGCGACATCCCCCGCTACGCCGGCCTCTGCGCGCAGGGGCTGCTGGATCTCGACGGACTCGTCTCCTGGCGGATCGGCCTGGACGAGATCGACGCCGGATACGCCGCGCTGCGCGACCCGGACGTGGCACGGGTCGTCATCACGTCCTTCTGAGTCCCGTGGACGACAGGGCCGGGTCGGCCCCGGCCGTGGGCGGCCCGGGTGCCGGCTGGGCGGCGGCACACCCCCTCGGGCATGATGGGGGGGTGTTTGATCCGTAAATGTCCTACTGTGGTTGTGGATGTGACCGTGGGGAACAGCAGCTCGAACGATGAGCCGATACGCGAACACGCACGTCGCGCGGTCCGGGAGGCCGAGGAGACCGCCCGGCAGCAGGCGGTGGAACGGCTCGGGATCCTGGACACCCCTCCCGAGGAACGCTTCGACCGGATCACCCGCGTGGCGCGACGGCTCTTCGGCGTCCCCACGGCCGCGGTGACCCTCCTGGACAACGCACGCCAGTGGGCCAAGTCGCACGACGGCGAAGGACTGACCGAGGTCGCGCGCACCGACAGCTTCTGCTCGGTCGCGGTGCGGCAGGACGACACCTTCGTCGTCGCCGACGCCCTGCGGGACGCGAGGTTCGCCGACAACCCCCTGGTCCGGGCCGACCCCGCCGTCCGCTTCTACGCGGGCCACCCCCTGCGGACGGCCGACGGCCACCGGGTGGGAATGCTGTGCGTCACCGACTCCCGGCCCCGGGAGATGAGCGAGGACGAGCGCCGCCTGCTGCGCGACCTGGCCCAGTGGGCGGAGAACGAACTGGCCGCCGAGGACGACCTGCGCCGGGCCGCCGCCGTACAGGCACAGCTGCTTCCACGGGCCGCGCTGCGCACCGGCGGCTGGGAGGTGGCCGGGTCCTGCGTCCCCGCCCGCGCGGTCGGCGGCGACTTCTACGACTGGTCGCTGCACGGGACCACGCTGCGGCTGGTGGTCGCCGACGTCATGGGCAAGGGCACGGGCGCCGCCCTGATGGCCGCCGGGGTCCGGGCCGCGGTGCGCGGCGCATGGGGGTCCGGGGACGTGCGGGAAGTCCTCACGGACGTCTCCCGGCGGATCCTCGCGGACCTCTCGGAGACCGGCACGTTCGTCACGGTCTTCCACGCCGCCGCCGACCTGCCCACCGGCAGGCTGACGTACGCCGACGCCGGGCACGGGCTGGCCTGGACCGTGGCCCCCGACGGCACCACCATCTGGCTGCACGCCGAGGGCCTGCCCCTCGGCATCTCCGCAGACGGCGGCTGGAGCGCGCTGCCCGCGCACGTCCCGCCCGGCGGCTGGATCGTGTGCGTCAGCGACGGATTCCTCGACGCCCTCGACTCGAGCCTGACCCGCTGCCAGGAGACCGTCCCGCGCGTGCACACCTGCGCCACCGCGGAGGAGGCGGTCGCCCTGCTCGCCGCCCAGGTGTCACCCGCACAGGCCACCGACGACATCACCCTCCTGGTGGCCCACCGGGAAGCCGCGTGACCGCGCGGGGCGTGGAGTCCCACCCGCGTGACGTCGCGGTCTCACCGGGTCCGGGCCGCCGCCGGGTCATCAAGGCCCTCGCCCTGCTCGCCCCCGTCCTCGGCCTCTCCTACCTGTCCTGGCGCTGGCTGTACTCGGTGCAGTGGAGCGTGTGGTGGATCGCCCTGCCCCTCGTGCTCGCCGAGACCTACAGCCTCGTCGACGGGCTGCTGTTCAGCCTCACCGTGTGGCGCCTCAAGGTGCGCGGACGCCCACCGCCGCCGCCCGAGGACGCCACCGTCGACGTCTTCATCACCACCTACGACGAGCCGGTGGACCTCGTCGCCCGGACCGCGCGGGCCGCGGTCGCCATGCGGCACCCGCACCGTACCTGGGTGCTCGACGACGGCGCACGGCCCGCGATGGCCCGCGCCGCCGAGGAGACCGGCGCCCTGTACCTCTCCCGCGGGGCCGAATGGGAGGGCTACGCCCGGCACGCCAAGGCCGGCAACCTCAACGCCGCCCTGATGCGCACCGACGGCGAGTTCATGCTCGTCCTCGACGCCGACCAGGTGCCCGACCCGGCCCTGCTGGAGCACACGCTCGGCTGGTTCCGGGAGGAACGGGTCGCCCTCGTCCAGACCCCGCAGTACTTCACCGACGTCGACGACGCCGATCCGCTCGGCAGCCAGGCACCTCTCTTCTACGGCCCCATCCAGCAGGGCAAGGACGGCTGGAACGCGGCCTTCTTCTGCGGATCCAACGTGGTGCTGCGCCGCGAGGCCCTCATGCAGCTGGGCCTGCGCGGCTACGTCCGCGCCGTCCACGAGTCCGTCTCCGCCGCCCTCGGCGCCGTCCGCCGGATCCTGCGCCACGCGTCCGCCGCGGCACGCGCCCAGGGACCGGACGCCACGGAGGCCCTGGACGACGTCCGGACGGCGGCCCGCCGCGCCCGCGCCGAACTCGCCGCCGGAGTGCCTCTCGGTGAACTCGCCCACCGCTTCCAGCGGGCGGCGGACGCCGCGAGCGGCCGGCTCACGGCCTCCCACCTGAGACAGCCGGCCGGGGACCTCGAGGCCCTGCGGGAACTCGGGGCCGGCGACGTGATCGCCCCCGGGCAGACCGACGAGGCGGCGCTGCGCCGGCTCGCCGACCGCGCCTGGTCACCGCTGGGCGCGGTGGAGTCGGTACGCACCCTGATCCGCGCCGTGGACGTCGACCGCGCCGACGAGGCCCAGCCGGTGATGCCCCTGTCGACGATCTCCGTCACCGAGGACATGGCCACGGCCATGAGACTGCACGCGGCCGGCTGGCGGACCGTCTACCACCACGAGATCCTCGCCCACGGCCTGGCGCCCGAGGACCTCGGATCCATGCTCCACCAGCGGCTGCGCTGGGCCCAGGGCACCCTGCAGGTCATGCTCCGCGAAAGCCCCCTCACCCTGCGCGGGCTGGCCCCGGCCCAGCGCCTGATGTACTTCGCCACGATGTGGAGCTACCTCTCGGGCTACGCCGCCCTCGTCTACATCGCCGCGCCTGTCATCTACCTCTGCTTCGGCGTCAAACCCGTACACAGCTTCGGCAGCAGCTTCCTGCTGCACCTGATCCCGTACCTCGTCGTCAACCAGATCCTGTTCAGCGTGGTCAGCCACGGCGTCCGCACCTGGCGCGGCCAGCAGTACTCGCTCGCCCTGTTCCCCCTCTGGATCAAGGCCACGGTCACCGCGGTGGCCAACATCGCGTTCGGCCGACCACTGGGTTTCGTCGTCACCCCCAAGACACGGCAGGCACACGCCCCCCGCGTGGCGGCTGATGAAGTGGCAGCTGGCCGCGATGGCCCTCCTCGTCCTCGCCGCGGTGGCGGGGACCGTCCGGGCGGCCACCGGCCTCACCCCGTCCGTCACCGGCACCGTGATCAACCTCGTCTGGGTCGGCTACGACCTCCTCCTGCTCGGCGTGGTGGTCAGGGCGGCCCGGTACGGGGGCTACGGATCCGGCACACCCGAGAGAGCACCCGGAGAGAGCACCTGATGGACCTCACCATCGACGTCACCCCCGACGGCATCGCCGTACTGCGCCCGAGCGGCCGCCTGGACCTGGTCGCGGCCCCGCAGATCCGCGCGGCCATAGACACCGTCGTGCGCGACGGCCATCCCCACGTGGTCGTCGACCTGGCGGGCACCGGCTTCCTGGACTCCTCCGGCCTCAGCGCGCTCGTCGGCGGTCTGAAGTCGGCCCGGCAGGCCGGGGGCGATCTGCGCATCGCCTCCTGCGGACCGCAGGTCCTGACGGTCCTGCAGCTGACGAACATGCACCGGGTCCTGCACTGCTACGCCGACGTGGGGACGGCGTGCCGTGACCGCTGACCGGACCGCCGGCTGGTCGGGCACGGCCACGCCCGGGATGTTCGACGAGGTCCACCGCTGCCTGGACGCGGCGTGGGCCCTCCTGCCGCACGGGCCCCAGGAGCGGGCCCTCTTCGACACGGCGGTGGCGGAGGTCGCGGCCAACATCCTCCAGCACACGGCGGCGCACCTTCCCGTCGACGTCCGGTTCCTGGTGACGATCACCCCCGAGCGCGCCCACGCCCGCTTCACCGACACCGGCGCCCCGGCCCCGCCGGGGGTGAACGCCACCGCGCTGCCCGGCCCGGCCGCCGAGAGCGGTCGCGGCCTGGCCCTGGCCCGGGCGGCCGTGGACAGCGTCACCTACGCGCGCACGGCGGGCGTCAACCACTGGGACGTCATCGCCGCCCGCCGTCCTGCGTGACGCGGGTCCCCGCACCGGCGGACCCCGGGGCACACCGGGCGGTCACCCGGCATGCCCCGCCCCGGGCCCCGCGGCCGGCTCACGGTGCCGAGCGGAACGCGCTGCCCTCCGGGGTCAGGGCGGAGCCCGAGCGGAACAGGGTCGTTCCCGGGCCCGGTTCGTCGGTGCCCAGGCCGAACCAGGCGTAGCGCTGCAGGTAGGGCAGCCCGGCCAGCATCTTCGTGGCCGACGTGAGGAACGCCGCCTGCTCCGTGTCGGTGGGGTAGCGGGTGCCCTGGGAGAAGTCGATGAGGGCGAACTCGGTCAGCCAGATCGGCTTGTGGTAACGCTCGTACACCGCGCTCAGATAGCTGCGCAGCTGCTCCACCGCGGCCGCGGTGCGGAAGTCACCGCCGTACCAGTGCAGCGCGATGAAGTCCACGCGGTAGCCCCGCTGCTTCGCCCCGCTCATGAAGCGGTCCAGCCAGCCGCCCGCCCGGTCACCGCCGTAGGCGACGGCGGGGCTGCCGAGCGTGGCGCCGGCCGACTGCAGCTGTGGCCAGAGATCGAGTGCCTGGTCGACCGTCATGTTCGACTGGGCGCTCATGTCGGGCTCGTTGAAGCCGAGCAGATAGGGACCGGCCGCCTTCGCCTCCGACAGCGCCTGCGCGGTGACGCTCTTCGCACCCCAGATCATCGGTACGAAGTCCGTGCCGGCCGAGGCCGCGATGCCGGGGTGCGCGGTGGACCAGGTGTAGTACCAGCCGGCACCGGAGCGGCTCAGCCCGTCGGACATCGCGGAGTAGGACCAGACACCGACCCCCTTCCGGCGGGAGGAGACCACCGGATCCGCTGCCGCCGGTGCGGCGGCGGCCCTGGTGCTCGGCGAACGCGACGCCTGGGTGGCGCCGGCCGACGCCGACGGCCCGGTCTTCTTCTCCTTCTTCGTCGCCGACGGGCTGGGGGAGGCCGGGGCGCTCGGGGCCGGAGCGGAGGCCGTCCGGACACCGGCCGCCGTCGGCGCACCCGCCGGTGCCGAGGAGGCGCGGCCGGTGTCCTGGGAGTGCACCAGGGCGAAGGCGCCGAGGACGACCGCGGCCGTCGCGACCGCCGCGGTGACCGTCCTGGCGTGCCCGGCGCGGCCCGCCGTGCGGCGCCGGGAAGCGGGCCGCCCGGCGGCGTGGGTGCCACGGGGGCGCGTGCCCGCGTGCCCGGTCGTCCCCGTCCCCGTACCGCCGGCCGCCTGTTCTCCCGCCGCCGGCACCATCGGTGAGATCGCCGCCCATACGGCCTGCTGCAGACCGGCGGGCGGGACGAGCAGCGGAAGCCCCGTCAGCAGCCCCGCCACGGGGACCAGGTGTTCCCGCCGTTCACCGCAGCGGGCACAGCCGCGGATGTGCCGCGCCGTCCGCTTGCGCCACAGGGGACTCGGCGCCGAGTCCCACGACCGGGTCACCGCGGACAGCTCCGGGCACGGCGGCCGGGCGGCCAGCGCCCGGACCACGGTCCTGCCGACGTCGAGCTGTTCCTTGAGCCGCTGGATGCGCACGGCCGTGTGACGGCCCGACAGGCCGAGCGCCTCGCACACCTCCGCCCGCTCCAGCTGCCCGGTCTCCTCCAGCCACCACAGCGACAGCAGTTCCCGGTCGTCGTCGTCCAGCCAGCGCGTCGCCTCCGCCACCTCGCGCCGGTCACCGTCGAGCTGCAGCCGCAGGACCGTCAGGGACGCGAAGTCGGAGGCGGGGTCGGGGACCTGCGCGGCGAGTTCCACGCTCTCGCGGGTCTCCCGGTCCTTCACACGTCCCCGGATCCAGTCGCGTATCTGACGCACGGTGATGGCCACCATCCACGATCGGTACGACGAGGGATTCTCCAGCCGGTCCAGGCCGCGCACCACCCGCAGCAGCGTCTCCTGCACGACGTCGTCGACGTCCTGGCCCCCGCCCAGCGCGCGGCCGACGATGTTGTAGACCAGCGGCAGGGACTGTGCCACCAGCCCCTCGACGGCCCGCGGATCGCCCGAACAGGCGGCGGACACCAGGCCGATGGCGGGATCACGCCCGTGGTCTGTGCGCATGAACCGTCTCTCCCTCATCTCACGTCCCAGGCATTCTCCTGCCTGCGGAGGCGGACAGGGACCCGGCGGTCCTCGTCCGGCCTCACCGGGGGAGACGCGGCGGCGCGGACGCGACAACAGAAAATGCCGCACCCGGCGGTTTCCGGCCGGCCCGGCCCGGCGCGGGTCCGTCCTCAGAGCCTGCGGCGCGGATCCCCCAGATAGCTGAGCACCGCCGCCACCCGGCGGTCCACGCGGTCCGTCGGGGTCAGGTCCAGCTTCGCGAAGATGCTGCGGATGTGCTTGTGGACCGCGCCGTCGGTCACGACCAGGCGTTCGGCGACGGCGCTGTTGCCCAGCCCCTCGGCCATCAGGGCGAGCACCTCGTGCTCGCGCGGGCTGAGCCGGTCCAGCCGGGTGTCCCGGCGGGACCGGGTGAACAGCTGGGCGACGACCTCCGGGTCGATGGCGGTGCCGCCGGACGCCACCCTGTGCAGCGCGTCCAGGAACTCTTCGACCCGGCCGACCCGTTCCTTCAGGAGATAGCCGAGGCCCGCCGCCCCGCCGGTGAGGAGCTCGGTGGCGAAGCTCTGCTCGACGTACGCGGACAGCACCAGGACGGCCAGACCGGGATGGCGCCGCCGGGCCTCGACGGCGGCGCGGATGCCGTCGTCGGTGTGGGCGGGCGGCATGCGCACATCGACGACGGCGATGTCGGGCCGGTGCTCGTCGACGGCGTCCAGGACCTCGTCCGCCGTCCCCGCCCTGGCGACCACGTCGAGGCCCTCCGCGCCCAGCAGCAGGGCGAGCCCTTCGCGCAGCAGGGGGTCGTCCTCGGCCAACACTATGCGCATACGGGCCACTCGCTCGGCTGACGGGACGGCGCACGGGCCCGGCCGCCCGCAGGGGCCCGCGGGGCACGTCTCAGGTGCCGCACGGCAGGGTCGCCTCGAGGACCGTCGGACCGCCCGGTGGGCTGGTCACGCGGAGTGTACCGTCGTGGGCCGCCACCCGGCGGCGGATCCCGGTGAGCCCGGTGCCGCCCTCCTCGTCCGCGCCGCCCCGGCCGTCGTCCTCGACCCGCAGCCGCAGCCGTCCGCCCCCGGTGCGGACGGTCACCGCGGCCCCGGTGGCCCCGCTGTGCCGGGCGATGTTCGTCAGCGCCTCGGCCACCACGAAGTACGCGGTGGCCTCCACGGACGCCGCACAGCGCTGCGGGGCGTCCACATCGGTGCGGCACGGCACCGCGCACCCGGCGGCCAGCCCGCCCAGCGCCCCGGCCAGCCCCCGGTCGGCCAGCACCGGCGGCAGGATGCTGCGCGCGACGGCGCGCAGCTCGGCCAGCGCCTGTTCCGCGGAGCTCTGGGCGCGTTCGAGGAGTTCGTCGGCGCGACCGGGATCGCGGGCGGCCATCCGGCGGGCGGCGCCGAGCAGCACGGTGACCGTGACCAGCCGGTTCTGCGTGCCGTCGTGCAACGAGCGCTCGATACGGCGCAGTTCGGCGGCGTGGGCGTCCAGCGCGGCGGCCCGGGTGGCGGTCAGCTCGGCGACCCGCAGCGACAGGTCGGTGTCCGGGCCCGCCGCGAGGAACGTCCGCCCGGGGCGCGCCTGGAGGCGGGCCATGGCGGGGGTGAGTCCGAGGATCACCGCGATCCAGCCGACGCCGAGGAGGCTCACGGACAGCGCCTCGGGCCAGGAGTGCGCGACGCCGAACCCGAGCGACGTACTGCTCGTGTCCGCGGGAGCGAACGGCCACACCAGCGGGAACACGCAGTCCCGGAAGGCCGCGACCGGCAGCCAGAGGCCGAGGAACCCCAGGGCGAGCCCGGAGGTGGCGTGCCGCAGGGCCCAGCGCAGCTCACGCCGGGTGGTGGGGTCGGCGAGGGCGGGCCGCAGCCCGGTCGGCGCGGGGTCCGGGGCGACGATCTCCGGTCCCCGGCGCGACAGCCGGCCGCGCTCCCGCTCCGCCAGCGCGTGCAGGGCGCGTACGACGACGGGTGCCGCGAGCAGGCCCGCGCCCAGCGGCGCGGTCAGCGCCGCCACCACCAGCAGGACCAGGACGGCCAGCGCGGGCACGGCCGTCCCGAACCCGCCGACGAGCTGCGCGAGCGCGGACCCGGCCGCCCGCACGGCCCGCACGAGGACGTCGGCGGGGCGGTCGCCGGCCGGCCCGGTCGCCGCTGCCCGGGTCCTCATGGGCGCCTCCGCTCCTGCTCTGCCGCGGTCACCGTCCCGACGGCGGTCACCGGCCCGGACGACCCTACGGCGCGGGACGCGGCGGAGTGAAGTACAGCCTGCTGTACCTCTGATCGGGGGGCCGGCGGGATGGGCCGGAAGGGGGCGCGGTCCCTAGCGTCGGGGACATCAGCCGACCCGCCGACAAGGAGCCCCCCATGGCCGCCGACCCCTACCGCCTCACCGGCCCCCGCACCCCGTCCGGCGACGGTCCGCGGTCCGGCGTCAGCCGCGCCGACGTCGCCCGTTTCCTGCTGTGGCTGCTGCTGGTGCTCGGCCTCGTCGCCAACACCGTCGCCTCCTACGTCGGCGCCGGCCTCGGCGTCCACCTCGTCTGCGGCGCCGTCTCCGCGGTCACCGCCGCCGTCCTCGTCGTGCACCGTCTGAAGGGCCGCCGATGAGCCCCGCCACCACCGCGGTCCGCGCCCCCGCCATCGCGCTGGCCCGCCTCACCAAGACCTACCCGGGCGGCATCCGCGCCCTGGACGACGTGTCGCTGACCGTCGCCCCGGGAACCTTCCTCGCGGTGATGGGCCCCTCCGGCTCCGGCAAGAGCACCCTCATGCACTGCGCGGCCGGCCTGGACACCCCCACCTCGGGCAGCGTCCGCGTCGACGGCACGGAGATCGCCGGGCTCGGCGAGGCCCGCTGCACCGAACTGCGGCGCGAGCGCGTCGGATTCGTGTTCCAGGCGTACAGCCTGATCCCCTCGCTGAGCATCGGCGACAACATCACGCTGCCGCTGCGCCTGGCGGGCCGCAGGCCGGACCGACGGTGGATCGGGGAGCTGACCGAGCGGGTCGGCCTGGCCGGACGGCTGGACCACCGGCCCGCCGAGCTGTCCGGCGGCCAGCAGCAGCGCGCCGCCGTCGTCCGCGCGCTGGCCGCGAGGCCGGCCGTGGTGTTCGCCGACGAACCGACCGGCGCCCTGGACCTGCGCAGCGCCCACGAGGTGCTGGAACTGCTGCGCGGCCTGGTCGACGAACTGGGCCAGACGGTCGTGATGGTCACCCACGACCCGGCCGCCGCGGCCCGCGCGCACCGGGCGCTGGTGATGGCCGACGGCCGGGTCGTCGAGACCCTCGACCGTCCCACCGCACCGCGACTCGCCGACCGGCTCGTCATGCTGGGGGAGCGCTAGACCATGTTCCCCCTCGCCCTGCGGACGGCCGCCCACCGGATCACCGCCCTGCTCGCCGTGCTGTGCGCGGTGCTCGGCGGGGCCGCCCTGATCACCGGCACCGGAGTGCTGGCCGAGTCGGGGCTGCGCTCGACGCTGCCCCCCGGCCGGCTCGGCGGCGCGGACGTCGTCGTCACGGCCCGCCAGGAGTACCGTCCGGGTCCCGAACCCGCTCTCGCGCTCCCCGAGCGGGCCCGTGTCCCGGCCCGGCTCGCCGGCCGGCTCGCCCGGCTGCCCGGCGTGACCGCGGCCGTCGCCGACATCGGCTTCCCCGCCGCCCTCACCGGTACCGGCGGCCGGATCGTGCCCACCGCCGACGACCCCGTCTCCGCCGGGCACGGCTGGTCCTCGACCCACCTGCTCGACCGCCCCCGCATCACCGGCCGGGCCCCCGACGGGGCGGCCGAGATCGCCGTACCCGCCGTGAGCGGCCTGCGGACGGGCGACACGGTCCGGGCCGTCGCGAACGGCAGGCCCGCCGCGCGCTACCGCGTCACCGCCGTGGTCGACGCGCCGGACGCCGGGGTCTACTTCGCCGACGCCACCGCCGTACGGCTGGCCGGACGCGGCGCCGGCGACGCGGCCTCCGCCGACCTGATCGGCCTGACCACCAGGCCGGGAACCGACCGGTGGGTCGCGCGCGCCGTCCGCCGGCAGCTGGCCGGGACGGGGCTGGAGGTGCGCACCGGGGCGGACATCGGCGAGGCCGTGTCACCCGGCACCGGCGCCGCCCGCTCGCTGCTGGTGCTGCTCGCCGGGTCACTCGGCGGGATCGTCCTGCTGATCACCGGGTTCGTCACGGCGGGCGCGCTGAGCGTGTCGGTCGCCGGGCAGCGCCGGGACCTCGCGCTGATGCGGGCGGTCGGGGCGACCCCGCGGCAGATCCGCCGGCTGGCCGCGGCGCAGTCGTCGGCGGTGGCCGCCGTGGCCGTGGTGCCGGGCACGGCGCTCGGCTACCTCCTGGCCGGCCGGTTCCGGGCCCTGCTGGCCGACCGGGGAGTGCTGCCGTCCGGACTCCCGCTGACCTACGGCCCGCTGCCCGCCGTGGCCACCCTGGTGCTGATCGCGGCCGTCGTGCAGGTGGCGGCCCGCTCCGCCGCCTGGCGCACCTCGCGGATGCCGGCCACCGAGGCCGTCGCCGAGTCCCGCAGCGAGCCGCGCAGGCCTTCCACCGGGCGGGCCCTGACCGGATTCCTCCTGATCGCCGCCGCGTCCGCGCTGTCCGTGACACCGCTGCTGTCCCGGACCGTGATCGGGGCCTCCGCCACCTCGATCGCCGGGATCGTCGCCGCGATCGGCCTCGCCCTGTGCGGCCCGCTCCTGGTCCAGGTCGCGGGCAGGGGCATCGCACGGCGGCTGCGGGCCCAGGTCACCGCGCCGACCTGGCTGGCCGTGGCCAACGTACGGGCGTACGCGCTGCGGGTCGCCGGAGTGGTCGGCCCGCTCGCCATGGCGGTCGTGTTCGTACTGACGTACACCCTCGCGCAGACCACGCTGCTCGCCGCCACCGGCCAGGACCGCCGCGACGGCACCCTCGCCCAGTACCGGATCGGCGCCCTCGCCCTCGGTGGACTGCCGGCGGACACCCGGGCCGCCGTACGGAGGCTGCCCGGCGTACGGGCCGCCGTACCCGTCGGCAGCACCACCGTGGTGTGGTCGTACCGGCAGTTCGGCGACACCGAGACCGAGTCCGCCGCCGCGCTCGTCGCCCCGCCCGCGGTCGCCGACGTCCTCGACCTCGGCGTGCGGCGGGGCACCCTGGCCCGGCTCACCGGCGCCACCGTCGCCGTCAGCAGCGACGCCGCCGCCTCACGCGGTGCCGGACCGGGCGCCCGGATCGGGCTGCTGCTCGGCGACGGCACCAGGGTGCGGGCGAAGGTCGTGGCGGTCTACGACCGCGGGCTCGGCTTCGGCCCGCTGGTGCTCTCCGGCGACCTCGTCGCCGGTCACACCACGTCCGGCCTCGCCCCGGGCCTGTTCGTGAGGACCGACGGCACGGCCGCCGCCGCACACGGGCTGACCCGGTTCACGGCCGACCGCCCGGGTCTGGTCCTGGAGGACACCGGCGCGCGCTCCGGCCCCGGACGGGACCCCGGCATCCCGCCGGAGATGTGGATCAACCTGGTGACGATCGCCGTCCTGCTCGCCTATCTGCTGCTGAGCATCGTCAACAAGCTCGTCGCCGCCACCGCCCAGCGCCGCACCGAGATCGCCGCGCTGCGCCTGGCCGGTACGACACCCCGGCAGATCCGGGCGATGACGCGCCGCGAGGCCGCCCTGACCGCCGCCGCCGCGCTCGTCTCGGGCCTGCTGCTGTCGGCCCTCCCGCTGGCCCTCCTCGGCCAGGGCTTCCTCGGCCGCCCCTGGCCCGCGGGCCCGCTCTGGCTGCTGCCCGCGGTGCTGGTCACGGTGGTGGCGGCGTCCTTCCTGGCCGTCGAGTTCCCCACCCGGACGCTGCTGCGCACCGCACCGGCCGAGGCACTGCGCGCGGCGGTGTGACGGCGGTCCCGACCGCGCGGCGGTCCCGACCGCGCGGCGGTCCCGACCGCGCGGCGGTCCCGACCGCGCGCGTGGTCCGGACCGCACGCGCGGGACGGCGTCGCCTCGGCCCGGACGGGGGCTCGACGCCCCCGGACGCCCACGTCTACGATCGCCGTCGCGGCGTCGCGTGCCGGTCACCGGCCGGGTGAGGCATGGAGGTGCCGCGGACATGCCCGTGGAGGCATCGACCCATGTCCGTCGCGTTCAATCACACCATCGTGCTGTCCCGTGACCGGGAGGAATCCGCTCATTTCCTCGCCGGTCTCCTGGGCCTCGAGGTCGGGGAACCCGCCGGGATGTTCCTGCCGGTGACGACCGCCAACGGCGTCACACTGGACTTCGCGACCGCCGGCACCGACATCCCCGTCCAGCACTACGCGTTCCTCGTGTCCGAGGACGAGTTCGGCCAGGTGCTCGCCCGCCTCCTGGCGGCCGGGGTACCGATCCAGGCCGACCCGCACGGCAGGTATCCGCGCCGGATCAACCGCAACGACGGCGGACGCGGCGTGTACTTCCGGGACCCGGCCGGACACGGCCTGGAGGTCTTCACCCGCCCGTACGGCAGCGATCCCTCCTCGCCGCTCGACGGTGTCACCGAAGAGGTCCCCGGGGCCCGCTGAGCACCGGCACGGTCCGGGCCGGGACTCAGGACCGCGGCTCGTCCAGGTCGGACATGTCCAGCACGAAGCGGTAGCGGACGTCGCCCCGGCCCAGCCGGTCCAGGGCGTCCGCGACCCGTGCGGAGGGGAGCGTCTCGACGTCCGCGGTGATGCCGTGCTCGGCACAGAAGGCCAGCAGTTCCGCCGTGTGACGCCGGCCGCCCGTGCCGGAGGAACTCAGATTCTTGCGGCCCTGGACCAGGTCCATGATCCGCACCGAGGTCTCGAGCGGGTAGCCCAGCACGGACAGCGTGCCCTCCATGGCGGTCATCCGCAGCAGCGGGGACAGATCGTGCGGGGCGGCGACGGTGTCCAGCACCAGGTCGAAGCGGCCCCGGGCCTGTTCGGTCCGCCGGTCGTCGGTGGTGACCAGCAGCTCCGCCGCCCCGAGCCGGCGGGCGTCACCGGCCTTGTCCGGGGTACGGCTCAGCACGGTCACCTCGGCGCCCAGCGCGGCGGCCAGTTTCACACCGAGGTGCCCGAGTCCGCCCAGACCGGCCACGGCGACCCGGCTGCCGGGGCCCACGCCGGCCGACCGCAGGGGCTCCCACATGGTGATCCCGGCGCACATCAGCGGGGCCGCGGCGGCCGGGTCGAGCGTGCCCGGCAGGGCGTAGGCGAACGACTCGCGCAGCACGTACTCGCGGCTGTAACCGCCCAGGGTCGGCGAGCCGTCGGTGCGGTCCCTGCCGCCGTAGGTGGTGACGGGGCCCTCGAAGCAGAAGTTCTCCTGCCCCGCCCGGCACATCGGGCAGGCCCCGCAGGAGTCGACGACGGTGCCGACCGCGACCCGGTCGCCCGGGGCGAGACCGGTCACCCCCGGGCCGGCCTCGGTGACCGTGCCGGTGAACTCGTGGCCGGGGACCACGACGCCCTCACCGAGCGCGCCCCGGATCCGGTGCAGGTCGCTGTGGCACACGCCGCAGAAGTCGACCCGTACGGCTATGTCGTCGTCACGCAGCTCCCGGCGCCCGATCTCGACCCGTTCCAGGACGGTGGAACCGTCGCCCCTGCTCTGCCAACCCGTGGTGGTACGCATGGACCGATCCTTCCAAACAGACTGTTCTGTCTGTCAGAGGTTAGCCCCCGCCCGCCGGAAAGCAAACCAACTGTTCTGTCTGATAACCTCGGACCATGCCCGAACTGCCGACCACGCCGCGCGGCGCCGCGACCAGTCGGCGCATCCTCGACGCGGCCACCGGGGAATTCGCGCTCCGCGGCATCGCCGGCGCCCGGATCGAGCGCATCATCGCCGCCGCACACACCAACAAGGCCCAGCTGTACGGCTACTTCGGCAGCAAGGAAGGCCTGTTCGACGCGGTCGTCGCCGACAGCGTCGGCCGCAGCACCGACGCCCTCCCCTTCGACGCCGACGACCTGCCCGGCTGGGCGGTGTCCCTCTACGACCAGAATCTGCGCCGGCCCGATCTGGTCCGGCTCATCGCCTGGATCCGGCTGGAACGGCGCCCGACGGGACGGTGGTTCGACGGCACCGTCCAGCACGAACCCAAGCTCAGGGCCATCGCCGTGGCCCAGGCCGAGGGCAGGCTGTGCCAGGGCGACCCCTTCGACCTGCTGACCCTGGTCATCGCGATGGCCTGTGCCTGGTCACCGGCCAGCGGTGTCTACGCGGCGACCGCGGACGAGCCCGAAGCCGACCACGACCGCCGCCGCGCCCTGCTCCATGACTGCGTGGCACGCGCGATCGCACCCTGACGTCCCGCCGACCGTCCTTCCGGCGGGTCCTCAGGGCGGCGTGCCGCCCCGTTCCGCCTCCGGGCGCAGTATCGCGGAGAACACCGGATGCGCCCTGGCGCGGTGGAAGCGGCGGCGCCGGAAGACCGACAGCGCCTCGATCATCACCACCGGCGCGTCACGGTCGGGTCCCTCGTGGCCGGTGCCGGCCGGGGAGAGGAAGCGCGGGCCGGGCCGATCGCCGGCCGGCGAAGCCACTGCATCCCTGTGCCCGTTTCGCGGAGAAAGGACGGGTGCAAGGTCAATGCGCCGCGCCGCTCCCGGCCCGGCCGCGTGCGGTACGACGAAGGGACCGGCGATGAACCTCAAGGACGAGCTGCCCGTCGACCACGGACTGGCCTCGGTCTACCGGTACGGCGCAGCCCTCTGCGGAGTGGTCCTGCTCGTCTTCGGCGTGCTCGGCTTCGCCGACGAGCTCAGCCCGTTCAGCACGGACGGCAGGAGCATCGCCGGAATGTCCACGAACGGCGTGCTGAGCCTGGTCTCCGTCGTCGTCGGCCTGGCCCTGGTCGGCGGCGCGATCGTCGGCGGGAACTTCGCGTCGACGCTCAACATGACCGTCGGGACCCTGTTCCTGCTGAGCGGGTTCGCGCACCTCGCCGTCCTGGAGCGGCCGGCCAACATCCTCGACTTCGGCATGAGCAACGTGCTGTTCAGCTTCGTCATGGGGCTGATCATCCTCACGTTCGGCATGTACGGCCGGGTCTCCGGCGGTCTGCCGCACGACAACCCCTACTGGCGGCGCCGGCACGCACGCGAGGCGGCCCGCGAACGGCTCGCGGCCCGGCGCCTGGCCGCGGGCGGCGGCCGTCCGTCCGTCGCCGTCCCGGCCGGAACCGCACCGGGCCGCCCCTCGCTCACCGCCTCCGGGCCCGGGACGGGCACGACGGCCAGGACGGCGGAGGGCATGACGGTCGTCCGGGGAGGCCTTTCCGGCGGACGCCCCCGAGGGAACTGAACACAGCGGCGCAGCGGCGCGGAGGCACAACGGCGCGGAGACTCAGGCGTACGGGCGGACAGCCGCACGGACGGACGAAGGAGGGTGGCGACGTGGGCGGCACGGGCCGTGGCCGGTGGGACGTGGTGGTCGTGGGCGCGGGGCTGGCCGGCCTGGCCTGCGCCCGGGACCTGACGGCCGCGGGGCTGCGGGTACGGGTGCTGGAGGCGGGGGACCGGGTGGGCGGCAGGATGCGGACCGACCGGGTGGAGGGCTGCGTGGTGGACGACGGGTTCCAGGTGTTCAACACCTCCTACCCGCAGGTCCGGCGGAGACTGCGCCTGGACGCGCTGCGGCTGCGGCCCTTCACCCCCGGTGTCCTGACCCACACCGGAGACCGGCGGCTGCGGTTCGCCGACCCCACCCGGGCGCTCGGGCCCGCGCTGCGCGGGCTTGCCGACGGCCTCGCCGGCCCCCGGGACCTGGCCGCCCTGGCGGTGCTCACCGCCCGGGACGCGCTGGCACCGGCCGCGCTGGTCCGCCGGGCCCGGGACACCTCCACCCGGCGCGCCCTGGCCTCGGCGGGGTTCACCGGGGACTTCGTCGAGCGGTTCTTCCGCCCGTTCCTCTCGGGGGTGTTCCTGGAGGAGGACCTGGAGACCTCCGGCCGGTTCTTCCACCTGGTGTGGCGCAGCATGTCCCGCGGCACCCTCTGTCTGCCGGCCGCGGGCGCGGGCGCCGTGCCCGCGCTGTTGGCGTCCGGCCTGCCGGACGGGACGGTCGCGCTGGAGACGCCGGTGACGGCCCTGACCGCGGACGGTGTGCGGACCGGCGACGACCGCGAGGTCGCCGCGCGGGCCGTCGTGGTGGCGGCGGGGCCGGGCACGAGCGCCCGGCTGCTGCCCGGCCTCACCGTCCCGCCGTACCGTTCCGTCACCACCTACTACCACCTCGCGGTCCGCTCACCGCTGCGTGAGCCGACCCTGCTGACGGACGTCCGCCGCCGCTTCGTCAACAGCTGCGTCCTGACCGAGGTACAGCCCGCCCACGCCCCGCGCGGGTACGCACTCGTGGCGACCTCCGTCCTGGGCGGGGACCACCCCGGACGCGAGAGAGCCGTACGGTCGGCTCTGGCGGAGTGCTACGAGGCCGACACCGCGGGATGGGAACTGCTGACCGTGCGCACGGTGGCGCAGGCGCTGCCCGCCATGCCGCCGGGCCTGCCGCTCAGCCGCCGCACCCGGGTGGGCACCGGACGTCATGTGTGCGGCGACCACCGGGCGACCGGCTCGGTGCAGGGCGCCCTCGCCTCGGGCGCGCGGGCGGCCCGCGAGGTCGCGGCCGCTCTGGCCTCCCGCTGAACGACCGCCCGGCCCGGGAACGCGGCGCGTCCGGTGCGTGGGCGGCGGGTGGTGCGGCGGCGGCAGCACCCTCGACCGGAGACCGGCGCGCCCCCACGCACCCGCACGCGCCCCTGACGGATCCCGGCGGGCGACCGCTCGAACTCCCGGGAACGGTCCGGCCGGTGGTGGACGGGTGAGGACCGGGGCATGATCGGGATCATGAAGCACCCGCATCTGCCGACCACCGAGGCCGCCGTCACGGCGATACGTGAGTTCGCGCACGAGTACCGCCTCGAGACGGCCGTCACCGACGACATCGGGGCGGACCAGACGTCCCGCCGCACCTCGGCCGGCGCGTTCACGGTCCTGGACCCGGACGGCTCGCTGCCGCACGAGGCGTTCGTCGAACTGGGCGGCTCCCCGTCCCTCACCGTCCGGATCTACCCGGAGGACGACGCGCAGATCACGGTGGACGGCGTCGTCTTCGACGACGTTCCCCGCGATTCCGTCCCGGCCTTCCTGCGCGCCGTCCACGACGGTCGCGCCCATGTGAAGCGGCGTCTCTTCCCGCCCGGCACCTGGCTGATCGTCTCCCTGCCCGGCGACGAGACGTACAAGGAGATGGTCTTCCGCGGCGTCCTCACCCCGTGGCTGGCCCGCAGCGTCCGGAGTTAGGGCCCGGCCCGGCGTTCCCACCGCGCGTACGTCGTGGGGAGAGGATCCGCTCCTCTCTCCACGACGGACGGGACGGGGTCAGCGGACCTCGGTCTCCTTGTACGGGGTCAGGGTGACCGGTCCGACGAGGCCGTTGGCCTGGGCAGGGCGGGCGGCCAGGGCACCGGAGAGGGTGCGCAGCCGGTTGATGAGGGTCGTGGCGACCCGCACGGTGACGGTGTTGTCACCGGCGTGCAGGTAATCACCGATGTCGGCCGTCGCGCCCAGCTGGTCCGGCGTGGGGACCTGGCTGCCGTTGACCGTGAGGGTGTAGGAGTCGGTGACCTGCCCGAGGTCGAGCCGGGCTCCGGTGCCCTTCTTCCAGGACGGCGGGAGCGTCACGGTGGTGGTGTAGGTGCCGATGCCGGAGGTGTCCTTCAGCGCCGGGACGCCGGTCCACGGGGTGAGCTTGCCGAGGTCGACGTGCACGGTGTCCTTGCTGGTCCGCGTCGCGTCCGCCCCCGTGGTGCCGTAGGGCGCGGCGGGCTTCCAGTCCTGGACGTCCAGGCTCCACGACCGGGTGGTGAGGTCGACGGCCGGGCCGGGGGAGGACACGGTCGTCCTGACGGTACGGCCGTTGCTCAGACGGGTGGTGTAGGTGCCCGCCTCGGACGTCCGGACGGCGATGCCGCCGTCGGCGCGGACGACGGCGGCGTCGGCGGTGGTGGACACCACGTGCGGACGCGCCGCGGAGGAGGGACGGCCGCCGGTCAGCCGGCCGGGGTCGGTGGTGAGGGCGACGATCTGCGTGTCGTCGCCGGCCAGCGACACGTGCACGGTGACGCGGTCGCCGTGCCGGGTGTACTGGGCGACGGGGGTGACGGCGCCGGTCCAGGCGTCCAGGAGGTACGGGGTGCCGTGGCCCTGGAGGGTGATGTCGGTGTCGACCGGCTTCGCCGAGGCGTTCGGGTCGAAGAGCGTGGCGGGTTCGGTGGTGTTGGTGACCGAGCCCTGGTTGTACAGCCAGTAGTAGTCCGTGTCGGTGTCGGACCGGTGGACGGAGACGATCGGACCCGGCGTGGCGGGCTCGGCCGAGGGTCGGATGCCGAGGCCGGCGAGCAGGGCCGGGACGGCGGCCTCGTCCTTCACCACGTGCACGGACCGCTGCTTCAGCAGGGCGGCCACCACCGGCTGGAGGTCGCTGTCGCCCTTGGCGTCGAGGCCGGGGACGGTGCCGGGGGCCGACCCCACGACGATCACCGGCAGGCCGGCCCGGGCGTAGCCGAGGATCTTCTCGGCCGTGGCCACCGGGATGCTGGTGCGGGACGGGGCGGAGACGGGCAGTTGCGTGCTGTCCAGGACCAGCGCCTTGTAGGCCGGTCCGTCCGCGGCGAGCCGTCCGCCGCGCACGGTGGCGTTGGGCAGGTCGAGCAGGGTCGGGTTCACGTAGTCGCGGGTGTACCCGTTCTCCGCGAGGGCGGGGTCGGACCAGTACTGGAGGTTCCCCTGGGTGTAGGGCTGCGGGTACACGTAGTTCTGCATGTAGACCGCGACGTCGGTGCGGGCGCCGCCCTGGGCGAGCACGAGCTGGTTGCGGGCGAAGTAGTCGTTGTACGCCTTCGCGTCCGCCCAGTCCGGGTTACGCGGGCCCCAGGAGCCGGAGAAGCTCGAGGGGAACAGGGAGTAGCCCGGCCAGAGGGAACTCGTGCCGGTGTCGGACGGATACGTGTGGTAGACGAGTTTGGTGACACCGCCGGCGAACGCCTTGTTCATCCGGATCACCTGGTCCTGCAAGGTCTGCGCATAGGCCTGGTTCAGTGCCGCGGAGCCCTCGATCGAGTACCACTTGGTGCCGGTCATGTGGTTGGCGGAGGCCTCGGGCAGGTAGTTGTCCGCCTCGTCGCCGAACCAGAGCGTCTCCGTCTCCGGCCGGTCGAGGTTCGCGGCGGCCTGGATGGAGTCGACGGCCGCCCCGTTGTCGCCGTAGGGCTGCAGGCGCACCGCGTAGCCGTACGTCTCCTTCGCCCACTTCTTCAGCGGCTTGACCTGGTTGTCCAGCCAGAGGTCGGTGCGGGTCCGGTAGAAGTCGTTGCGGAACTTGGCCGAGGTCGCCGCGTCGAACTGGAAGGCGGGTTTCGCGGCGCCGAAGCCCACGGCCGGCAGATTCACCAGCAGCGGAAGGTAGTCGGTGACGGAGTAGCCGTTGGCGTGCCGGAAGTCGGCCGCCATGGTGTTGCTCCAGGTGTCCGTCGGGCTGCCGCGGTCCGCGGTGTGGGAGTCGTAGAAGAAGTCGCCCCCGTTGGCCCGCATCAGCTGCCTGACCGGGGCGAACTGCTGGTCCATGTTGTCCGTGAGGACCTTGGTGCCCGCCTTGGTCAGCAGGTCGGGCTGCGCCTGGACGCCGACGCTCCAGAACGCCAGGACCGCCCAGTCACCGCCCGCGGGGGCCGTCCAGTCCAGGGTTCCGGTGGTGGTGCCGCCCCCGACACCGGCGGTGTCGGTGTTCTTCACCTTCGAGGTGAGGTCGACGGCGGAGTCCTTGTCGAGGGTGGTCTGGCCGTCCGCCGCGCAGGTGCCGGAGCACTTGAAGGCGAGGACGGCGACCAGGGTGGTGCGGTTGGCCGTCGCCGGCTTGGGCAGCGCACCGCTGAACGCCGAGCCGCCGCCGACCACGGAGGAACCGTAGGCGAGTTGTTTGCGTGCCTGGTCGTCGTTGACGGAGAAGCCGTCCGGGGCGCTCACCGGCCCGTGCGACAGACTCAGCGTGATGCCGAGGGAGTTGGCGGTGGAGTAGAGAGCGGCCAGCTGGCCGGTGGAGGGGAAGGAGCCCTGGCCGATCTCGGCGCCGGCGATCCCGGCCGCCGCCATGTCCCGCAGCTCGCCCTGCAGTTCGGCGGTGGAGGCGCCGGGGGCGAGGGTCCAGCGGACCCACGGCCGGTCCGCCGCGCCCGGGTTCCTGAACGACGCCGCGGTCAGTCGCGCTCCGAGAACCGGCGAGGCGCCGTTCCCGGCGGCCGCCTGTGCGGTGCCGCCCGGCACGGTGATCCCGACGCACGCGCTGCCCAGCAGCGCCAGGGCTGCCGGGATCACGCCTCTGACAGGACGTCGGGACGACGGTCTTCTACGGCTCAACACGATCACGCCTTTCTGTTCATCGGCTTCGTCGCCGACAAGGATTGAATCGATTCATAAGCGAAACAATCCGCCCAGGGGTGTGTTTTCCCGGGGTGATCGTTGACCATAGGGACAGTGATGAGGAGAAACAACCCACGTGCAAGAGGAAATTTCCGGGAATGTCTCCGAGCCGGTTCCGGGCGGTCAAAAGGCTGATGATTTGAACGGTTCAATTTGTTCTGACCAACTCCCGGACCGGCACTGGCCCATGCCGTCCCGTCCGGCATGATGCCGGTACCGTCCGTCCCCGACGTCCCTGCCGCGGACGGCGGATGCCAGGCGAGCCGGAGGCGAGCGCGGGTCAGGGAAGGCGACGGCGGCCACCGGGCCGCCGGGCGCCGAGCCGATGTGCGGCCCCGCGTCCCCGGTGACGAGGGCCGGGACGGCACCGGCGGGCGTGCCGGCGTCCTGTGGCGGTCACTCCGGTACCGCGGCCCGCTGTACCGCGTCCTGCGGGAGCAGCAGCCGCAGGTCCTCCACCCCGGGAGCGGGCAGCGTGCTCAGGCGGCCCGCCTGACGGGTCATCATGCCCTCCAGGACCTGCCGGGCAAGCCTCGCGTTGCCGAAGGAGCGGTCCCGCGGCAGCGAGTCGAAGTACTTCCGCAGCACCTGGCCCGTACCGGGTCCGCACTCGTACCCGGCCGCGGCCGCGTGCTGCCGCACGATGGTGACCAATTCGTCCGAGGAGTAGTTGGGGAACTCCACCCGGCGGGAGAAACGGGAGGACAGGCCCGGGTTGGAAGAGAGGAAGCGCTCCATCTCCCCGGTGTAGCCGGCGACGATGACCACCACCTCGTCGCGGTGGTCCTCCATGAGCTTCAGCAGGGTGTCGACCGCCTCCCGTCCGAAGTCCGCACCGGCGCCCGGTCCCGTCGGGGTGAGGGTGTACGCCTCGTCGACGAACAGCACACCGCCCAGAGCGCGTTCGAAGACCTCCCGGGTGAGCTGCGCGGTGTGGCCGACGTACCGGCCGACGAGGTCGGCGCGGGCCACCTCGACGAGTTGTCCTCGCGGCAGCACACCCAGGGAGGCCAGCAGCCCACCGTAGAGCCGGGCCACGGTGGTCTTGCCGGTGCCCGGCGGGCCGGTGAAGACCAGATGGTGGCTGATGCGCGGCGCGGGCAGCCCCGCCGCTTCCCGCCGGCGGGCGATGGACAGCAGGTTCACGAGGTCGGTGATGTCCCGTTTGACACCGGCCATGCCCACCATGTCGCCGAGCCGGGCCAGCGGGTCGTCGTCCGGTTTCCCGGTCGCGGTCTCACCGGACACCGCACGGGCGGCCTCCTCCCCGACGTCCTCGGGCAGCAGCCGTTGCAGGTCCTGCTCGGTCATGTCCGCGAGCGCGGCCAGCCGCGACGCCTGCCGGTCCACCATCTGCTCGAACACCTGGCGCGCGGCGCGGCCGTTGCCGAAGGCGGCGTCCTTCGGCATCCGTTCGAAGTGCGCGGTGAGTGCGGCGCGGGTGGTGTCGTCCAGCATGTACTGGTGTGCGGCACACATGCTCTCCATGATCGCCACCAGTTCGGGAACCGAGTAGTTCTCGAATTCCACCGTGCGGGAGAAGCGCGAGGCCAGGCCCGGATTGGAGGCCAGGAACGCCTGCATCTCGGCGGAGTAGCCCGCGGCGACCACCACCACGTCGTCGCGGTGGTCCTCCATGAGCTTGAGCAGGGTGTCGACCGCTTCCCGTCCGAAGTCGGCGCCGGACCCGCGGCCGTCGGACAGCAGGGTGTACGCCTCGTCGATGAACAGCACACCGCCCAGGGCACGGTTGAAGGTCTCGGTGGTCTTGATGGCGGTGCCACCGATGACCTGGGCCACCAGGTCCGCCCGCGAGACCTCGACCAGATGTCCCGACCGCAGTGCACCGAGTTCGGCCAGGACGGTGCCGTACAGCCGGGCCACGGTGGTCTTGCCCGTGCCGGGCGGCCCGGCGAACACCAGGTGGCGGCCCATCGGCGGGGCGGACATACCGAGCCGGGCACGGCGCTGGGCCAGTTGCGTCAGATTGACCAGCGTCCGGACCTGCTGCTTCACATTGTCCAGGCCGATGAGGGCGTCGAGGGCGGCGAGCGGCCCGTCCTCGCGGGGGAGCCGGGTGTCGCCGGCCGCCGGGTCACCGTCCCCGGCAGGACCGGCGCCCTCCGCCTCACCGGCGCCCCAGGTGTCCTGCTTCGCGTTGCCGGTGCTCACCAGCCCCTCGACGGCGAGCCGCTGACCGGGCCGGGACCGGACGAGCCCGCCACCGCCGTTGTCCCGGGCGCTGCAGTTGACGACGGACACGGGGTCGGTGGACTCGACGCGGAAGCCGTCCTCGGCGCAGTCGCTGATCTCGCAGGTGCTGAAAGAGCCGCGGCCGCCGTCGGCGATCAGGACGCCGTGCCGGCCGCTGCCGCCCACCCGGACACGGGTGGCAGTCGTCTCCCCGCCCTGGCCGACCGCGATCCCGTGCTCCTTGGCCCCGGTGATCTCCAGATCCCGTACGGTCAGGACCGACTCGTCGCCGACCGACAGGCCGGTCTCGGCCGGCAGGCCGATGGTGCCGCCGCCGATGTAGACGTTGCCGCCGTCCTCGACCCTGACGCCGCAGCGGCCGGCCCGCTCGACGACGCAGTCCTCCAGCCGTCCCCGCCCGTCCTTCGTGATCTCCACACCGTGACCGCGCGGAGCGTCGATGCGCGCCCGGCGCAGCAGGGGGTTGGCCCCGCTCCGGACGGAGACACCGGTTCCCAGCGCGTCGACGACCTCCAGCCGGTCCAGTTCGGCCACCGACTCCTCTTCCAGCAGCACGGCGGTGTGCGCACAGTCCCGGACGGTCAGGCCGATCAGTATGGGTGACGCCAGACCGGCCACTCTGAGCGCGGGGGCCTGCGCGGCGTCCAGCCGGCAGTCCTCGAACGTGCCCCGGGCGCGGTCGGTGACCAGCAGCCCATGGCCCTTGGACCGGGTGACACGGCAACGGCGCAGCAGCGGATCGCTGCCGCCGCTGACCACGATGCCGACGCCGGTGGTGCCGGTGACCCGCACGTCGTCGAGCAGCGTGCGGGCCTGGCTCGTGAGCTGGACGCCCGTGCTGGTGTCGTGCACGACGGTGCGCAGTACCTGGGTCGTGCTGTGTCCTTCCAGCGCGATGGAGGGTTTGTCGGTCGAGGCGATGTCGCACTCCTCGACCGAGCCCTGCGCCTGCGCGTTGGCGAGCACGCCGTTGCCGCGGGCGTCGCGGATGGTGCAGCCCCGCAGCGTGATCCTGCCGTGCTCGCTGATCACCACCCCTGAGGTGCCGAGGTTCTCGATCGTGCAGGACTCGACGGAACTGCCGACGGCGGAGGTGGCCACGACTCCGGCACCGCGCGGATTGCTGACCCGGCAGTCCCGCAGGGCGAGCGAGCCGTTGCCACGGGCCAGCAGGGCGGTCCAGGCCGAGCCGGTGATCTCACAGCCCTCCAGTGCCACCTGCCCGCGCGGGGCGTCGACGACCGGCAGTTCCTCGTCACGGCCGCGCAGCACGAGGTCGCTGAGCATCGCGGCCTCCCCCTTGAGCACGATCGCACTGCCGTGCCGCGGGGCTATCTCCACCGTGCCGCGGGACTGCTCCGCCACGATGGTGACCAGCGTGGTGATCGTCAGGTTCTCCGCATAGGTACCGGGAGCCACACTGATGATGGCGCCGCTGCGCGACCTGGCCAGAGCCTCACCGATGGTCCGAAAGCCCCCCGGTCGGTCCGGGTCGACCGTGAGTACCTGGCGTGACACGCGGTTACCTCCTCTTTCTGGCACCACCGGGCCACGGGACCGGGTGCCGGGGACGGGCAGCACAATCATGCCGGGCGTCGACGTGACGATCCAACGGCGTGAGCGAAAAGGCGGGTTGGGGCGATCCCCGGCCCCGCGGGCGACGGTGCGGCGAGTTTCCCGAAGCCGGTTTTCCCGCCTGCGGGCCGCGACGCCGGACCGCCCGCGCGCCCCGGACGCCGCACCGCTCCGCGATCACCACGGGACGGCCGTCGCAGCCGCTGGCCTACGATGCCTGCCATGCGCCGTCCCCGGTCCAGGAACACGCCGTTGGCCCTTCTCGCCCTGCTGTCCGTCTCCGCGGCCGTGCTCGCGGGGGCAGCGGACGCCGCGGCGTCCGGCGGCACCGTGAAACTGCCCGTGATGCCCTCACGGCTGTCCGCCGGGACCGCGTGCACCGGCCGGTCCGCCCAGGTGGTCTCGGCGATGCCGTGGGAGCAGCAGAACCTGCAGCTCACCCGGACCTGGCAGTTCGGGAGCGGCGCCGGGGTGACCGTGGCCGTCGTCGACACGGGTGTGTCGCTGAAGGCACCGGCGCTGGCAGGGCGGGTGACCGCGGTCGGTGCCGCGGGTGAGGACTGCGTGGGCCACGGCACCTTCGTGGCCGGTCTGATAGCCGCCGCCCCCGCGCAGGGCGTCCGTTTCGCCGGCGTGGCCCGGCAGGCACGCATCCTGGCCGTACGGGGCACGGACACCCGGGGCACGGCGACCGACGCCACGGTGGCACACGGCATCCGGGCAGCGGTGGACGCGGGGGCCGCGGTCATCGAGGTGTCCCCGGCCCTGACCCGGGACTCCGCCGGGCTCAGGAGCGCCGTCTCGTACGCCGTCGGTCACGACGCCCTGATCGTGGCCGCCGCGGTCCCCGACGCCCCCGGGGACGCCACGTCCTCCGCGCCGCCTGCCGGGGACTACTGGCCCGCGGCCGACTCCCGGGTGCTGTCCGTGGTGGACGTCGACGTCGACGGCGAGCGGCAGGAAGGCGCGTACCGGCCCCGCAGCGCCGACCTCGCCGCGCCGGGTGACGGAGTGATCGGCACAGGGCCCGAGGGCAAGGGACACTTCATCGGCTCGGGCGCGTCCTTCGCCGCTGCCTACGCGGCGGGGGCGGCCGCCCTGGTGCGGTCCGCCCACCCCGGCCTCACCGCCGCGCAGACCGGACGGTGGCTGACCACCACCGCCTACCCGGCGGACGTCCCCCGGCTCGATCCGTACGCCGCCCTCACCTCGGTGACCGGCGCCCCGGCCGGCCCGGTGGCGCCGGAGCACGGCTCCGCCCCGGTGCGTCTGGCGAGGGACGAGGCCGGCGCCCGCGCGACACGACGCGCTCTGCTGCTGGCCGGCACGGGCGGCGGCGTGGTCCTGGCCGTCGTCTGGGCCGCCGCGATCGTGCCCCGGGGCCGGGCCCGCGGATGGCGCCCGCCGCGCGGCGGGGCGCCGGCGGACTGAGCCCGGCTCCGGCCCCGCTCCCGCCGCCCCGGTCCCGGACGCCGGCTCATGCTCCGTCCGGCTCCGCTCCCGGTCCTCCCTCCGCCAGGGCCGTCTGGACCAGCACGGCCTTGCGGCGGGCGATGTGCAGCGCCCGGCCCGGCGGGAGGCTGCGCGGCTTGACGCTGCCGAAGAGGTAGCCCTCCGAGGGCGGGCAGGACAGCAGCAGGGCCGGGGTGTTGGCCTCGTCGAGACGCCTGAGCAACGGGTCGTTCAGGCCCCGCCCGGCGCCGGTGGCGGACCGCGTCACCACCATGTGCAGGCCCACCTCGTGCCCCAGGGCCAGATGGTCGAAGAGCGGTTCGAAGGGGTGGGAGACGGTGTTGCCGCCGACCATGTCGTAGTCGTCCACCAGAACGAACAGCCGGGGCCCGGTCCACCAGTCCGCACGGCGCATCCGGGCCGGGGTGATGTCCGGGCCGGGGAGACGGGTACCGAGGGCACGGGCCGATCCGCTCACCAGTTCCCGCAGGGCGTCGAGCGCCACCGCGTGCCCGAGCCGGTACTCCTCCGGCACCGCCTCGACCAGGCCGCGCCGGTAGTCCACCACGAGGATACGGGCTTCGGCCGGGCTGTAGCGGGCGGTGACCGCCTCGGCGACCAGCCGCAGCAGGTTGGTCTTCCCGCTCTCGGTGTCGCCGACGCCGATCAGGTGCGGCGTGCGGCTGAAATCGTGCCAGACGGGGGACAGCGTCTCCTGGTCGAGGCCCAGCGGAACCCGCAGCCCGTCCGCCAGTTCCGGCCGTGGCAGCTGTGCGGCGGGCAGCCGGTGCGGCAGCGTCCGCACGGGGGGCGCGGCGGGACCGTCCCAGTGCCGCGCGACCTGTTCCACCAGTCCGGCGACACCGTCGGCGAGGTCGTCCGTGCCGGCGCTGCCGTCGATGCGCGGCAGCGCCGCCAGGAAGTGCAGCTTGCCGTCGGCCGTCAGGCCGCGCCCGGGGCTGCGCGGTACGGTGGCCGCCTTGCGGATGTCGATCACGGAATCCATGGCGTCCCCCAGCCGCAGTTCCAGGCGGGTGGCCACCTGGTCGCGGACCTGAGCCGGGAGTTCCACCCAGCGCGCGGTGGAGACCACCAGGTGGACGCCGTAGTTCAGGCCTCTGGCCGCGATCTGGTGGAACGCCGGTACGAGGGAGTCGAAGTCCTGGCGTACGGTGCTCCAGCCGTCCACCACCAGGAAGACGTCACCGTGCGGCTCGTCCTGGAACTCCCCGGCCGCGCGGCGCCTGCGGTACGTGGCCATCGAGTCCACGTTGCCGTCCAGGAAGAGCTGCTCCCGGTGGTCCAGCACCGCGATGACCTCGGCCACCGTGCGGTGGATCCGCTCGGTCTCGATCCGGGACGCCACACCGCCGACATGGGGCAGCCCGGCCAGCCCGGCCAGCGTGCCGCCGCCCAGGTCCAGGCAGTAGACCTGCACTTCGCGAGGAGTGTGGGTCAGGGCGAGCGCGGCGATCAGGGTGCGCAGCACCGTCGACTTGCCGCTCTGCGAACCGCCCGCGACGGCCAGGTGCCCGCCGCTGCCCGACAGATCCACCACCAAGGGGTCGCGGCGCTGTTCGAAGGGCTTGTCCACCAGCCCGACCGGTACCACGAGCCTGCCGGACCCGGGCCAGCCGACGCAGCAGAACCCCCGCCGCGGGTCCGGGGCCGGATCCGGCAGCAGCTCGTCCAGGGCGGGCGGCAGACCGAGCGGGGGCAGCCACACCCGAAGGGCCGGCGGCCCGGCGTCGCGCATCCGTTCCACGGCCACCGACAGCAGGGAGGGACCGTTCTCGTTCTCCTCCTCGGTCTCCGGGCCCGGGTCGGGCAGCTGGGCCGGCGCCCGCGGCACCACATAGCCCGTCGTCCAGGGCACGACCTGGCTGGCGACCCTGGCCCGTGCCGCCGCGCCCCGGCGCTGCCGGTACGTCCCGGAGACGTAGGCCGCCCGGAACCGGGTCAGCGCGTCCACCCCGCTCTTCAGGAAACCGGAGCCCGGCTGCGACGGCAGCTGGTAGGCGTCCGACACCCCCAGCACCCCGCGGCTCTCCATGGCCGAGAAGGTGCGCAGACCGATGCGATACGACAGGTGGCTCTCCAACTGGTGCATGCGCCCCTCGTCCAGGCGCTGCGAGGCGAGCAGCAGATGCACCCCCAGGGAGCGGCCCAGTCGGCCGATCATCACGAAGAGATCCATGAACTCCCGGTGCGCAGCGAGTAGTTCGCTGAACTCGTCGACCACGATGAACAGGCTCGGCAGCGGTTCCAGCGGTGTCCCCGCGGCGCGCGCCTTCTCGTACTCCAGCGCCGAGGTGTAGTTGCCGGCCGCCCGCAGCAGTTCCTGGCGGCGTATCAGTTCACCGTGCAGCGCGTCCTGCATCCGCTCGACAAGGGCCGTCTCGTCCGCCAGGTTGGTGATCACCGCGGAGGTGTGCGGCAGTTCGTCCAGGCCCAGGAAGGTGGCACCGCCCTTGAAGTCCACCAGGACGAAGTTGAGGGTCTGTGAGGAGTTGGTCAGCGCCAGACCCAGCACCAGGGTGCGCAGCAGTTCGCTCTTGCCCGAGCCGGTAGCACCGATCAGTATGCCGTGCGGTCCCATGCCGCCCTGCGCCGCCTCCTTGATGTCGAGCTCCACGGGGACCCCGTCGGCGCCCACCGCGACCGGAACCCGCAGCCGGCCCGCGCCGGCGCTCTGCCGCCACAGGGCGGCCGGCTCGTGCCGGTACAGGTCGGGAATGCCCAGCAGAGTCGTCAACTGGACGTCGGTGGAAAGCGGTTCGGCGGCGTCGGCGGTCAGGCTCATGCGGTACGGAGCGATCATCCTGGCCAGTGCCTCGGCGCCGGCCGGACCGACCGCGTCCGGGCGTCCCAGCAGGGTCGACTGCTCCTTGCGGCTCCGGTCGGTCCGCACCAGGCGAACCCCGTCCGGCTGCACGTCCAGGCGCAGCGTGACGCGCCCGGGGCGCCACCGAAGGGTGTCCGAGAGATCGAGGACGACCACGTTGCGGTACCCCTGACCGTCGAGCCGGTGTCCGGCCGGGATCTGGACCCCGTCCACCACGAGCACGGTGAACGGCTCGTCCCGGCCGGGCAGGGCCTCGGGATCGAACGCCGGACGCTCGGTGAACTCCGGACCCAGCAGGTCCTCCATGCCGTTGAAGACCGACGCCACCATCCGGGCCGGTCCGGCACCGTCCTGCTCGTGCGGATGCAGGTTGTGCGGCAGCCACTTGATCCACTCCCATTCGCCCCGGCGCCCGTCGCTGACGCACAGCGCGATCCGCAGCTCCTCCGGTGCGTGGAAGAGAGCCAGTTGGCACAGGGCGGCACGCACCATGTTCCGTACCGCCGGCTCGTCGCCGCGCAGCAGCACCCGGCTCCAGGAGCGCAGGTACAGCGCGATCGGCTGATCAGGCACCGTGCTGTAGGCCCGTACGAAACGCCGCAGCGCGTGCGCGGATATCGGGTCGAGGTCCTCCACGGGTTTCGTGGACAGCGGGGACAGCCGCAGTGCCAGTTGCTGGTCGCCGACCGCTATCCGCACCTCGGCGAAGTCGTCGTCCTTGGGACGGCGCTCCCACAGCCGGGTCGTGCGCACCAGCGAACGCATCGTCACCGGCGAGGGATGGCGCCAGGCCAGCGCCAACTGCTGGTCGATCACCGCCCGCCTGACACGCCGCCGGGTCTGGGAAAGGTAGCGCAGGTAGTCCCGGCGCTCACCGCGAAGGCGCTGCTTGCGATCGCTGCTCCTGCGCATCACCTGGCCGATCATCATGGCTCCCGAGGCCATGACCATCATGCCGAGAGCGACGTAGGTGAGGACGCCGCCGGTCCCGCCGGGCCGGATGAACACCAGCATCATGGAGGCGGACATCATCGCCATGGGGAGATACGTCCACACCGCGGAGTTGTCCGGGACCGTCTCCGGGAGGGTCGGTGGCTCCTGGAGGCTCAGCTCGCCCTCGGGCATGTCCGGGCCGCGTCGGCGGGCAGGGCGGCGGAAGAGCACGACACTCAAGAAGGGGCTCCTTAACGGTGGCGCCGGGCACGCGGGCCGGGCACACGGGACGGGGCCGAGAGCGAAAGGATCTCCGGGGCAACGCCGTACCCAGAGCCTCTGTAGTCTGCATCTGATCAATACCCAGAGCCAAGTTGAGCGATGACATTCCTGGGAAGCGTGGTCCTTTCGCGATGACTGACAGTTCGGTGGCCGGACTCTGCCACCTCACCGTGCGTGCCCCCGCCAAGACCATCGACCTGGCTGTCCCAGCCGACGTGCCGGTCACCGACCTCCTGCCGACCGTGCTGCGTTACTCGGGCGAGAGCCTGGAGGAGAACGGTCTCGACCACGGCGGCTGGGTGCTGCAACGGCTGGGCGACCGCCCGCTGGACGAGGAGAACACCCTGGCGGGGCTGGACCTGAAGGACGGTGAGGTCCTCTATCTGCGGCCGCACGCCGACGCCCTGCCCGAGGTCCGGCTCGACGACCTGGTGGACGGGATGGCCGAGGTCACCCGTGAGCGGTTGCACGGCTGGAGCCCCGCGGCCGGCCGCCGCCTGCTGCGCGGCATGACGGTGGTCGCGGTGCTGGCCGCCCTGGGCATGCTCGCCTGGCCGGGCGGCCCTGTCCCGGCCCGTGCCGTGACGGCGGGCGTCACCGGACTGCTGCTGCTGGCCGGGGCCGCCTCGGCCGGCCGGGCGGTCGGTGACACCGCGGCCGGGGCGACACTCGGCCTCCTGGCCGCGCCGTCCCTCGCCCTGGCCGGCTGGCTGCTGCCCGGCGGCGCCCTGTCCGGCCCGGACGTCCACCATGTGCTCGGCGCCCGACTGCTGGCCGCCGGTGCGGCCGGCGCGGGCGCGGCGGTGCTGGCGGTGGCGGCGACGGCGGCGTACACCCCGCTCTTCGTCGCCACCGCCCTGGTGGCGGCCGCCACCGCCGCGGCCGGGGCGCTCATGAGCCTGCTGGACGTGACCCTGGACGGCTCCGCCGCCGTGGTCACCACGGTGGTCGTCGTCATCGGTGGCTTCGTGCCCGTGCTCTCTTTCCGGCTCGCCGGCCTGCGGATGCCGCCGCTGCCCACCAGCCCGCAGCAGCTGCAGGAGGGCATCGATCCCTACGACGGCCGGGACGTCGCCGTCCGTACCGAACTGGCCGGCGGGTGGATGACCGCCCTGTACACCGCGACCGGCCTCGTCTCCGCCGGCTGCCTGCTCGCCCTGGTCCGGCAGCCCGCTCTTCCCGAGGCGCTCACCGCGGGGGTGCTGTCGGCGCTCCTGCTGCTGCACGGACGAGGCATGGTCAACGTCCGGCAGCGTCTGGCTCTGGTGGTGCCGGGCGTGTGGGGCGTGCTCCTGCTGGTCCTGCGCCGCGCGGCGGCGCTCGCCCCGGCCGACCGTCCGGCGCTGGCCGCAGGGCTGCTGGCGCTGGCCGCAGGGCTGGCCGTGGCCTCCTGGACGGTCCCGGGCCGCCGTATGCTGCCCTACTGGGGCCGTGCCGCCGAGTTGCTGCACTCACTCCTGGCGATCGCGCTGCTGCCGCTGACGCTGTGGGTGCTCGGCGTCTTCGGCGCCCTCCGGGCGATCAACGGCTGACCATCGGCTGACCACAGGCCTGTCCACGAGCGGTCAGGCGAGAACCGGGAGACACCCGATCCCATGCAGTCCAAACGCGACCAGGTCCAGGCCCACACCTTTGTCATGGGCAGACTCACCTCCGGCATGCTGCTGGCCGACCCGGACTCCCCGGAGAGCCCCCTGAGCCGCACCACCCGTGGCACGTTCATCGGCCTCGTCGTGTGTGTTCTGGTCTCGGCGGGCGCGCTGGTGTACGGGCTGGTCTCGCCCGGCGGCAACACCTCCTGGCGGACCTCGGACAGTCTGATCGTCAACCGGCAGACCGGAGCCCGCTATCTGTACATCGACGGCCGTCTGAGGCCGGTCCGCAACTACGCCTCGGCCCTGCTGATCGGCGCGGGTGAGCTGACGACCACCGATGTCCGCACCGCCTCGCTGCGCGGCACGCCCGTCGGGGCGCCGGTGGGTATCTCCGGTGCCCCGGACTCCGTTCCGGCGGCGGACGACCTGGACGGCGGTCCCTGGCAGGTCTGCTCCACCGCCGCCTCCGCGACCGGGGCGACCACCCTCGTCGCGGGTGCCCCCGTGGAGGGCCGGGCGGTGGCGGCCGGCCAGGCACTCGTCGTGGCAGGTCCGGACAGGGCGACGTACCTGGTCTGGCAGGGCAGCAGGCTCAGGCTGGACGAGGACTCCGGCGCGGCCGAGTCCCTCGGCTACGGCTCCGTGACACCGCGTCCGGTGTCCGCGGCCTTCCTGGACGCCCTGGTGTCCGGCCCGGACCTGGCCTCGCCCGAGGTGCCCGGCCGGGGTGCCGCCGGACCGTCGATGGACGGCCGGAGGAGCACGATCGGGCAGGTCTTCCTGGTGCAGGTGCCGGGCTCGGACCGGCAGTACTACCTGCTGCGCAAGGAGGGCCTGGTGCCGCTCACCGCCACCGGCGCCGCACTGGTGCTGGGCGATCCGGCCACCCGGAAGAAGGCGTACGGTGGCGCGGCACCCACGGCCGGGGCGCTCGGCGCCGACGTCCTCAGGGACCGTCTGGCCCCCGGGCGCGAGGGCCGGTCCACGGCCTCTGCCGGGCTGCCGGACGTCCCGCCGCGAGCGGTCGTGGTGCCGGACGGGACGGCCGCCTGCGCGCGTGTGCAGCCCGGCGACGGGTTCACCCGCGTCACCACGGTGCTGGTCCCGCGGAGTTCTCTCGCCCCGGTCACCCAGGCGGCGTCCGGGGAGTCGTCTACGGCGTGTGTGCCGGTGGACGCCGTCGTGGTCCGGCCGGGTCACGGCGCGCTGGTGCGGGTGCTCGGCGCGGGCGGGGCGAGGGTGGGCGCCACCACGTACTTCGTGGCCGACGACGGCGTGAAGTACCGGGTGCCGTCCGCGGCGGCGCTGAAGGCACTGGGGTACACGGAGGCCGATGCGGTGGCGCTGCCCTCGCCGCTGCTGTCCATGCTCGCGTCGGGGCCGGACCTCGACCCGGACGCCGCCGCCGGTGACGCGTCGGTCTCGGTCACGCCTCCGGGCTGCGGGAACGGCGGCGGGCGAGCCTCCGCGGGCGCCTCGCCCGGAGCCGGACCGGGCCTGGCGCAGGGCGTGGGGCCGGATGGTCAGGACAAACGTACAAATAGCGGTGCGCAGTGAGGGCGGGCAGGTCAGGTCACACCCAAGAGAGCTTTCCCGTAAGGGAGTTCATGCGTACGATCCGGATCAAGGGTTTCACGAGCGACTCACCCGGCAATGGATGGCAGGCCCATGACAGGGGATGGACAACTGTCGAAGAGCAGTCCCCGGCGGCGGTGTCCACCTCCCGGAGCCGGCCCTGAACGGCGTCTCGAAGCGCCGTCAGGTCCTTGAACACCTCTTCTGTGTGCCGAAGTTCGCGTACCGGTAGCTGAAATTCACCTTAACTGAGAGCGCTCTCACGGGAGTTGTGGCTATTCTCGTGCCGGTTCTCCATGTGAGTCATAGACCAAGGAGCGGGCCCATGGCAGGCGGCGGACAGCAGTCAAGCGAAGTATCGACGCGCAACGGTGTCCAGGCGCTGGAGATGGCCTTCAGCGGCATCCTCAAGTGCAGGCAGGACGTGGACGCCACCCGTGCGCACCTGGCGACCGGTTACCAGGGCACCGACGGGAATGCGTTCGGGCAGCTGCTGGAGGCATGGGACCACCAGGCCAACGTCATCCTCAAGAACCTCGAGGAGATGGTCGACGCCCTCAACCGCAGCCTGGCGGAGCACAACAAGACCCAGGGGTCGGCCAGCGACTCCATCAACCAGGCGTACGGCCAGGCCCAGGCGGCGTTCGACCAGCTGGCCGGCTGACCGGCTCCCGCCGCCCCACGACGCGAGAAGAGGTCTTCCGATGTCCGAGAACCTGACCGACGGCTACATCTACGTCGACTACAACCACATGGACAACGCCGCCGACGACATGGTCACGCAGACCAAGGCGATCGCCGCCACCCTGGCGAACCTGGAGGCGGAACTCGCCGAGCTCAAGAAGACGTGGTACGGCTCCGACGCCGACGTCTACCGGCAGAAGCAGCAGGCCTGGGACCAGGCGGTCGGCAACATGGAGCGGCTGCTCAGTTCGCACGCCGGCCTGCTCAACGACATCCACGGCAGCTACAGGTACAGCGAGAACTCGTTGTCCCAGATGTGGTCCGACGTCAGCATCGGCCGCTGAGCGGCCGACCGGTCCCCTTCGCTTCGCCGAGCGCCGTCCGGCTCCGCCGGACGGCGCACTCGCAGACCAGGAGCCAGACGGTGACAGACCTGACCCATCTCGACGCCAAGACTCTGAAGGCGTTCGTCGACCACGACGTCGCCGATTTCATCCAGGACGCGAAGGACATCCGCAAGGACACGAAGGGCGGCAGTGTGCCGGCGCTGCGGACCTTGGTCAGCGACTCCCTGACCGGACACTCCGGGGAAGACCCCTTCCTCGCCGTCGGCCTGCTGAAGAACCTCAAGGCCGGGTTGCCCAAACAGGTCGCCGCCTGCGCCACGAGCATCGACAACACCCTGAAGGCGCAGATCACCCTGGGCACCGACATCCAGGACGTGCTGGGGGTGACCATCACGACGCTGCTCGACACCCAGGACGGCAGCCTGGTCTCCATCGACGGCCAGAAGCTGATCGATCTCGTGGCGCCCCTCGACGACGACCTGAGCGGTGGCAGTACGTCCGAGTCGGGCGGCTCGACCCAGTAGCGGCCCCGCCCGGCAGGCGGGTACGAGTCCTTCCGCCGCCTTCTTTTCTCCTGCCCCTCTCATCCAGGAGCGCACCATTGTGGCTGACAGCCAGGCCGACGCCGACGACGCCTGGGCACAGGCGGTGTACCAGTTCACCGGATACCCGATGCCCAGCAGGAAGACCCTTTTCGACACGCTCAAGAGCTCCGACGGCATTCCGCTCTTCCGCGTGAAGCTCGAGACCATCGACGTCAGGGCGATCGACCTCCGGGACTACGACGCCATCAGCAACGGTGTGGTGAGCGACCAGGAGTACAGCTTCGTCTTCTACACGGCCGGCAGCGGGCAGGGCGTCAGCGGCGGCGTGACGATGCACCGGGCGACGATCACGCTCATCGGTCTTCCGGACAGCTCGAACCACGGGGCCACCGGGACGGACGAGGACGGCACGCAGTGGGACGGCACGCCGCTGGCCCAGTACATCTACGGTGGCAGAGCGGCGCTCGACGCGCTGTTCGACGACTACAGCACGCGCGGTTTCCACTCGGACGGTCTGAGTGTGGCGGACGCCGATGCCGTCGATCTCGTCTCGTTCAAGCGTACGGCCCAGGCGTTCGACCGGACGAAGAAATTCTTCGAGGACGAGAGCGGCAGGCTGGAACAGTGGGTGAAGTCGCTGGGCGACGAGCAGGCGTCGTGGAAGGGGCAGGCGGCCGAGGTCTTCCGTGACCTCATTGTCAAGATCAACAAAAACTACGAGAGCTACGTGGAGCAGTGCGGCGGCAAGAACTACCAGGCCGGCCACACCATGATCGACGGCTACTCACCGACGTCCACCTTCGGTGACGCTCTCGCCAAGGCCCAGCGGAACCTCCGCAAGAGGACCGGAGAACTCCGCTACGGGTGGAACCGCTTCTTCCAGTACCAGGCGGCCAACCACCCGCACGGCGCACTCCTGCTGAAACTGCAGGAGGTGTACCGGTGGACGTTCACCCACAACATCACGCAGATCAAGGCAGGCACCAAGACAACCTGGACCTCGACCGGCAGTGCTCCCACGAGCAGCGAGGAGCGCAGCTACTGGAGCACCGAGAGCTTCTCGCAGATCCATCCCACCTACGGAGACCTCTCGGACATCGGGACCTGGAAGAACATCGGCGTGAGCGCCGTGGACCAGTGGAACGGCGACGTCGACGCAGACCTCGAGGGCTGGGGGGACAAGGCACTCAAGGGCCTCGAGAGCGAATGGTGGGACGTCGCGGAGATCTTCGAACAGCCACCGGAGATCAGGGACACCACCACCCTCTCCGAGGACTGGCAGGAGGAGGAGGCGGAACGCAGTCAGGAGGAGGCGGAACAGAGCCAGCAGGACATGGAGGCCGCACTCGAAGGACTGGGAGACGGCCTCGACGGCCTGAGCAGCGGGCTGGACGAGAGCCTGGCGGGCCTGGGGCAGGGGCTGGGCGACAGCTTCGCCGACCTGAACCAGGGACTCGGTGACCTCGGTCAGGGGCTGGGGAACAGCTTCACCGACCTGAACCAGGGACTCGGTGACCTGGGTCAGGGGCTGGGGGACAACTTCTCCGACCTGGGCCAGGGGCTGGGCGAGAGCTTCCAGGCCCTCAACAGCGGCCTGGGTGACCTGGGTGACGGGTCGACGACGGTGGACACCGGCTCCGGCCCGGGCGACGGTACCGTCACCGACGTCAGTGACCTGAACACCGGCACGGACGGCACCGCGAGCCTGACGAACCCCGACGGCAGCATCACCACGCTCAATCCCGACGGGTCGCTGACCACCACCTACCCGGACGGCAGCCTGAGCGTGTTCGATCCGCTCACCGGTGCCCTGACCACGACCTCCCCCGGCGGGACGACGAGCAGCCGGAAGCTCGCCCCGGGAGAGACGGTCACCGACGAGGACGGCGCCACCACGACCCTCAACCCGGACGGGACGCTCACCACGACGTACCCGGACGGGAGCAGCACGGTGGTCGATCCGTCGACCGGGAGCACGGTCACCACGCAACCCGACGGCACGGTCACCACCGACCGGCTCGACCCGACGACGAGCACCGCTCCGACGGACACCACGACAGGCGGCGGGAGCCTCAACGGCCCGGGGCTGTCGTACACCAATTCCGACGGCAGCACCACGACCCTGAACCCCGACGGAACGGTCACCACGACCTACCCGGACGGCACCAGAACGACCCTGGATCCTGACGGCACGATCACCACGACCCAGCCCGACGGCACCGTCACCACCACCCGGCCCGACACCACGACGAACGGTCCCACCACCTCTCCCGACCGCGGTGGCGTCCCCTCCTCCTCCCCGTCCGGCCTCTCGGGCCTCTCCTCCTCCCCCTCCGGGTCCCTTGGGTCCTCCGGCTCAGCCGGTGGTTCGGCCGGCGGCGACGGAACCTCGTACGAGGAGTACGACAGCACCCCGTACAACGGCGGCTCGCTCGGCGCACCGGTCACCGACACGGCCGGCTCCACGGCCGGCGCGCAGGACTCCGGGGGCGTGTCGCTCAACCCCGCGGCAGCGATGAACGGCATGGGGGCCATGGGCGGGATGGGTGGTATGGGCGGCATGGGCGGAAGCGGCGGGGGTCAGTCGAACAACGAGCGGGTCCGTACGGTGCTGAGCGAGAGCGACGGCGCCGCCCTGCGCAGGTCGCGGTCACGGTCACGTGCCGCCTCGGCGGAGGACGAGGAGGAAGAGGACGTGATCCTCACCCGGGGCGGAGTGCCCACCACCGGGTCCTCGTCCTACCTGCCCGTGGGCGGCCAGGGAACCCAGGCCGGCCGCTCCACGGAGAGCGGCGACCGTGAGCGCTCCAGCTGGCTGCCGGAGGACGACGACGTATGGGGCACGGACGAAGGAGGATCCCCGGCGGTGATCGGACGGTGAGCGGCGGCAACGGCAAGGAGACCGGGGCAGCCGGGCCCGAGGGGACGGTGGACCCGCTGGAGTCGGTGGGGCGGAGGCTGGCCGACGCGATGACCGAGCTGGAGACGGTCCAGGCCGCGGTGGCCCGGGCCGAGACGGAACTGCGGCGCGCCTCGGTCACCGTACGGTCCAGGGACCGGGCCGTGGAGGTGACCGTCGGTCACCAGGGCGAGCTGGCCGCACTCAGGTTCCTGGACGGCAGATACCGCACCATGGCGGCCGGCGAGCTCGCCGCCAGCGTGCTGGAGGCGGCGGAGCGCGCCCGGATGCGGATGTCGCGCCGCGTGATGGAGACGTTCGAGCCCTTCACCCGCCCGAGCGCCGCGGTACCCGAGCTGACGGGGGTGGACATCGACTGGGCCGAGGTCTTCGGCCCCGCCGTCCTGGAGGACCGGCAGGTCCCGCCGGACCACAGCACCCGCAACCGGCTGCATGACGAGATCAACGAGGACACCGAGGACGAGGACCGCCATGTCTGACGCCGACACCTACACCGCCGATCCGGCCCGGGTCCACGCCAGCGCCCAGCAGATCGACCGGATCAGCGCCGCATCCCAGAAACTGCTGCTGAACTTCGTCAGCGGCGTCGCCGTCACACGTGGCTGGGAAGGTGTCGACGACACTTTCGCCAAGTCGACTCGCCCCATCGAGACACGGGAGCGCACGACGACGACGGAGACCACGCGGGCGCTGGGCAAGGCGATCATGGCCATCGCCAAGGGCACCACCGACAACGCGGTGAACATCCTGACCACGCAGGCCACGAACCTGGACGCGATCCAGCAGTCGGTGACGGCCGACGGCGGCACCAGCGGCAGGCACTGACACGCCATGGCGATCGAGGCATCGAAGACACTGAACGGACTGCTGTTCGTCCTCATCGGCGAGAAGCTGATGCAGGCGAACGAGGATCTGGCCCGCAGCAGCCACGCTCCGTACCGGCAGCTGGCCCAGGACCTCCGTGATCTGTCCGACGTCATCGACGACTCGGTCGTCAACGCGAGCAAGGCGCTGCCGCCCCAGGTGGGGAACGACTACCGGCGTGCCATGCACATGTTCGTGGACGAGGGCGGTACGGGGTACCTGCGGAAGTTCGCGCGGCAGGTGGACGACATCGCGGACGGCCGGCTGAAGACCTCGTGGAACATCACCGAAGCCAAGTGGCAGATCATCGCCGAACTCATCCGGCTGCTGGCCGAGCTGGCCGTCATCATGGCGATGTCCGTCTTCAGCGCCGGCGCCAGTGCGGGCAGGATCGCCGTGGCCAAGGCGCGCAGCCGTGTCGTCGTGCTGACCGTCCTCGAGACACTGCTCAAGAGGACACATCTGCTGCCCGTCGCGAGTGAGGCGTTCGAAGAGGCCTTCGAGGCCTTCGCCGTGCGACTGGCCATGATCGCCTTCACGTCGGGCGAGTTCAGCCCCAGCACCTTCGACTGGGGGGCGCTCGCGCAGGAGGCCGCGTTCGGCGGCCTGGCCGCCGGGCTGTTCGGCATCCTGGGCGGCGGTGGCGGCGCGCTCATCAACGCCCTCAAGCAGGACATGAAGCACAGCCCGGCGCTCAAGAACGTGGTCGGCGACGTCACCTCCAAGGTCGGCAACACGACGCCGCCACTGCCCTCCACGACGTCGCTCTCCCCGCAGGCCACCGTCCGAGCGGCGCCCCACGAGGTCAACTCCTTCATCGCCGGCGGTGGCTCGGAGGCACTGGCGGAGGTCCTGGGCGGTGGGCTCTTCACCGGCAACTGGACGACGACCTGGGACACCTTCGTGGGCGCGGGCATCAGCGACAAGGTCGGGACGTCGCTGCACCACGGTGCGGAGAACGCCGGGGAGTGGATCAACGGCTTCACCTTCACGGCCCCGCCTCCGACGGTCGGCCCGCAGGAAGCCGGGCCGGACACGAGCGGCGCCGGCGGGGACGCCGACGAGACCCGTGTGCCGGTCACCGCCGTGAGCAGCGGCCACGGCGCGGACGAGGGCGGGGACGCGGACGGGGCCGAAGCGGCCACCGGCGTCGACGCCGGCACCGACGGGGACGGGACCGGCCCCGCATCGCGGACACACACCACGACCGTGGGCACGACGCCCTCGGGCGGCTTGCCGTCGTCCGACGGAGACACCGCGGACGCGGCTTCCGGCGAGCACGACCCGGCCGGGACGTCCGTGCAGCCGCACACGGTGAGCACGGGCGGAGACGTGCCCGGTACCGGCGCCGGACGGACCCGTACCGCCACCGGGGACGGCGAGGACGCCGACCGGGGCGGTCTCGGTGAAAGCACCGGGAGCCCTGGGAGCCCTGGGAGCACCGGGAGCCCTGAGGACACCGGCGTGACGCAGACGCCGTTCATCCCGGCCACCGCCGGCCCGGCCCGGCCCGGTACGACCGTCGCCACTCCTTCGCATCCCGGCACGTCCGCCCCGGACGGTCCCGGGCCCGTGCCCCGTTCCACCCGGACCACGTCCGACGGTCCGGCGGCGGAGGAGAACCGTCCGGGGACGGGCGAGACCGTCCCGGACGGGCAGCCCGCCGTGCCGATCCACACGGTGGACGGGGTTTCCGCCGCCCCTTCACGGGACGCCGTCGCTTCCCCCGCTCCGACAGCACGGACCGCCACCCCGGCCGCGGTCTCCGGACCGAACGGGAAACAGCCGCCGGCCTCCCCCGGCCGGGTCTCCACCGTGTCGGAGTCCGCTGGTACGAGTGGCACCTCCGACGACGAGCAGACCGAGCAGACCGAGGTCCCGCAGCCCGGCGCCCTCGGCACCTCGTCGGGCCCTCCGGCCGGTGAGGGCCGCGTGGACACCGTCGCCGGGACAGCCGGGGGCGCGGCCCCCGGTGCGCCCGGGAGCGAGGAGACGTCCTTACGGCCGGGAGCCGGTCAGGACGGAACGGACGGCGGGGCCCGCGGACCGCAGCAGCTGCTCGCGGCGCCCTCGGAGCAAGGATCCGCCCCGGTCACCACCGTCGCCCCGGACGTGTCGTTCGCCCGGAAGGTCGGCGAACCGCATCGCGAGCGCACCCCGGAGGCCGGCGACGGCAGCGGCGACAGCCGGGAGGCGCCCGACGCGGCGCCGGCCGTGGACTACCGCATGGTGCACGAGAGTGACCGTGACTATGTGGTGGAGGGCGGCGACGGCGAGAGGCTCTGGCGGTTCTCGAACCATCCTCCGGAGGAGGTCTTCCAGCGGGGCTTCCAAGCCGATGTCCGCGACGCCACGACCCCGCTGATGTGGTGGGGCCACAACGACAACGGCGGGGCCCCGTTCGTCGCGACGACCCGCGATCCCGGGCTGTGGTACAAGAACAGCCGCTATCGCTACGAGGTCGACCTGTCCCGCAACTCCGAACCCAACCGCACCGGAATAGACCTCAACGCCACTATCGGCCTGGAAATGGAGAGGGGCGTAGTCCCCCGGACCTGGAGGAACTACTACCCTCGCGAGAGGGAGATCGTCGTCACCGGTTCCGTTGATCCGCCGGCCGTGGTCAGCGTCTACGACAAAGAGGAGAATCGAACCGGCACCTGGAATCCGGGCGCGAACGAGATCGACTGGGTTCCGGGGGGACTCCTGCCGCAGAGCGAAGAGGCCCACCAGGCGGCGATGTCGGCGGACGCCGCGGGCTACTTCTTCGCCGTTCCCCATCTCCAGCAGTTGCCGGAGACGGACGCCCTTGCGGAGGCCATGCGGCGCGCCGACGACCCCTGGATCGCTGATTATTTCCGGCGCCACCGCTACCGGCTCACCGCAGGTGAAGAGCCGGACGGCGGCCGCGCGGCGCTCGACGCGGCGCCCGCGGTGGACTACGACGGGGCGCGCCCGGAGGAACGGGACGCCGGGCGGACCGGTCGGCGCTCCGCCGGCGACGAGGAGCAGGCGGCCACCGAACTCCCGCCCCCGCACCGCCCCGAGGAAGGGACGGTCAGCCTGACACCGTCCGTTGTGCGGCCCGCTGCCCGGTCCGCGGGGGACGGCGCGACGGGTGAGGCCGCTGCCCGCGGCGAGTTGCTCGGTTCGGGCGAAGTGCGCACCGACCGCTGGATTCCGTTCGGTTCCGCGCCCGGCACCGGGCGGCCGGACGGCGGACGGCCGAGAGGACCGGAGGCGTTCGAGTTCACGGCCGGTGGCGACGGCCGGGCCCCCGCCGTACGGCGCCCTCACGGTCCGTCAGGTGAGCGGACGGAGGTCGGCTACGCCTGGACGTGGCATCGCGGTGAGACGCCGGCGCTGGACACGGTCCGCCTGACGCGTCGGGTGCATATCGATGCGCGGAACACCGACGAGACGCAGGCCGCGGCTCTGCAGGGCAGCCTTCGCCGGGCCCTGGACCGGGTGGTCAACGAGAGGGGGTACCGGTTGCCGCCGTTCCAGCCCGATCAGGTGACCGGTCCCCGGCAGCCCGGCCCGCTGCTCCAGGTCGATGTGGAATTCGTCGGTTCCGCGGACCAGGCCGACACGGTGGTCCAGGTCCGTGGCGGCCTGCCCGGTCCGGGGCGGCCCATGGTGCAGAACGTCTGGTACACCGGCGTGCATCCGGCCGCGTACGTGCACGAGATACTCCATGGCCTGGGGGTCCGTGACGACGCGGCAGACCCACGGGTGCTGCTCACGCCCGGCGGTCGCGCCGAACAGGTCGTTGCCGAGGGGGACTCCAGCCTGATGGGGCCCTTCGAGGGCGCGGGAGAACCGCGTTTCGTCCTCACCCCGGATCATCTCCGGCAGATCGCCGATGTCCTGTCCCCGTACCTCCACCACGACGCGCCGCCTGCCGTGGACCCGGGGGCGGCGCACCCGGCCGGAGAGCCGGAACCTGCGAGGAGGCTGCCGGAGGGGAGCCGGAGGACGGGGGAGGAGACCGGGCCCGGGGAGTCCGCGGACACGGACTCCCGGGAGAGGGAAGGGGACGCCGGGGAGCCGGACCAGGCGCCGGCCGTCGTGTACCGCGCGGCCGAGGACGACCAGGAGGACGCGGCGGAGCCGGCGGCCGCGGAGACGGGTTCCACGACGCGACTCGCCCGGGAACGTGCCGTCTTCGAGCAGCGGCTGGGGGCCCACTACCACGCCGACCCCGCGGCGCTGAAGGCCGCCCGTTCGGCCGTGGTGCGGCTGCGGACCGTGCTGCGGGCGGCATACCCCCGGCACAGCCAGGAGGTCATCGACGCCTCGTTCTTCACGACCGATCCGACCAGCGCGGGCCAGGTCGGATCCCTGGGTGCCTCGTCCGACACCGGTTGGCTCGACCGGCTGCTGGCCACGGGATCCGTACGCGAACTGATGACCGCCTTCTTCAACGCCGTGGGAAAGAAGGCGCTGTACGAAGGGGACGCGGAGGTGCCTTCGCTGAGCGGCGTGGTCACGCCGGTCCTGAGGCCCGGGGACGACGCCGGGGTGTCCGCCCCCGGAATGGAGTTCGCCCAGGAGCTGGGGCTCGACCGCTCGGCTCTGGAGACCTACGCGGCGTTCCTGAACGGTGACGCCCGCAGAGAGCTCCAGGAAACGGTCGCTTCGGATCCCGCGACACGGGACGGGGCCTACCTCTTCGACCGGTCCGACCCCTTCGCGCTCGGCAGCCTCGCCGCCCACAGCACGAGGGGCGTGGCCAAGGACCCCCTGGAGATCGTCCGCAGCCAGCTGTCGCGTACGGCCCGCCCGGCCGACCGGCACGCCATCGGTTCGGCGAAGAAGTCGCCGCGTGACTACGCCTACCTCGGCGCCCCGCTGACGGGCCGGGAACGGATCTTCCTCGGGTACCACGAGCGGCCGCTGTCCCTGACCGGCTTCGAGACCGAGGAGATCCCGCTCGGCACCCTGGAGTTCGACCCGGTGACGGGCAAACCCGACGTCACCGGCATTCTGGCGCGGCCAGGCGTCGTGGCGGTGGAGGTACAGCGCCCGTCGCTGCCCGAGGACGCCGCGTCGGAGCAGGAAAGCGGGGCTCCTGCTCCGGCACTGCGCCCGGTCGAGAGGGCCTTCGCCGTCAAACGCGTGCCCGTCGTGGCGGAGAACCTCCGGGCCGGTGACCTCACCCCCGACGGCGGCCAGGGACCGGAATTCCCGCTGGGCTGGGTCGAGGGGATCGCGTACTGGGACCTCCGGAAGGACTCCCCCTGGTACCAGCACTGGCATGTCGGCAAGGGCATGCCCCTGGTCGCCGGTGTCTCCGGAACGACCCTGAGGATGCTGAGGGCCTTCGAATGGCTGAACGTCCCGGAGACGTCCGCCACCGACTTCCGCAAGGCGCTGATGGGCTGGATGCTCCCCGGCCAGGACCACTCGCTGTTCGAGATCATCCGTGCCGCTCATCTGGCCGACGTCACCTCACCGGAGGAGGCGGAGGCCCTGCAGGGGGACGTCACCGACCTCTACGGCATTCCCGGACTCGTCCCCGCCCACCTGGCTCCGCCCGGTACGGAACCCCTGACCGCCCCCCGACAGGCCGAGGAAGGCGGTGGCGACCGGAGCGGGACGAGCGGTGCGGCGCCGCGGACGCCGCCGTCGTCCGCGGCGGGTCCGGGCGTCGCGGACGGCGCTGTCTCCCCCGGCACCGTGGACGAGGCGCCGGCCGGTGATGCGGCCGCACCCGATGTGGCGCCCGCGGTGAGGTATGAGCTGGTGCACGGGCAGGAACGCGACTTCGTGGTGGAGAGCGGTGGCGGGGAGACGCTGTGGCGGTTCTCGGACCGTGATCCGGAGGAGATCTTCCGGGGCGGCTTTCACGCCGACAGCCTCGACAACGTCGTGTCCCTGCGGGAATGGGTGCAGGACAACCCCGACGCGCCGTTCGTCGCGACCACCCGTGATCACGACCTGTGGTTCGCGAATGTCGACGGCCGGAGAAAGCGCTATCGCTATCGGATCGACTCGGTTCTCAACCCCGATCCCACCGGCGTCGACGTCACTGCCACCATCGCCGTGGAACGCGAGCACCGCGTCCCCTTCGTCGAGGGATGGGAGCACCCCTACCCCGACGAGGAGGAGGTCGCCTTCACCGGCTCCGTCCATCCGCGGGCCGTCGTCAGCGTCTACGACCGGATCGGCAGGAGGACCGGTGTCTGGAACCCGGACACCGAAGAGGTCGAGTGGCGGGCCGGCGTCCATGACGTCCCGGCTGCCGGGGGAGCCGGGCAGGGTGGCGCCGCCGGCGGGGGGAGCTCTTCGGAGTCGGAATCGGGGTCCGAGTCCGATCCGGAGCCGGAGATGTGGGAGCCGGAGCTGGGCGGCTCGGACTCGGACGACTCGGACGGGGGGCTGTACGGGCCCATGGCCTCGATGGGCCTGCATACGGCCCCTGCGCCGGCCGCGCCGTCGCTCACGTCGTCCGGCGGTGTCCCCCGCGGGACGGACGGCCCCTCGGCCGGTGCACCGGCGGCGGCCGACGTGGCGCCCGCCGTGGACCACCGCACGGCGGACCAGGACGACCACCGGCAGGCGTCGGTGGGTGACATCGGCGAGGAGGAGACGCGGCCGGACGAAGCCGGGGCCGGTCCGGACAGCACCGGGCCCGTACCGGTGCACGCCGAGGGGCCCGGCACGCGGGACCAGGACGGACCCGACGCCCGGGAAGCGTCGCCCGACCCGTCGCCCCCTTCCTGGACCGAGCGCTTCGCGGAGACGCTCAGGGGCATCTGGGCATCGGTCCGTGGCTTGGGCACGGCCGCGCTCGACTGGTTCGGACGTTTTCTGGGGGCTGTCGCGGACTGGCTGCACCGGCGGATCCCGAATCGCGACTCCGTGTCGGGTCCCACGGAGATGCCGCCGCCCGAGTCGGACGTGGAGTGGGAACCCGACATCCTGCTCGAGAGGTCGTCTGCCGGGTCTGCCGAGCCCGGCCGACCGGCGGACGCCGACGCGGTCGAGATCGCCCGAGGCGAGGTGGAGCCCCTGGAGAAGGAACTCGGGGAGGCCTGGGCGGATTTCCGGGAGCGCTACTACGACGCGCGGCTGATCAGGCGCTTCGAGACCCGACGGTACCTGCTGCCGAACGGGGAGTTCGAGACCCGTGCGGTGGTCCGTATCTGGCTGGACCCGGTGACCCCGCCCTCCCCGGGCACCGGCCCGGCCGAGGACGCGGCCGTCACCGAGGAGGCACTCGGCCGGCTGGCACAGCGCGCCCGGGACGGTGTCGACGAGCGGTACAACGGCGGCTCACGTCTTCCCAACGGAGACCTCTTCCGCGTCGAGGTGGAGTTCGTGGGAGACCGCCGGGACGCTCACCACGTCGTCCACGTGCACGCCGCCTCCAGAAGGGAGGATCACCTCAACTGGGCGACGGGCACGGAGGGACATGTCATCGCCCACGAGGTGGGGCACCTGCTGGGCCTGGACGACGAGTACCGCGAGGGTTCCCAGTACGGCCTGCGCCCCGTCTACACGGACGGCGCCCTGATGGGCGGCCTGCACGTGGACAACCGGGGACGCCCGATTCTGGACACCGACCACATGTCGTATTCCGCGGGCCCGAGCAGGCGATGGCTTCCACCCCGCCACCTGCGTGAGCTGGGATCGGCCATCGAGGCCGCCCTGGGCACGGCCCGCCTCCGGGCCGACGAGGATGTCGTCTTCTCCAGCGATGTCCGGTCCCGGGCGGACGGGCTGCCGACCCGGGCCCACTTCACCCTGGAGACCCGGCGAGCGGCGCTGTACGGAGATCCCCGCACCGGGGAGGGCGGGCACCTGCCGCCCAGCGGCATGTCGGCTCGCCCCCGGCCGGTCGCACTGGGGCCGGCCGGGCCCAACGGGACGTTCCGTGCCGAGTACGCCACGGCCCGAGGGCGGTCGGCGGAACGGTCGCACCCGGTCGCGGGCGACCTGCATGCCAGGCAACGGGGGCAGATGATGTTCCCCGCCCACTGGACCGAGGACGACGCGGTCTACGCCGCCGAGCAGGCCTACCTGCATGCCCTGCGCGCGGGGAGGGTCCTCCCCGCCATGGGAAGGGCCGGAACCCACACCTGGGTGGGCGAGTACGCCGGGGTGCGGATCGAAGGGGAGCTGAGGCACGGCTCGTTCACCGGATTCCGGCCCTCCGCCGACCAGACCGCTCAGGCCGACCGCCGCCCCGGGCGGACGGAGGGCGAACCCACCGGTCTGGCCGCCCCCTCCTACGCCCCCCTCCCGCAGCCGACCGTGCCCCGCCCGGGTCCGGCCTTCGGCCGGCGGGTCGAGGACCTCGCCCGGTACGGCGATCGCCGCACCCGCACCGGTGCCTACCACGCGCCCAAGAAGACGCCGGCCGAGCGGATGAAGTTCTACGGCCTGATGATCGAGCCCGGCGCGCAGCACGACAACGGCACCTATGAGGCCACCGTCTGGTTCCTCGACCCGGCGCTGCGTCCCGGCCTGACGACAGGCGCCGCGTCCCGCCTGCGTCCGCACCAGGACGGTGACCTGCACGTCATGTTTCCCGACCGGTGGCAGATCCAGGAACTCCTGGAGGCCGTGGAGCAGGCGCACGCCGCGGGTGCCGCCGCGGGAGCGCTCAGGCAGCTGGACGACCGAGGCACCCACCACTGGGTCGGCGAGGCGAAGGGTGTCCGTATCGAGGGCCTGGTGCGGGACGGCCAGCATGTCGCGTACCGGCCCACGCAGATGCAGCCTCATCCCCGGTGGCCCCGGCACGAGCCGGTCGGTGAGGCGGCTGCCGCGCCGGCCTCGGTCACCCGCGACGGGCGGACCCTTCCCCTGGAGGTCCGGCAGGTGCTGTTCGCCAACGGGCAGCCGGGCTTCGACCTCACGATCCGGATCCACCTGGCCGGCACGGCCGATACCGACGGCCCCCTGCTGGACATGGTCTGGGACTTCTTCCGGCAGAAGGTGGCCGACGCCTACGGCACCCTTCCGAGTGTGGCGGGTGCGGGGGGAGCACCGCTGGTTCGCGTGTCGCTGGCCCGTGCCGGGACTGCCGAGGCGGCGCACCACTCGTTCCCCGCCGGGCCGGAGGAACTGAGCGGACTGCCGGACTCCGTCCTGGACGTGCTGCCCGGCGCCGACGAACTGGAGGACCTCGTCCGGGAACTGCGGGCCGCCGCGGCGCCGGCCGCCGACGCGTGGCGGCCGCCCGGCGATGCCGACCCGGAGGAGGGGCAGGCGGACATCCGGCATGCCCTCGGCCTTCTCGACCTCGCTGATCCGCTCAGCCGTCCCACCACGCTCCGCGAACCGGACCCGGCATACGCCGGCGAACCGTTCGAGGACGACAAGGAGAGCATCGAGGACTCCGGCGAACTGAGCGAGGCCGGTGTCGCGGGCCTGGACGGTCTGCTCGGTGCGGCGGGGCACGACACGGGCGGCCTCTCGGATGTCTCGGACCTGTCGGACCTGTCGGACCTGAGCGGTGGGTCGGATCTTGAGATCGGAGGGGAGGCCGCTGTCCGCACGTCGCAGGAGAGCACACCGCCGCCCGCGGTGAAGCATGTGCCGCCCTCCGCCCCGGCCGCGACCGACGCTCCCGTACCAGCGAAACCGCTCCCGGGCGAGGACGGGGCCCAGCCGGCCGGGACGACGGTCTTCTCCGCACCGGCCGGCGGGCCCGAGGCCGTCTTTCCCGGCGAGGCGGACCTGGCGGTGCCGCCGGACGACGCCGGCACCCCGGACCCCGTTCCCGGGCCCGGCGGCGGGGACCGCACCGCCCCCGTGCCGCAGGGTGCGCCGGTGGCATCCGGGCAGGTCGGGACCGATCGGTGGATCCCGTTCAGGGACTCCTTCGAGATCACCCTGGAAGAGGGCGGGCGGCCGCGGATCCGGCGGCGGCCCGGCTCGGGCGAGCGCACCCAGGTGGGCTACGGCTGGGAACTGCTGCGCGACGACCGGGCGCGGGAGACGGTACGGATGACCCGCCGGGTGCACCTGGTGACCGGGGACACGGACCCGGCGCAGGTTGCCGCGCTGCGCAGCGGGCTGACGGCCGAGCTGGACCGGCTGGTCAACGGCCGCGGCCACCGGTTGCCGCTCGGGTCCGCCCCGAAGGGCCCCGGCCCCCGGCTGGAGGTGGCGGTCGAGTTCGTGGACACGCCCGAGCAGGCGCACAGTGTGGTCCGGCTGCGAAGCGGTCTGCCCGACGGCAGGACCATGCGCCAGGACACCTGGTACACCGGCGTGCACCCGGCGGCGTACGTCCACGAGATCGTGCACGGGCTCGGTGTGATCGACGACGATGCCGACCCGCGGGCCCTGCTCACCCCCGGCGGCCGGGGCGAACAGGTGCTCACCGACGACGAGTCGAGCCTGATGGGCGTGTTCACCGCGCCCCACGAGCAGCGGTTCGTCCTGACCTCGGACCACCTCCGGCAGATCGCGGACGTCCTCGCGCCCTACATCCACCACGGTCAGGTCACCACTGACGGTCCGACCGCTCTCCACGCCTCCGCGTCCGACCGGGCGGTGGCGGTGAACTACCGGCAGGTGCACCCGGCCGACCACGCCGTCCTGGTGCTGAGCGGCGCCGACGAGACCCTCTGGCGCTTCACGGACGATCCCCCGGAGACGGTCTTCGCACGAGGCTTCCGGGCCAGGAACACCCAGGTCGTCGTCACGCTGCGGAACTGGGCGCAGGCCCTCGGCGACGGTCCCTACGTGTCGACGACCCGCAGCCCCCGCCTCTGGTTCCTGCAGAGCCGCTACCGGTACCAGATCGACGCGTCGCGCAACGGCGACCCGACCGGGGTCGACGTCAACGCCACCTTCGAAGAGATGGCCGTGCCCAGCCCGTTTTCCACCGAGCAGGAGGTCGCCTTCACCGGAAGCGTCGACCCGGCCGCGGTGGTCACGGTCTACGACTCCCGGGAACGGCGTACCGGAACCTGGAACCCGCTGACCGAGGAGGTCGAATGGCAGCCCGGGCAACTGGACGTCGACGACCCCGAAGCGGCCGGACACGACTTCGGTGCCGCGGAACAGGGGTGGCTCGCGGGGGCCGGGGGAGGACTGTTCCAGGCTCAGGACGCCGCGCCGCCCCAGCTCCCGTTCGGGCCGGAGCCCGCGCCCGCACCTCAGGACTGGGCCGCCGCGGGCTGGGCGCCCCCCTCACCGCCTCCGGGAGGCGAGGCGGAGGACCTCGCCTTCGACCTCGGTGGCTTCCTCTCCTTCCTGGACGCCGGCGACGGTGCCGGGGCGGAGGGCGGCGCGCCGGGCAGCGACGTGACCCCGGCGGTGGACCACCGCACGACGGCCACCGCCCCGCCCGCACCGCGGCCGGGCACCGACCCCGGCGCCGTCGACGGGGCCGGGGTCGGCCCCGCCGTCCTGCACCCGGGGCCGGGGCCGGAGCCGCAGGGGATGCCGTCCCCCGTCGCCGCGTCGGTGTTCGACGGCGCGGTGGAGGTGGCCCGCGGTGAGGTGGTGCCGCCGGGCGAGAACCTGAGGCGGTGGGGAGGCACGGGCACCCTCGTCCAGGCCGGCGCGCGCGGCTACGAGGCCCGCCGTTTCGTGCTGGCCGACGGGCGGACCGCCACCCGTCTGCGGGTGCGGGTACGGCTGGAACCGACCGGCCCCATGGACCCGGAGCGTCTGGACCGGGTGGCCGCACTCGCCCGGGAAGGTGTCGAGACGCACTACAACCAGGGTTCGCGTCTGCCCAACGGCGACCTGCTCCGGGTCGACCTGGAGTTCGTGTCCGATCCGGAGGCCCGGGCCCACGTCGTCCAGGTGCACGAGTCGCTCGGACGCGCCGACTTCCGCAACTGGTCGACGGCTCTCGACGCCACCGTGCTGGCCCACGAGGTGGGCCACCTGCTCGGCCTGCGCGACGAGTACCGCGAGGGCGCGGCGCCGGGGGCACGCCCCGTCCATCACGACGGCGCCCTCATGGACGGTCCCGCACACGTGGACAGCCGGGGCCGCCCCGACGTCGACACGGACCACCCCGGCCTCGACCCGACGAGGACGAAGGGACGCGCCTGGATACCGCCCCGCCATCTGCGACAGCTGGGTTCGGCCGTCGACGCCGCTCTGGGCGGCCGTCCGGGAGGTACGCGCTTCGACGGGCAGGACACCTTCACCGGCCGTGACACGCTCGCACCCCGGTCGGACGGGCTGCCGGCGCGTGCGGTGTTCCCGCTCGATGTGCGGCGGTCGGTGCTGTACGGGAACGGGGATCCGGCAGAGGGAGGTCTTCTTCCGCCGAGCGGTCTGTCGTCGCGCCGGCGGCCGGTGAGGGTGGCGTGGTCGGAGCGGCGGAACGGGACGTTCCGTGCGGTGTATCCGGGTGTGCCGGGTCCGGGTGCGCTCTCGGAGACGGTGTCGCATCCGCCGGCGGGTGATCTCGCGGTGGGGTCGCGTCCGGTGCCGGGGACACGGGATGTGGTGATGTTCCCGTCGTACTGGACCGAGGACGACGCGGTGTACGCGGCGGAGCAGGCCTATCTGGACGCGCTGCGGACGGGAACCGTCACACCCGTGGACGGGCGTGAGGGTGTCTTCGCCTGGGTGGGTGAGTACGGCGGGGTGAGGATCGAAGGAACCCTGGCGCACGGGGAGTTCACCGGCTTCCGGCCCTCCGGTGACCAGCCGGACGTCTCCCCGCCCGGCTATGTGCCCGCTCCGGCCGTCGTCCCGGCGACCCGGCCGGGCTTCGGCTCCCGGGTCGAGGAGGTGGCCCGGTTCGGTGACCGGGGCACCCGCACCGGTGTCCACCACGCACCGGGCCAGGGACACGAAGCGAAGCACGGCCTGCGGATCGAGCCTGGCGAGGCCTTCGACAACGGCACCTACCGCGCCACGGTCTGGTTCCTCGACCCGACTGTCGCCGTCAGCGACACACGGTCCGCCGTGCCGTCCCGCTGGCGGCTGCACCGGGACGGCACCGATCACGTCATGTTCCCCGCCTTCTGGTCACCGCACCGGGTACTGAGCGCGGTCGAAGAGGCTCACGCCGCCGCCGTCGCCGCGGGCACGGTGCGCCGGCTGCCCGACGGGCGCACCGACCACTGGGTCGGCGAGGCCGCGGGGGTCCGTATCGAAGGTCTGGTCAGGGACGGACAGCACGTCGCGTACCGGCCCACGCCGGTCCAGCCGCACATCCGCTGGCCCGCGCTGCGCCCGGTCGGCGAGACGGCGCCCGTGCCGGCGGTGCTCACCCGCGACGGCCGTGCCTACGGCTTCGACATCCGGCACTTCCTGTTCCCCGACGGGCACCGCGGCCTCGAACTGACGGCCCGCGTCCATCTGGACGCCCCGCCCGGTGACGTGATGGCCGACAAGGTCTGGGCGTATCTGCAGCGGATGGTGTTCCAGACCTACGGCGGTGCGAACCAGGTGCACGGGGCGCCTCTGGTCCGTCTGGTCCGGGTCGGCAGGAACCAGGCGCCGCACCACGTCGTCCCGGTCGATCCGGACGTCCTCGACGGCGTACGCGACGGCTCGCTCCTCGGAGTGCCGCCGGTTCCCGCCGAACTGGTGCGGGCGGGAGAGGAACTGACCGGAACCCGGCCCGGTCCCACCGCGTGGCTGCCGCCCCGCGGCACTCAGGACGGACCGGCCGCCCGCACCGCGATCGAGCACGCCCTCACCCTGCCGCCCCGCTCCGACGGCCCCTGGCCCCTGGAAGAGCCCGTCGGCGAGGCGACAGCGGGCCCCGGGCACCTCACGCGCGGAGACCGCACCTTCGGCTTCGACGTCCGCCATGTGCTGTTCGCCGACGGCCGGCGGGGGCTCGTCCTGGCCGTCCGGATCCACCTGGCGCCCTCTCCCGACGGCCCCGACCGGACCGCCGACGTCCGGCGCGCCGTCCGGGCGGAGATGATCAGGCGCTACTCCGCGGTCACGAGAGCCGACGGTGCACCACTGGTGCGCATCTCGCCGGTCTTCGTGGACGGTCCGGAAGCGGCGCATCACACGATCCGGCTGGAAACGGACCCGGCGACCGACCGGGACCGCATCCTGGCCCGGCTCCCGGAGATCCTCGGTGTGCGGCCCACCGGTGCGGATCTCGCCGGCGCCGCCCGTGACCTGGGCGGTGACGGACCGGCCCCGGACGACTGGGCACCGCTCACGGGCGCCGACGGGACGGAGGGGCGCACCGCCTTCCACCGGGCCCTCGCCCTGTCCGACCCGCTCGGCACACCCACCACCCTGCGCGAACCCGATCCCGCCCACACCGGCGACCAGGAGCACGTCGTCACGCTGATGCAGGACGAGGTGGACGCGGCCGTCGCCAGGGTGCTCGCCCCGCAGGCGCCCCGCACCGACCACCCCGAAGGCGCCTTCCCCGGCGGATGGACCCGGCGGGACCTGCGCTACGCCGCGTACGTGGCGCTGCGCACCTCCGCTGTGCCCCTCGCGCCCACGGGGACGACGACCGTGCACGGCACCTTCGGCACCCTGGACCTGTATCTGACCGTCGAGGACGGCCTCGTCGTCGACATCCGTCCGTCGCCGACGGTCCCGGCCGCCCTGCCGGCCACCGACCCGGGTGCCGACGACGGGGGACCGGCGACCGAGGAACCCGGACCCCACGAACCGGAGACCGGGGAGACGGAGTCCGAAGCGGCACAACCGGGCTTCACCGAGCGGGAGTTGGAGGAACTTCTCGGTTCCCGGGAACTGCTCTCCACCCTGGTGCGTCAAGATCACGTGGCGGGGCTCGGCTGGTCCTCCGGCGCCGCGGCCACCTGGATGCTGGAGGACATCGCGTTGCCGCTGGGAGACCTGCGCCTCGGCCGGGAGGACCTGGTGACCCTGCTGAGCGGGCACCCGGAACTCTTCCCGGAGGCGGTGCGCACCGGATTCCAGCGGCTGACCGGGGCCTCCGCGCAGCCGGACTGACGGCCCCCCGACGACGACCCACCCCACTCACGGGACCACCACAGACCAGAAAGGGCACCCATGACCTCCCCACAGGCGCCGGGTCCGGAGAACGCGGCGGCTCAGGCCGCCCCGGCCGTGGCCTCCGCAGCAGCAACCGCCCCCGGGGCCGAGCCGGAGGAGGCCGCCGGGACGGGCGCGGCCGGAGCAGCGGCGGCGGGGGAGACCGGCGCCGACGGGCCCGCACCGGCGCCTGCCACGGCCGGTGCCGACGAGGCCGACCCGGGCGAAGCCGGTGGAACCGGCGAAGCCGCCTCCGCCGAGCCGGAGACGGCCGAGTCGGGCGCCGCGGCACCGGAGGCCGCGGCGGCGCGAGCGGCCGCACCGGGCAGACCCCACAAGAGCGTGCTGGCCGGAGCAGCCGTCGCGGGAGCCCTGCTGATCGCGGTCCCCTTCCTGGTGACCGGCGAGAACGGGGACGGCGCCCACGCGTCGGCCGGTGCGACACCCGGATCGGTGCTGGGCGACGACCTGGACGGGAGCGGGATCGGCGCCGTCGGATCGGCCTCGCCCACGCCGAACGCGCAGCCGGCGAAGGCCGGTTCGGTGAAGAAGCACACAGCCGGGGCGAAGACGGACGGCGCTGCCGGCACCGAGGCGGGATCGGACCACCGGGCTTCGGGAAGCGGAGGAAGCTCGTCCGACGGCAAGCCGGCGAGCGGCGGCACGTCCTCGTCGTCGGGGTCCTCGTCCGGCAAGAGCGGCACCTCGGGATCCTCGGGCACGTCGTCCGGCACCAAGAAGTCCGCGAAGAAGAGCAGTTCGTCCACCGGCGGCACCACCGCGGTCGTGGCGGTGTCCGTGCACGGCCTGGTCTCGGGCCGCTGTATCGACGATCCGAGCGGCGGAGGCGACGGAACCCAGCTGCAGATCTGGAACTGTGACGGATCGCCGCAGCAGCAGTGGCGGTTCCTGTCCGACGGCACGATCCGTGCCATGGGGTTGTGCATGGACGCCGCCGACGCGGGCACCTCCGACGGCACCAGGGTGCAGGTGGCCACCTGCAACGGTTCCTCGGCGCAGCAGTTCCGGCTCAACTCCTCGTACGATCTGGTCAACCCGGCGTCCGACAAGTGCGTGGACGTGGTGGAACAGGGCACCGGCAACGGCGCCCGGCTCCAGCTCTGGGACTGCAACGGCCAGGGCAACCAGAAGTGGGCCAAGAACTGAGCCCTGCGCCTGCCGGGCCGGTACGGCGACGTGACCGCACCGGCCCCGGGCACGCGGGCCCGGAACCTCAGCGCCCCTCGGCGGCCACCGCCGCGGCCATCCGCCGCACCGCCTCGGTCAGCAGCTCGGCCGAGGTGGCGAGGTTGAGCCGTACATGCCCGGCCCCGCCGCTCCCGAAGGACGGCCCGGAATTGAGGGCCACCCGGCCGCGATCGAGGAAGACGGCCGCGGGATCGTCACCCAGCCCCAGAGCACGGCAGTCCAGCCAGGCGAGATAGGTCCCCTCGCCGGGCCGGTAGCGGACGCCGGGCAGCCGCGCGGCGAGCAGCTCCGTGAGCAGCCGCCGGTTGGCGGCGAGACCGGCGAGCAGCTCGTCGAGCCACGGCCCGCCGTGCCGCAGCGCCGCGGTGTGCGCGATGATCCCGAGATGGCTGGGACCGTCCTGCACCCAGGACGGAACACGGGCGAGATCCTCGCCCGCGCCAGGGCCCGCTACCGCGACCGCCGCCTTCAGACCGGCGAGGTTCCAGGCCTTGGACGCCGACATCAGCGAGATGCCGTTCCCGGCCCCCGGGACACTCAGGTACGGCACGAACACCGCCCCCGGCAGCACGAGCGGAGCGTGGATCTCGTCGGCGACCACCCGCACCCCGTACCGCGCCGCCAGCGCGGCGACGGCGGCCAGCTCGTCGGCGGTGTGCACGGTCCCGGTGGGATTGTGCGGGCTGCACAGCAGATACACCGGCCGCGCCCCGCGCCGGGCGGCCCGCCCGAAAGCCTCCTCCAGGGCGGCGAGATCGATCCGCAGGTCCGCACCCAGCGGTGCTTCCTCCACCCGCCGCCCGCCGTGCGTCACGAAGTCGTAGAACGGAGGATAGACAGGGCAGTTGACGACGACGGGGTCACCGGGGGAGGAGACGACGGCGAGCACCTCGGCCACGCCCCGCATCACGTCCGGCATCCGCGCCGTGCGCTCCACGACGACGCCGTCCCACCCCCACCGTTCGCGGGCGAACTCCGCCAGCGCCTCGGCGTAGGAGGTCCCGGCCGGGTACCCGGTGTCGCCCCGCGTCATCGCTTCGGTGACGGCCCGGACCACGGGCTCGGCCGGCAGGACGTCCATCTCGGCGACGAACAGCGGCAGCACGTCACCGTCGTGGGCCCGCCACTTCACACTGGTCCGCGTCCGCAGCTGTTCGAGGGAGAGCCGCTCCAGCGGACCACCCCCGCCGGCTATGTCCCCGCCGGTGCCGTCCGCACCGCTCACCCTGTTCACACCGCTCATGCCGCACAGGGTAAGCGCGCCGCCGGCCCGCTCCGGACGCCCTCGGCCCGCACCGTGTGTGCGACCCCTGCGAGATGACGGGCGACCGAGCCGGACGGCTCGCCGCGCCCGGTGACGGACAGGCCCTGGCGGGGCTCCGCGGCGGTCAGGCCGCCAGCCGCCGGCCCTCGTGGCGCCAGAAACCCGAGAAGGTGATGCGTTCCCTCGGCAGGCCGGCGTCGCGCAGGTGGCGGCGTCCCTCGGTGGCCAGGGTGGACTCGCCGACGACGAAGGCGTACCCGCCGGCGTCGGCGGGGGAGTGCCGCAGGAGTTCGCCGAGGGCCGCGGTGCCGGGCACGCTCCCGCGGTCCTCACGCACCACCCAGGTCACCGTCACCCCGGGCGGCGCGTCGAGCGCCCGGCGGTCGTCCGCCGTGGGCACCTCCTGGATCAGCCGGCCCCTGGCGTCGCGGGGCAGGGAGCGCAGGATGCCGGTGGCGGCGGGCAGCCCGGTCTCGTCGGCCACGATCAGGACCTCGGAGGCGTCGGGCGGGCAGTCGAACAGGACTCCCTGGTCGAGTACGGCGAGCGGGTCGCCGGGACGTGCGCCGCACGCCCAGGCCGCGGCCCGGCCCGCGAGTTCGCCGGCCGGACCGTGGTGGACGACGAAGTCGATGTCCATCTCGGCCCTCTCCCGGCGAAAGCCCGCCACGGTGTAGTTGGAGCAGTGCGGCCGCTCGTCCTCCGGGATCGCCAGATACGCCTGCCACCAGCGCGACCCGCTGAACTCCGGCAGCCGCAGCCGCCGCTGGTGGGGGAGCCGGAGGAAGAGCCGGAACCAGTGGTCGTAGCCCTGCCAGGGGAACTCGCCGAGGTCAGGGCCGCTGACCGTCACCCGCTGCACGGAGGGGGAGACGCGTTCCGTGCGCAGGACCGCCGCGCGGAACATGCGGGGCCGTTGCGGCATCAGTCTGTGGATCTTCGCCATGAAGGAAGGTTAGCCTAACTTTACTTACGGCTCGGTTGGGCGGGGCTTGCCCGGTCGTCTATGACGTGCGTCACGGGACATGGGGGCCGATCTCGGAATGTCCGGACCACCGGTCATACTTGGATATGTCATGGGCGCGTCCGCCTTCCGGGCGCGCCGGGCAACGGAGCCCGCCCCCGACCAGTCCCCGACCGTCGTCTCTGAAGGGTTCCCCCGCCCCATGCCTCTGGCTCTGCTGGCCCTGGCCGTCGTCGCGTTCGGCATCGGCACGACCGAATTCGCCACCATGGGGCTGCTGCCCCAGATCGCCCACGGGATCGGCGTCTCCGTGCCGCACGCCGGGAACGTCGTCTCGGCGTACGCGCTCGGTGTCGTCGTGGGCGCCCCCCTGCTGACCGGCATCGGCGCACGCGTCCCGCACAAGCGGCTGCTGCTGATGCTGACCGGACTGTTCGTGGCCGGCAACCTGGCGTCCGCGTTCGCACCGGACTTCCCCCTCCTGTTCGCCGCGCGGCTCCTGGCGGGCCTGCCGCACGGAGCGCTGTTCGGCGTCGGAGCCGTCGTCGCCTCCCGGCTGACCGCCCCCGACCGGGCCGCGCGCGCCGTGTCGAGGATGTTCCTGGGACTCACCGTCGCGAACATCGTCGGCGTGCCCGCGGGAACGGCCCTGGGCCAGCAGCTGGGCTGGCGTGCCGCCTACGTCGCGGTCGCCGTGATCGGCCTCGTGGCCCTCGTCCTGCTGGCCCTGTTCGTCCCGCACCAGCCGCGCACCGGGCAGTCCGGCATTCGTCACGAGCTGCGGGCCATGGCCAACGGGCAGGTCGCGATCGGACTGGCCGTCGCGGTGATCGGATTCGGCGGGTTCTTCGCCCTCTACAGCTACCTGGTGCCCATGCTGACGAACCTGACGGGCATCTCCGACTCCTCGACGACCCTGGTCCTCGCCCTCTTCGGCGTCGGCATGACGGCCGGTACCCTGGCCGCGGGACCGCTCACCGACCGCGCGCTGCGCCCGACGCTGTACACGGGGTTCGCGCTCCTCGCCGCGGCGCTGGTGACGTTCTGGTTCGCCGTCCACAGCACGGTGGCCGCGCTGGTCACGATCACCGTGATCGGCGCGCTGAGCTCCTTCATCACCACGCCCGTCCAGATGCTGCTGATGGCCAAGGCGAAGGACGCCCCGACGATGGCCGCGGCCTCCAACCACTCGGCCTTCAACCTGGCGAACGCCGGCGGCGCCTGGCTCGGCGGTCTGGTCATCGCGGCCGGCTGGGGCTGGGCCTCGCCGTCCCTGGTCGGCGCGGGCCTGGCCCTGGCGGGGCTGGCCCTCGCCGTGGTGGGCGGTCTCCTGGAGCGCGGCGGCAGCCGCCGCTCCGAGGTGGTCGTCTCCTCCCTGCCGCAGACCTCGGAGGCGCCCGCGGCCCGCCGCTGAGCCGCCGGCCGCCTCACCTCCGGGCGCCGCCCGTGACGGGTGCGCGGGCGGCGCCCGGAGACGACGGCGCGGACGGTGTCCCCCGGTGCGGGGCGTGCCGCGTCGTCAGACCCAAAGCCCCGCCACCCGGCGTCGCGGGACGCCCCCGGCCACGACGAGGGCGGGCACGGTCGTCCAGCCGTCCAGCCGTCCAGCCGTCCGGCCGGTCCGCCCGTGGCCTTCGGCGCGCCGCAGCGTCGCGAGGTACGCCGCGCGCCCGGCTCACGCCGCCTGCATACCGCCGTCGACCGGAAGGACCGTCCCGGTGACGTACGAGGCCCGGTCGCTGAGGAGCCAGGCGGCGGCCTGGGCGATCTCGTCCGGGTGGGCGGCGCGGCGCAGCGGGGTGTTCGCGTTGAGCCGGTCGACGACCCCCGGCACCTCCGCCTCCCAGTCGCGGATCATCTCGGTCAGCGTGGTACCGGGAGCGATGGCGTTGACCCGGATGCCCTCCGGACCGTAGCTGACGGCGGCCGACTCCGTGAGGCTGTTCACGGCCCGCTTCATCGCCGAGTAGGCGGGAAGGGTGGGGTTGGCCTTGAGGCTGCCGACGGACGAGGTGTTGACGATGGCGCCGCTGCCCGCGGTGGCCCTGATCGCGGCCACCTCGGCGGTCATGGCCAGCCACACCCCCTTGAGGTTGACACGGTAGACGGCGTCGAGGTCCGCCTCCGGTAACTCGTCCATCGGGCCCGGCCGCTGGCCGGTCGCCCCGTTGTTGAACGCGACGTCGAGCCTGCCGTACAGCTCCACGGCGCGCTCGACCGCGGAGTGCACGCTCGCCGCGTCGGCGAGATCACACACGACGTGGTCCGCTGAGCCGCCGGCGGCACGGATCTCCACGGTCACCGCCTCCAGCTGGGATTCCGTCCGTGCCGCGAGGAGCACCCGGGCGCCTTCGCGGGCGAACAGCCGCGCCGCGGCGGCTCCGATGCCACGCCCGGCGCCGGTGACGAAGGCCACCTTGCCGGTCAGCAGGCCGGGTGCGGCGGGGGCGAACGGATCCGTGGTCTGCGTATTGTCCATGACATCGAGCCTGGCCCTCACGGCAGGGCCTATCCAGGCACCGCCGGTACCTGTTTAGCCCGCGCGGCGCCCGCGCAGACTGGAGGGCATGGACAGACGCGAGCTGGCCGGCTTCCTGCGCAGCAGGCGTGAACGGATCGCCCCCGCGGATGTCGGCCTCCCGTCCGGGCCGCGCCGCCGCACCCCGGGGTTGCGCCGCGAGGAGGTCGCGCAGCTGGCGTTCATCTCGACCGAGTACTACACGCGCCTGGAGCAGGCCCGCGGCCCGCACCCGTCGCGCGAGGTGCTCGCCGGCCTGGCCCGCGCCCTTTGCCTGTCGGACGCCGAGCGCGACCATCTGCACCACCTGGCCGGTGCTCCGCCGGGCCCGCCGCCCGGACCCTCCCGTGAGGTGCCGCAGAGCATCCTCGACTTCCTGCGGCGGCTCCCGCACGCGGCGGCGATCGTGCTGTCCGCGACGTACGAGGTGATCGCCTGGAACGACCTGGCGGCCGCCCTCCTGGAGGACTTCTCGGCGCTGTCCCGGCCGGAGCGCAACCTCGTACGCCGTGCCTTCCTCACCCCGCCGGGAGACGATCGGCTGCTGTACAGCCTGTCCGACGACGGCGGCTTCGCCCGTACCGCGGCCCGGCACCTGCGGGCCGCCGCCGCCCGCTACCCCGACGACCCCGAGGTCGCCTCGGTGGTCGGCGAACTCCTCTCCGGAAGCCCGGAGTTCGCCCGGCTGTGGGCCTCCCACGACGTACGCGCCGGGCACACGCTGCGCAAGACCGTCCACCACCCGCTGATCGGCCCCGTCACCGTCGACTGCGACGTCCTCGACATCACCGACCGGGACCAGCGGGTCGTGATCTACACCGCCGAGCCGGGCACCCGGTCGGAGGAGGCGCTGCGCCTGCTGTCGGTGATCGGCACCCAGCGCATGGACGTGCCCGGCTGAGGAAACCGTGCCGGACGGGTTTACCCCGGCGTCCCGGGGTGACTCCGGCACCGAGCACCGCTTCCGGCCGGGAGAAGCCCATGACGCACCCCGCTGACCACGTTCCGCGCTCCCTGCCGGGCGGGCCGGCACGAGCGGGCCGGGGCCGGGCGGGGAGAGGACCGGCACGGGACCCGGGCCGGCCGGCTGCGGGACGGACCCGGTGGAGGTCGACTCGGTGGAGGTGCACGCCTTCGAGGTGCCGACCGACGGTCCGGACGGCAGGGAGGAGGACGGGACCCTCGCATGGGAGTCCACCACCATGGTCCTGGTACGGGTGCACGCCGGCGGCCGTACGGGACTCGGTTACACCTACGGCGACGTGGCGGTGGCCGCGTTCGCGGAATCCGAACTCGCCGACGTCGTACGGGGGCGGAGTGTCACCTCGCCCCCGGCCCTGTGGCACCTGATGGACCGCCGGATCCGCAACGCGGGCCGTCCCGGCGTCGGCGCCATGGCGGTCTCCGCGATGGACGTGGCGCTGTGGGACCTCAAGGCCCGGCTGCTGGAACTGCCCCTGGTCCACCTGCTTCCCGCCTGGCACGACCAGGTTCCGGTCTACGGCAGCGGCGGCTTCACGAACTACTCCCTGGACCGCCTCACCGACCAGCTCGCCGGCTGGGTGGACCAGGGGATCCCGCGCGTCAAACTCAAGACCTCCCGCGATCCCGGGTGCGACCCGCGGCGCCTGACGGCCGTCCGCACCGCCGTCGGCGACGAGCCGGAGATCTTCACGGACGCCAACGGCGCACTCGGCCGCAAGGAGGCGCTGTACTGGGCCGGCCGGTTCCACGACGAGTGGGACGTGCGGTGGTTCGAGGAGCCCGTCAGCTCCGACGACCTCGCAGGTCTGCGCATGCTGCGCGCTCGGGGCCCGGCGCGGCTGGAGATCGCGGCGGGCGAATACGCCTCCACCGCGCGGGACTTCGCCGGCCTCGTCGAGGGGCCCGCGGTGGACTGTCTCCAGGCCGACGTCACCCGGTGCGGAGGCGTCACCGGCCTGCCGGCGGCGGCCGGTCTGGCGGCGGCCCACCACATGGACCTGTCGGCCCACTGCGCGCCGGCGCTCTCGGCCCATGCGTTCTGCGCCGTGCGGCGGCTGCGGCACCTGGAGTACTTCCACGACCACGTCCGCGTCGAGAGCCTGCTGCTCGACGGCACGCTGTCGCCCGACGGGGGTGTCCTGCGCCCCGACACCGGCCGTCCCGGACTCGGCCTCGACGTCAAGTGGGCGGACGCCGAGCGCTACCGCGTGTGGGGGACCCGGCGCACCTGACGGCTCCACCGAAAAGCACAGCGGGCGGGCACAGGGTGCCCGGTTCGCCGGGCACCCCTGTGAGCGTGGGCAGCCGGACGGCGTCAGTCCGCCGACTCGCCCCGCAGCATCCCCTTGACGCCCGCGGTGAGGCTGCCGTCCTGCTGTTCGTAATGGGAGAGAGCCAGACCCAGGCCGAAGAACGTGGGAGCCCATTCGCCCACGAAGAGCCCCCACCGGTCGGCCCGGTCCAGGCCGGTGTCGGGCTCGGCCTTCAGGCTGGTCATCCAGGCGACCGCCGTGAGACCGATGGAAGCGAAGGCGGCCATGTAGGCGTGTTCGCTGCGGACGCCCATGTCATGCATCTTCTTGACGATCACGAAGTTCTCCCGGTCATGTCCGGTGGTGGGTGGTTTCACTGTGGGTGCCCCTTTCCGCTTGCGCCATCCGGGTTCTTGCGAATCGGCATGTTTCACCCGTTTGTTCCTCCCCGGGTGGCCCCTCTCCCGTGCGCCGCCGAGGGTTTGGGACCCGCGAGGAGGGGCACCCGTCCCGGCGCGCCCCTGCCCCGAGCCGCCGCCTCCCCGCCCGGACGCCCCGTGTCCCGCCCGCGGCCCCATGCGGCCCGGGCACCGGCCGCTACGGCCGGCCGCCTTCGTGTCCCGCAGACCGCAGACCAAGGAGCGTTCTCCCGATGCTGATGCCTCTTCCGGCCACCCTGCGCCGGCTGGTCCAGGACTACGAGACCGCCCTCGCCGAGGAGACGCTCGTCCCGGACATGGTCCCCAGCCCCCGGCTGAGGGATCTCGCGTACACCCTGTGCGTCACCACCGGCACCCGCCAGATCGCCGAAGCGCTGGAGATCGCGCACTCCTGCCTGGCCTCGGCCGCCGCCGGACCCGCGCGCACGGTCACCCTGCCACACGGTCAGGGCCCGGCTCCCGCAGGCCCGCACCTGTCCCGCACGGCACCGGCCGGCTGAGAGCCCGCGCCTGCCCGGGGACCGCCCCGCGGTGACCGGCGCGCACGGCCACCGGGAGAGTCACCCGGCCTCCACCGGGCCGGCCCGTCCCCGCGACGCGACCGCACCTGCGGCAGGGGACCCGGCCGAACCCGCCGGTCCGCTCGGTTCGCCCGCCGGGCGGCGGGTGATGCTCGCCGCCGAGGCGCTGGCCTGCACAGCGGCCGACGTGCTCCTCGTGCCCGGCCTGACCGTCAGCGGCGGGGCGGTCAGCGGGCGATGCGGTGCTTCCGGCCCCCGCGCCGGAAACGCATCGCGGCGTAGACGAGGTCGACGACGAGGACGACGACGCCGATGACCAGCAGATAGAACAGGCTGTGCGCCGCCACACCGATGATGCCCAGGACGACGGCCACGAGGATCAGGAACAGGAACAGGCTCATCAAGACTCCAGGGGCGGTGACGCGTCAGCGGCGGGCCAGGCGCCGCTCCCCGCCGGCACCCGGTGCGTAGGGCAGTTCGTAGTGGGCGAAGACGTCCGGTTCCCCGGTGGCGGCCAGTTCGCCGTCGGTGTCGATCGACGGGGCCGCCTTCACCGTGTTCCTGCTGTGGGTGACCTTCAGATAGCCCGGGCCGACGGTCGCGCCGGGCAGGGGGACGAAGACCAGACGGCGCCGGGTCGGCAGCCCCACGGTCACCGTGGCGAAAGAGGGCTGGTCGGTGCCCGTGTCGACGTAGACGGACTCCAGAACCCCGATCTTGTGGCCGTCGAGGTCGACGACATCGTGACCCCGCCACTCCCGGATGTCGGACGCTTCGAACATGTGCAACCTCCTGCTGCGCGGTTACCCCCGCAGAGGGCGGTGATGTCACGACGGCCACGGCATGTCACCCCCGCCCGCCCCACGACATGGCCACGGACGTCGTCCCGGCCCGGCGGGCCACCTCGGAACGGCAGCACCGAGGCGTCGTTCGGCCGGACCGCGCACTCCAGCAGCAGGGCGTGCACGAACGACTGGGGCAGGCTGCCGCGCAGTGCCGCACCGGGACTCCAGCCGGCCGGAGTCGTAGTCCTCCGGCGTCGGCGGTCCACGTGTCACCCTCCAGCCGGGGATCCCGGACCCGGCCGGCTCCGTAGCCCGGCCTCGGATCGAGAGTGAGCCGCAGCCGGGCCTCGCCCTTCTCGGCCCGCAGCCGGCGCAGCAGTACGAGACGGTCCGCCGAAGCGGGCATCGCCAGCGCGTCGCGGCACTCGATCACGGCGTCGGCGGTCAGCCAGCGGCTCACCCGGATCAGCGTGCCGTCCTCGTAGTGGCCGCCCCGCACATGCCATCCGTCCTCCGGTTCGGCACCCGAAGTACCCGGCGCCTCCGATCAGGGCGGAGAACACCGCGTCGCTGTGCCGGCGCGGAGCGCACAACCAGACGATCCTTCCCTCGGGATCCACCACCGCGCCGCGTTCGCCGTCGGCGAGGACCGCGTAGTCCCGCAGCACCCACGGCGGGCAGCGACCGTCGCGCACCTCAGCCGGCCTGTCCGTTCGCTCAGCCATGGGCAGGGGGGCCTGATCGCCCCGGAGCAAAACGGGCCGTGCGCCGAGTGACCGCCTCGGAGCACGGCCCGGCCCGCGGGAGGACTCAGAAGGAGCCGTCGGGCGCCTTGGGGAGGGAGGCGGGCGCCTCGATGTCCGGCAGGTAGGAGGAGTCGTACAGGTCGTCGACGTCGACCGTCTTCTTCAGCGCACCGACCTTCCGCAGCTGCGACAGCAGGGTGGACCAGCGCTCCTTCGTCATCGCGCCCAGCTGCCCCGCGCCCTCGTGGGAGGTGATGAAGGTCCGCTGTTCCTGCCAGGCGTACCACATGACCTCGGAGGACTCCTCCTTGTTGGCCTTCCGCATCGCGGCCTGGGCGGTCCTGGCGACCTTCAGGTCGGACATGTAGTCGGCCCAGCCCTGCATGGAGGACTTCAGGAAGGCCTTCACCTGGTCGGGGTGCTCCTTGAGGAACGACTCGGTGGTGAAGATGACGTCACCGTAGGGGTTGTAACCGGTGTCGGCGTAGCTGAAGAACGTCGTCCTCACCCCCTGCTTGCCCGCCTGGTACTGCTCGCTGGTCGGCCAGCCCTGCTGCACCAGGCCGTCGTTCTTGAGGAAGTTGGCGATGGAACCGGAGTACGCCTGCGTCTTGAAGCCGATGCCGTACTTCTGCTTCACCCAGTCGGGACCGACCTGCCCGGTGGACACCACCCAGGTGCGGCCGGCGGTGTCCTCGATCTTCTTCATGCCGCTGTCGGCGTGGACCATCACACCGGCCGGGTTGGTCTGGTACATGGCGCCGATGGCGACCACGGGGATGCCGTCGGCCCGTGCCTGCGCGAGGGCGGGAGCCTCGGCCAGACCGATCTGCGCGCGGCCGCCCGCGACGATCTGGGTGGCCGACACATTGGGCCCGCCGGGCTGGATGGAGACGTCGAGCCCGGCCTTGTCGTACAGACCGGTCGACCGGGCGGCGTAGAAGCCCCCGCTCTCCGGGTCCGGGTACCACTCCAGGACGAGCTTCAGCTTGGCCGAGCCGTCCGAGGAGACGCCGCTGCCGTTCGCCGAGGAGCAACCGGTCAGCACCAGGGCGGTGGCTGCCAGGGCACCGGCGACGGACAGCAGCCGGCGGGTGCGCGGGGATGAGCGCCGTACGAGGGACATAGGGGTCCTCCGGGTCGGACCGCCGCGGGCGCGGCGGACAGGGAACGCGGGATGCGGGGTGTGGGGCTCGGGTGTGGGGGCGCGGGCACGGTGACGGCCGGGTGGGCGTGGGGCGGCCGGCGGGCCCGCGGAGAGGTCAGCGGCCGGTGAGGGCCCGGCGGGGGTTGTCGGTCAGCAGGCGGTCCCAGGTGTCCGCGGGGACGCCCGCGGCGATCGCCCGGGGGCGCACGTTCTCCAGCAGATGGGTCAGGCCCCAGCCGCCGTAGGCGGTGAACTGCGGCTTCATCGCGATGTCGTGGCTGAGGAGGATGCGCTCCTCGTGCCCGGCCTCCAGCAGGGCGAGCAGCATCCCGATGCGGTCGTGGTCGAAGGAGCGCCGCGGGAAGCCGTCGCCGCGCCGGGCGGAGACGGCCCACTGCTCCATGCCGAAGGTGTCGAGCTCGACCCAGGCGCCGCGCCGGGCGACCTCCAGGGCGAAAGCGTGCTCCGGACGCTCGTCGCAGTGCGACACCACCACCCGGGACGGGTCGAGGCCGAGGCCGAGGACATGGTCGAGTCCGGCCAGCCCGGCCAGCGGGTCGGGCTGGATGGAGCGGTGGATGTTCAGCGCGGCGCCGGTCTCCATGGCGGCCAGCGCGGCCCCGGTGAGCACCTTCAGTTCTTCGGCGGTGGCGGGGTTGCCGGTGCCGATCTCGCCGATGACACCGGCGCGGATGCCGGTGGTGCCGACGCCGTCGTGGAACTCGCCGAGGACGACATCGCGCACGGTCTCGGCGGGCGCGTGGCGGACGTAGGGCGAGTGGGAGTGCTCGACGTACTCGCCGCAGCCCATGACGATGTGCACGCCGCTGAGCCGGGACAGCACCTGAAGGGCTACGTGGTCACGGCCGAAGCCGGGGACGCCGAGGTCGACCACCGTGCCGCCGCCGGCCGCCCGGAAGCGCCGGAGTTCCGTGAGGGCGACATCGAGGGAGAGCTGCTGCATGGCGGAGCGGTAGGAGAACGGGTCGAGCTGTACCCGCCCGTGCATCGCCGGTTCGTACTCCGCGACGAACTCGGCGAGACGGGCCGGGTCCTCTGGCGGCGACCACTGGGCGACCGCGTTGGAGACGAGGTGCTCGTGCATGAGGGTCACGCCCAGCTCGTTCGCCGCGACGGGGCCGAGGACGGTCATGACGGTGGGACCGGTGCTCATCGGGCGGCCCCCTCGAGGGAACCGGCCGGGTGTGCGGGGACGGCGGGCCCCACGGCGGCGACCGGCAGGGCGCCCCCGGCGGCGACCGTGGTGCCGGGGCCGACGGCGATGCCGGCCCTGCGCCGCACCTCGGCGATGAGCTCGATCTGCTCCCGCGAGGCGGCCAGGGCGTTCTGGCGGCCGGTGACGGGGGCGAGGAGGACGCCGTGCACGCCCTCGGCCGCCCGCAGTTCGGCGACGGTCTCGGCGGCGATGTCCAGGCCGGTGTCCTGCGGGTCGCGGGACTGGCGCAGCCGGGTGAGGAGGTCCTCGGGGATGGAGAAGCCCCGCAGCCCGGCGTTGACGGCGCGTGCGATGGGCTCGTCCGGCAGGATCGCCACCCCGCCCAGCAGCGAGAACGGGCGTACGTGGGCACGTTCGGCGTTGAGCCGCCGGACGAACGCGCGCCACACCGGCAGGTCGAAGATGTGCTGCGAGATGACGAAGTCGGCGCCGGCGCGCACCTTGCGCAGCACCTGGCGGGGCCGGTCGGCGAGGTCCGGCGCGAACGGGTGGGCGGTCGCGCCGAGCAGGAAGGACGGCCGGACCTCCACGCTCCTTCCGTTGGTGAACCGGCCCTCGTGCCGCAGCCGGTCGGCGGCGCGCAGGAAACGGGGGCTGTCGAAGTCGAAGACCGGCTTGGCGTCCGGGGTGTCGCCGACGCGGGGATGGTTGCCGGTGACGGCGAGGATGTTGCGGGCGCCGAGGCTGGTGACGCCCAGCAGGTCGCCCTGGAGGGCGATCCGGTTGCGGTCCCGCTGGGAGAAGGTGGGCATCACCTCGATACCGGCCGCGAGCAGGTGCGCCGTCGCGGCGACGTTGCCCATGTGGACGTTGGCGCCGGAGTGGTCGGTGACGGAGACGACCGTGGCGACGGCGGCGATCGAGCGGGCGGCGGCGACGAAACCGGAGGCGTCCGCGCTGTCGGTGCCGTTCACCTCGGCGACGACCGCGAACTCGCCGCGGCGCAGCGCGCGGTCCAGCCCGCTGACGGGCCCGGCGGCCGGCGGGGCGGACGGGACCGGAGGGGAGAGCAGGAGCCGCGCGCGGTCGCCGTGCGAGCGGGCCTCGGCCGGGTCGAGGAACACGCATCCGTGATCCGGTGCGATCTCGCAGCCGCCGTCGCCGAACACCCCGCCGCAGGGGCCTGCGATCATTGATTTCGGGCAGTCGGCGAGAATCGGCAGTTCGGTCCTTGTGCTCATCGTGTCCTTCCCGGGACGAGTGACGGTGCGCGCTGTCCGGGAGGAACGGAGCAGAGACGCGTGAACGGTGTGGTCGGATTCGTGGTGCCCCACGTCGGCGGCGACCGCAGCTGGGTCGACGGAGCGCTCGCCGCGGCTCAGACGCTCCGCTCGGAGGGGCTGGAGGTCGAGGTGGTGCCCGGCACGCCGGCGGCGCTGCCGGGGCACTGGGCCGTCGCGGTCGCGCACGGCATCCAGTACGAGGCGCTGGTGCGGGCGCGCCCCGACCGCGCCCAGCGGGTGGTCCTCAGCGACCGGCCGGCGACGCCGACGGACGCGAACGTGACCTCGGTGGACTGGTCGTGGCACCTGGGCGGCCGGGCCGCGGGCGCGGCGGCCGGGCTGATCGCCCGGGAGCAGGGGCGGACGGGGCCGGTCGGCCTGGTGGCCGGACCCACCGTCGACACCCAGCTGCGGTTCGCCGACGCCTTCGCCCGCGGCCTGCGGGCGGCGGACCCCCGGCGCGCCCTCGAGGTGCGGTTCGTCACCGCCTTCGACGACGTGGCCCAGGGGGCGGCGGCCGGGGTGTCGATGACGGACGGAGCGGGGTGTGCGCTGGTGGCGCACTCCGCGGACTCGGCGGGTATGGCGGCGACGGCCGCCGCGGCGGACCGCGGGGTCCCCACGATCGGTTTCCTGTCCGGGATCGACGCCCATGTCGCCGCCGTCACCAGCGACATCACCGGCGTGCTCGTCCGGCTGGTGCGCGAGGCGGTCGCGGGACGCCCGACGCCGTCGCTGTACGTGTGCTCCCTGGAGAGCGGCGACGTGGGGCTGGCGCTGGCGGACGGTGTCGGGGAGGACATCGCGGCCCGGGTGCGCGAGCTGGCCGCCACGGGCTGAGCGGTGGCGGCCGCGCGGCGGCGACGCCCGGGCCACCGGAGGCTCATCCGCGACCTCCCGCCGCGGCGTCGAAGCGGGCGTGCAGTTCGTCCGAGGCGCGGGCCGCGAGCGGGGCCGTGGCGACGCCGTCGCGGGCGGCGAGGCGGCCCCCGATCCGTACCTCGCGCAGATTGCGCAGGTCGCAGGAGAGCACGTAGTTGTCCAGCGGGCTCCACAGCGGTCCGATGTCGGGCCGCCGGGGGTCCACGACCAGGAAGTCGGCGTACTTGCCGACGGAGAGGGAGCCCACCCGGTCCGCTACGCCCATGGTCTCGGCGGCGCCGAGGGTGTGGGCGCGCAGCACGTCCGCCGGGGAGACGGCCGCCGGGTCCCGCCAGGTGGCGCGGGCTCCGTAGAGACCGAGCCGCATGTTCTGCCAGGGATTGCTGAGATCGCTGCACGCCTGGTCGTCCAGGCCCATGCCCAGCGTGATCCCGCGGCGCAGCAGTTCGGGGACGTCGAGGACGCCGGACCCGAGCCGGCCGTTGGCGGCGGGCTGCCAGGAGACGCCCGCCCCGCGTTCGGCGGCGAGTTCCACGATGTCCGCGGTGGCCTGGACGAAGTGCCCGAAGGTGAAGTCCGGTCCTATCGCTCCGGCCTCCACGTACCAGGCGACCTTGGCCAGCTGTTCGGTGAGTTGGTCGGGGGTCTCCAGCAGATGGGCGTGGTTGCGCAGTCCGTGCTCGCGCATCATCCGCGCCTCCAGCCGTGCGCTGGAGGCGTCCGCACTCCACTGCACGGCCCCGTAGACGGCTGCGTCGAGCGCGAATGCCCGGTCGCGGGAACGCAGGTCCGCCACCATGTCGCCGAACACGCGGGTCCCGGTGTCGGCGCCGAAGGTGTCCTGTTCGATCTGGTAGGCGCCGACGAAGCGGATGCCGCTGTCCATACGGGCGTCGAGCTGCCGGGTCAGCCAGTCGGTGCCGCGTACGGTGTCCGCCGGGCGGGCCCGCCGGCCGGCGGCCATCGGCTGCCAGGTCGTCCTGGGGTCGGTGAAGTCGAACACGGTGGTGGTGCCGCTGACGACGTGGTCGAGCGCGCCGTGCAGCACGCACCAGTAGACGTCGTCCGGGCCTGCGTCCAGCGTGACGGCGTACATCGCCTCGGCCCAGCCGTAGAGCCGCTCGCCGACACCGAGTCCGCGGGATCCGCTGGTGAAGGTGTGGCTGTGGCCGGAGACGAAGCCGGGTGCGACGAACGCCCCGGCCGCGTCGAGCCGTTCGGTCCCGGGGCCCACGGTCACCCCGGACGGCACCGGGCCGGTTCCCCTGGCGGTCACGACACCGTCGCGGACCGCGAACCACGCGCCGGGGACGACCCGCGGGTCGGGCTCGGTCTCGACGAGCAGGGCATCGGTGACGAGCAGGTCGGCGGGAGCGGCAACGGGCATCGGGTACTCGCGATCTGCAGAGGGTGCGCGACTGCGCGGATGAAGTCGTCCGCCGGGGAGCGGGATGCGGCAAAGGTACGACCTCGCCGTAACTGGTGATTTTCCCGGTTATTTCGGGTCGGTTTCGTCGAACGGGAGGTGCGTTGCCCTGCGGGCGGGGCACGGCGCACTATGGCTCCGTGGATGTCAGACAGAGCCTGCTCACCCTGTGGCGCCAGGCAGCCCGTGACGCGGTGCCCCTGCCTCCTGAGGTGGAGATCGCGGCGGCGCTCGGAGTGAGCCGGCCGACCGTCAGGGAAGAACTCATCCGGATGGAGTCGGCGGGACTGCTGCGCCGCCATCCCCGGCAGGGCACCTTCCCCAACCCCGCGGCGGTCGACGCCGGTGTGCGCATCGATGCCGCGCTGGAGTACTCCCAGGCCTTGCGGGACGCCGGTCTGACGGCCCGGGTGGAGGTCGTCGACGCCGGCTGGACGGTGCTCGACGAGCGGGCCGCGGACGACCTCGGCGCCGAACCGGGGAGCAGCGCGTGGGCGACGACCAAGCGGTGGCTGGCCGACGACGTGCCGGTGATGGTGGCGCGCGACGTGGTGCCCGCGCGCCGGCGGCCGTACGCGCCGGCCGACCCGGACGCCTCCGTCTACGGCATCGTGGGCGAGTTGCGGGGCACCCCGATCGAGTGGGAACGGGTCCAGCTCACCGCGGCGATCGCGGAGGGCGCCGCCGCGGAGCTGCTGGACACGGTGGCCGGGGCGGCGGTGCTCAGCCTCTGTGTCGTCGGCGTGTCCCGCCACGGTGAGCGGTTGTTCCGTGCGGAGGAGCACCACCGCGGCGGGCTGGTGCCGTACACGATGCTGCGCAACGCCCAGCACTGACGCCGGGTACGGCGGGCCCTTTGGCCCTCCGCGGCGGCCCGGCCGGTACGCCGGTCAGCGCCTCGGCGCGGTGAACCCCGGGAAGACCGCCGCCTTGTCCGTGTCGTCCAGGACCGCCGGCTGCCCGGAGGTGACCAGGTGCTCGAAGCCCCGCTGCATGGCGCCGAGATCGTTCGCCATGATCGTGACGGCGTACAGACGTTCCGCCGGCGAGGTGTTGACGATGGGGTGCACCGAACCCGGGGCGGGACGGCATGTCGCCGGCCCGCACCTCGACGGTGTGCTCGTCGGACACCGCCCGGCCCTCGCCGGACAGGAAGACGAAGATCTCCACGGAGTCCGGGGGGAGTCGTCGGGCCGGCTGCCCTCCGGGTCCCGGACCTCGAGGAAGACGCCGGTGGGCGATCCCTGGCGGGGGCCGGTCGGATGGGCCGGCTCGACGGTGTCACCGGGGGAGACGCGGTGGGTGGGGAGGTCGTCGACGTGCTTCGGAACGGGCGCTGCGGCCATGGGAGATGATCCTTCCGGACGTGACCGGAGTGCGAGCCGGGGCGTGTCCGACAACGCGGGCCGGACCATCGCACGGCGTCTGACGCCGGGGGCACCGCCCGCGCTTCCCGGGCTGTGGGTGAGCTGCGCCGGGCGCCGTGCGCCCGGCGGGAGCGGTCGGACGCCCTGGCGGAGTCGTCCGTACGCCGGGAGCGCGGCGGTCAGGGCGTCGGGAGTTGGTGGACCCGAAACACTGACGGACGGTGCAGAGGGTGGCGTCGAGGCGGTACGCGGGCGAGGTGGTGGCGCCGGCCCCCTCGACCAGGACCACGTCATGGCCGGGACCGGCGGCGTCCACCAGGGGCGCCGGCACGCACTGGTCGGCGTCGACGCCCGCGAACAGCAGGGTCTCGATGCGCCTGTTGCACAGCACGGAGTCGAGCGGGGTGTCGGTGAAGCCGCTCATCCGGTACTCGTCGACATGGACGTCGTCGTCCTGTGGTGACAGGGCGTCGATGACGGCCGCGCCCCAGCTCCCGGCCGTCGGCACGGCCTCGCCGGCACCGGCACGGTCGCCGATGCCGCCTCCCGGGCCGTCACTGCCGTATACATGCCTACCCCGGGCGGCAGGTTGGCCAGGTCGGGCCGGTTGCCCCGGACGACCGGTACGCCGACCGCACCCAACGGGGCCAGCAGGCGTGCCAGGGGCCCGGCCGCCGCGGTGCCGCGCATGTCCACGCCGACGCTGTCGAGCCGGCCGCCGGGGGCGCAGAAGTTGTTCTGCATGTCGACGACGACGATCGCGGTGCGTTCCAGGTCCAGGGTCAGGCGCTGTGGTGCGGCGCCGGGGGTGAGGGGACGGGCGGCCATCACGACGATGCGGTGGCCGAGCGTGACGGCCTCCGGGACGGAGTGGGTGATGAACATGGCGGAGAAGTCGTTGGCGCGCCACAGACGCAGCAACTTCTTCTGCACGTTCTCGCGGGTGAACTCGTCGAGCGCCGCGAAGGGTTCGTCCATCATCATCAGTTCCGGGGCGCCGGCGGTGGGTCACCGGCCCGGTCCCCGGCAGGCCGGGCCGCCGCGGGACCCGCGTACGCTGGCACCGCCGCGCCGACCGCGGACTACGGCCTTGTAGACGTACCCGGTGCGTAGTGCGCTGTGCTCCGGTCGCGGGTCATCCGGCGTAACCGAGGACCGGTATCCGGGTGCCCGGTGCTCCTCCGCAGCCTCTTCCCCGGCGCCCCGAGTGCCGCTGGGCCTGCGACTCTTCCGGCATCACAGGGCCGACAGCCATTCCCGGTGACGGGTGTATCAGCGGGGCCGACCGCGGCTCCCTCATCCCGGCGGCCGACAGACCGCCGTGCGCCCAGGGGCCGGACGGGCCGATCCCGTGCCGCCCGGGCGTTCCGACCACGTTCCGACCGGGGGAATCCATGACCACTGAACCGATGGCGCAGGACCTGCCGTTCCTGTCCCAGGCGAACGCCCTGGGGCAGGGGTTCGACGTGTACGGCGTGTACGGCGCCGAGAGCCTGCTGCGGCCGATCTTCGACCTGGACGACACGCCCACGTCCGTCTTCACGTTCCTGGGCAGGGACTACCAGATCCCGGCCGTCGTCCGGGGTGTGCAGGACACCTCGTCGACGTACAACAGCGGCACGTTCACCTCGCGCGAGGGCTTCCAGAACAAGGTCGCCGTGTTCGCCGGGGTCGAGGGCAAGTACGGCGAGTTCAGCGGTGAACTGAAGGCGGCGTTCGCGACCGACTACGCGCGGAGCACCGAGTACTACTACACGTTCAAGAACTTCTACACCCGGCTGGGCCACCTCCAGCTCAACCCCGACACCACGTTCCTCACCGCGGACTTCAGCGAGGCGGTGGCCAAGCTGCCGGACACGGTGACGGACCGTGACCTGCCGGTCTTCGCCGACTTCTTCGCCCGGTTCGGCGGGTACTACACCAGCCAGGTGTCGCTCGGTGCCTCACTGGAGTTCTACAACGGCGTCAGCAAGGCGACCACCGACTCGGTCACCCAGATCAGCGCGATGCTGGAGGTCCAGTACACCGGCCTGTTCAGCAGCGGGAGCATCTCGGCCGGCATCCTGGCCAGCCAGGAGTGGAAGACCTACGCGGAGAACTCCACGCTGTCGATCGCGACCACGGGCGGCGACGCCATCGGCGCCGCGCACCTGCAGTCCATCGACTCCCGCAACCCCAGCGACAAGACGGTGGACGCGTTCAACGGCTGGCTGGAGACGATCAGCGACAACCCCGCGGTGTCGGAGTACAAGCTCAGCGGCATCTGGAACGTGTGCGGCGACAAGAAGGCGGTGGTCCGGCAGGCTTGGCTGCTGTTCGGCAGGACCATGCACCCGCGGATCACGATCGAGGCCACCAGCCCGGCCGCCCAGGCCCCCACGGTCACCCTCGGCTTCCAGGTGAAGCCGTCCACCCCGCCCGAGACGCTGTCCGGCTGGCAGATCGCCGTCCTGGACCGGCGCGACGTGAGCACCCCGGCGAAGGTGGTGTTCGACCGGTACTACACCTTCGACAGGAACTGGCCGTCCTCGTTCCAGCAGGTGTACCGGACCATGGCACGCGACATCCGCGAGTCCGGGCACGCCGACGAGAACCACATCCTGGTGGCGTGCGCCTTCGGCCTGAAGTACAACTGCTCGCCGGAGAGCGACTTCTACGGCCTGCTGCGCTCGGCGGGCGGCGGCGAGACGCTCCAGCGGTGGGTGCAGAACGCCGTTCCGGGCAGCGGCAACGCCCACAACACCGCCTACGCGCTCATCGGCGTGTTCGACGAGGGTGCCGACAGCGGACTCGAGGCGTTCACGTCGGCCTGGGACCAGCCCGCCCGGCTCGGCCTGGACGCCTACTTCTACCGGCTGGCCTACGACGCCCCGTACACGTTCGGCCTGGCACCCCTGCCCGCCGGGGCCTGAGATGCCGGCGGCGCCACGCCGGTCGCGTCCGCGGCTGCTGGTGGTCGGGGAGTCCCAGCGGCACACCGGCTACGCACGGCACGCCGAGGGCCTGCTGGGCGCCCTGACGGACCGGTGGGACATCCACCAGTTCGAGGTCCGCGACGCCGGCCTGCGCATCGCGCGGCCCTGGCAGGTGCACCGCGGCCAGGTCGAGGGCGACGGCTACGGACTGGTCCAGGTCCCGCTGTTGGCCGACCGGCTGGCGCCGGACGCGCTGCTGTTCCTGCACGAAGCCGTTCTGCCCGGCCTGCACGCGGGGTGGCTGGCCGGCCGGGGGACCCGGCCGGCCGTGGCGGCGGTGCAGGTCGAGCGGACGGCGGACGCGCCGGAGATCGCGTCCTGGCTGGACGGCCTCGACCTGGCCGTCGTACCCCACGAACCGGCCCGCGCCGCGCTGGTCGCGGCCCGCGGGCCCGCACCGGCCGTGCGGGTGGTGCCGCACGGTCTGACGGCGGACGGCCCGGAGACGGACGGGACCGGTGCCACTGGACCGGGGCGGGACCGGGACCGGGCGACGGACCGGGCGACGGCCAGGGCCCGCCTCTGGCCCGGCCGTCCCGACCTCGCCTCGGCCTTCGTCGTGCTCAACGCCAACCGCAACACCGGCCGCAAGCGGATCGACCGTACGCTGGCCGGTTTCGCCGGGCTGGTGCGGGCCGGGCACGGACACGCCCGGCTGGTACTGCACATGGGGCGGCGGGACTTCGGGACCGACGTGATCGCCACCGCCCGGCGGCTCGGCGTGGCCGACCGGGTCGTCTGCACCGCCGCGGGCGACGACCACCCGGACACCGGCGAGGCCGCACTCCGGTGGCTCTACCGTGCCGCCGACGTCGGGGTCAACACCGCCGACGGGGAGAGCTGGGGCTTCGTCGCCTTCGAGCACGCCCGCACCGGAGCCGCGCAGATCGTGCCCGGGCACGACGGGCAGCGGGCGATCTGGGGCGACGCGGCCGTGCTGCTGCCCACCGGCGAGGACACCATGCCGGCCGCGCTCACCGCGGCCCTGGTCCGGCTGGCCACCGAACCGGGCACCCTGCGCGAGTACGGCCGCCGGGCCCGGGCCCGCGCGCTCGACCCCGCGCTGGCCCGGCCGGCCGTGGCCGCCGTCTGGGACCGGCTGCTCCGGGAGGCGATGACCCGGCGCGGCACGCCGTGCTGAACCAGAGGTGACCGATCGCGTCGGGCGCCCGTCACAGCAACCGGCACCGACTCCCGAAGACCTACGCGGAAGGAAGACACACCATGTCCAGGACACACACCGAACGCGCACACCACGAGCGCTGGCTCGAGATCGACGAATACTGGACGCCGGGGCGGATGGCGGCAGCCCTGCCGGAGGGCACGCGTACCGCGGCCCCGGAGTTCCCGGCACCGCAGACCGAGCTGCCCGGCGGATTCACCACGACCCTGGTGAAGGACCCGGCCTACAGCCCCTACTACCGGCGCGCGGGCGCCCTGTTCTACGTCCGTGAAGGCGTGGACCGCCGCGGCAGCGCATCGGCCATCACCCGCAACGGCATCCTCACCGCCGCCCACTGTCTGTACGGGATCAAGCCGCGAGAATACCTCACCAATGCGGCATACGTGCCGGGCTACCAGAACCTCCTGGCGCCCTTGGGCAAGTGGCCCCTGTTCGATGAGCCCGTGGTCCCCGATCAGTGGAAGGCACAGGTCAATCATGCCTGGGACTACGGATTCAGCAAGGTCGGCCTGGGCGGTACGAACGGCTACAGCGTGCTGGGCGATGTGACCGGGCATTTCGAACTCCTCGTCGACCGGCCCGGGATCCGTGAGTGGGACGTCCTCGCCTACCCGAGTGTCACCGTCCCCTCCTACGACTTCGACGGGCGCTGGATGTGGAGCTGCCGGGGCGACTTCACCCGCCAGCCCACCTTGAACACGATCGGGATGGACGGGAACCTGACCGCCGGGGCCAGCGGCGGCCCCTGGCTGGTCCCCGGACACCCTTACGCCAACGGTGTGGAGAGTTACAGCACCGACGAGTTCCCGGTCGAGGACTTCTCGCCCTACTTCGACAGCGACGTGCTGAGTCTCTATCAAAAAGCCTTCCGTTCCTGACGGCACCCTCCGGGCGCGGGTGGCCGACGTGGGTTCTCGGCGGGAGCCCGACGCGGCGACCGGCCAGGCCGGGGCGGTCCCGAAGGACCCGGACCGGGTACCCGGTCCGCCGCCGGATGAGTACGCGTGCTCAGGCCGGGCGGGTCCCCGCTCCCGATGATGGTGGGAAACCACGACCGCACAGCCCGGGAGACCCTATGCTCAGCCGCCTCGCCCACGTCCTGATACCGGCCGCCGGACGGCTGCGCGTGAGCACGGACAGCGGGACGGGCCTCGCACCGGGCAGCATCGTCGCCGCCAACCACACCTCGCTCGCCGACCCGGCGGTCGTCCTCGCGGCACTGCACCGCCTGGGCGCCGAACCGGTCGTCATGGCCGCCGCGGGCCTGTGGCGCGTCCCCCTGCTGGGCCGGGCCCTCGCCCGCGAGGGCCACATCCCGGTGCACCGGGGAGACCGGCGCGCCGCCCGCTGCCTCGACCTCGCCGCGGACGCGCTGGAACGGGGCCGGCTGGTCCTGATCTACGGCGAAGGGGGCCTCCCGTCGCGCACGGACGCCGCGGACTTCGCGCCCGGCGCCTTCCGCAGCGGCCTGGCACGCCTCGCCGGGCGCACGGGCGCCCCCGTCGTGCCCGTCGGCCAGGCGGGAGCCCGCCGGATCAGTTCCGGGAACGCCGCCAAACAGTTCGTCGGGGCGGCGACCGCACCGCTGCGCCGCCCGCCCCTGCATGTCCATGTGGGGGCGCCGGTCCTCCTCGACGGCGATCTGGCCGTGCGCACGGCACAGGCACACCTCGCGGTGACGGCCGCCTGGCGCACCGCGGCCGCCCGGCTGGACGAGCGCACCGGGACGGTCCGGCCGCCGCGCTGACGGGGTCCCGGACGAGCCGGTCGTCGGCGCGGTCCGGCGGACGGCCGGTCCGGCCGCCCCCGGACGCCCCCGGACGCCCGCTATATTAGGTAGACCTACCTACCTAATGAGGCGAGGGTGACAGGTGAGAGCGACATGACCGGGCCGGAGACCGGCAGACGGCGGCCGGCGCGTGAGCGGCTGCTGGCCGCGGCGGCCCGCCGCTTCTACGCCGACGGGGTGACGGCGACCGGTATCGACACGATCACCGCCGAGGCGGGCGTGGCGAAGATGAGCCTCTACAACAACTTCTCCTCGAAGGCCGACCTGGTCAGGGCCTACCTGGACGCCCGGCACGAGGAATGGCTCGGCCTGTACCGGGCCCGGCTGGAGCACGCCGACGGGCCGCGCGAGGGGGTGCTGGCGGTGTTCGACGCCTACGCCGACCACGCGGAGTCCGCGTACGCGCACGGGTTCCGCGGCTGCGGACTGCTCAACGCCGCCGCCGAACTCCCGGCCGGGGACGACGGGCGGGCCGTGGTGCGCGCCCACAAGGAGGAGGTCGAACGGCTGATCGGCGGCCATCTGCGCGAGCTGCTGCCCGGCCGCCCCGGTGCGGCGCACACGGCGGCCGAGCACCTCGCCTTCCTCCTGGAGGGCGCGATGGCCCGCGCCGGCCTGGAGGGCGACGGGGAACGCCTCCGGCACGCCCGGTCGATGGCCGCGGCCCTCCTGGACCGGCTGTGAACGGCCCCGGCCGCGGACGCCCCGCGCGGACGGGCGCGCTCTGCGTGCTGGCCGCCTCGGTGCTCTGGGGGACGACGGGGACGGCCGCCACCTTCGCGCCCGACGCGGGCCCCCTCGCGATCGGCGCCGCCGCCATGGGACTGGGCGGACTGCTCCAGGCCCTCGCCGCCGCCCCGCGGCTCGCCCGGTACACGGGCCGGCTGCGCGAGCGGCGCGGCACGGTGCTGCTCGGCGCCGGCTCCGTGGCCGTGTACCCCCTGGCGTTCTACAGCTCCATGCACCTGGCCGGTGTCGCCGTCGGCACGGTGGTGTCGATCGGCACCGCCCCTCTCCTCTCGGCGGTGATCGAGCGCGTGGCGGACGGCCGCCGCCTCACCCGCCGCTGGCTGCTCGCGGCCTCCCTGGGCCTGCTCGGCGCGGTCCTGCTGTGCGTCGCGGAAGCCGCCCGCGCCCCGGGCCACGCGGGGCGGCACTCCGTGGCCGGCACCCTGTCCGGCGTCGGCCTGGGACTCGTCGCAGCCGCGACGTACGCCCTCTACTCCTGGGCCGCGCACCGGCTGATCACCCGGGGGATCCCCTCCCGCGCGGCGATGGGAGCCGTCTTCGGGCTCGGCGGACTGCTCCTCCTGCCCGTCCTGGCATGCACCGGTGCCCCGCTCGTCGCGTCCTGGCCCGACGCGGCCGTCGGCGCCTACATGGCGTCGGTGCCCATGTTCACCGGCTACGTCCTGTTCGGCTGGGGACTCGCGCACGTACCGGCCAGCACGGCCACCACGCTGTCCCTGCTCGAACCCGCCGTCGCGGCCGTCCTCGCGGTCCTGGTCGTCGGTGAACGGCTGCCCGCCGCCGGCTGGGCCGGCATCGCGCTCGTCATCGCCTGTCTCACCGTCCTGACCGCCCCGGGGGCCGGCGGTCCTCCCTCACCGGGCGAACTTCGCGACGGCCGCGGGCGTGACGGGCGTGAAGAAGTTGACGAGGTTGCCGTCGGGGTCGCGGAACAGGAGTGAGCGGTTGCCCCAGGGCATCGTGGTGGGCCCGTTGACGAAGTCCGCCACGATGCCGGTCAGGTTCCCGTGCACCAGGTCCACGTCGTCGACGAGGAACTCGATGACGGCACTGCGGTTCGCGGCCGGACGGGCGGCGCCGGGCGCGAACAGCGGGACCGTACGGGTGCTGCCGATCGCGAGGGTGCCCGAGGCGGTCCGGAGCTCGGCGAAGTCCTCGCCGGCCCGGACGGCGGGTATCCCGGTGGCCCGCTCGTAGAAGCCGGCGAGGCGGGCGACGTCGTCCGTGATGATCCGGACAGAGACAAGGTTCACGGGTTTCTCCTGGTCGTTCGGTGCTCTGCCGTGGACGCTACGACGGATACCGGGCGGAACCCGCCCGGTATCCGCGGCAGACTTCAGGCATGTCCCGTCCCCTCGCCCGCGTGCTGACCCTGCTGGAGCTCCTGCAGTCCGGCGGTACCCGGACCGCGGCCGAACTCGCCGGCCGGCTGGGCGTCGACGAACGCACCGTGCGGCACTACGTCGGCCACCTCCTCGATCTCGACGTGCCCGTCGAGTCGCTGCGCGGCCGCCACGGCGGTTACCGGCTCGCCCCCGGCTTCCGCCTGCCCCCGCTCATGCTGAGCGACGACGAGGCACTCGCCGTGCTCCTCGGCCTGGTCGCGGGCCGCCGGGCAGGCCTGGCCACGGCCACGGGGACCGCGGGCGAGACGGCGGCGGCCAAGATCCGGCGGGTCCTGCCCGAGCGGCTGCGCCGCAGACTCGACGCGGTGCTCGCCTCCCTCGCCCTCACCGCCCCGCCCGGCGAATCCTTCCCGCCGGAGTCCGGCGTCCTGCTTCCGGTCGCCGACGCGGTGAACCACCACCGGCCGGTCTCGATCCGGTACGCCGCCGCCGACGGCCGCCGCAGCGAACGCACACTGCACCCCTACGGACTCGTCGCCCACGGGGGCAAGTGGTACGTGACGGCCCGGGACCTCACGAAGGGCGGCCAGGACCGGACGTTCCGCCTGGACCGCGTCACCGACGTACGGACCCTGCCGGGCTCCTTCGAACCCCCCGCCGGACCCGATCCGGCGCAGCGTCTCCTGACAGGGCTCGCCACCGTCCCGTACCGGCACGAGGTGACCCTGCGGATCCGGGGCACCGCCGCGCAGATCCACGCCCGGCTCCCCGCCGGCCTCGCGGTCGTGCGGGAACCGCCCTCCCCGGGCGGTGCGGACGAGGCGACCGGGCACTGGTCCCTGGTCGACCTGCGCGTGGAACGGCTCGACTGGCTGCCCGCCGTGCTCGCCTCGATGGACCTGCCCTTCGTCATCGAACGCCCGGACGAGCTCCGCGGTCTCGTCGTGGCGTTCGCCGAGCGGCTCACCCACTCCGCCCGGCGCGGCCCGACCGGCGCATGACGGACCCCGGCCCCCGGCGGTGGCCCGCAGTGACGTCTGCGGCGACAGCGGCCGACGGCTGTGCCGGCTGACCGCCTCCCTACCGGTCGGGCCGTGACTCCAGGCACATCAGCGTCTGCTGCCCCGTGGCGATGAGTGTCCTCTTCCCGTCCTGCGCGCTGAAGACCTGGAGCCGGCACACCGTCAGTGTCCGGCCGGACTTCAGCACGGTCCCCACCGCCTCGATGTGGTCGCCCGCGGCGGGCGCCAGGAGGTTGATCTTGTACTCCACCGTCAGGACGGTGGAGTCCTCGGGAAAGAGCGTGAAGGCCGCGTAGCCGCCCGCGCTGTCGGCGACGGCACTGGTGGCGCCCGCGTGGATGTAACCGTGCTGCTGGGTGACCTCCGCCCGCTTGTGCAGCGTGATGTGCACCCGGCCGGGAGCGATGTGGGTGATGCGGGCCCCGAGGTGGCGCATGAGGCCCTGCCGGTCGAAGCTCTCCTGGATCCGTTTCCGTACCGCCGGATCGGCCTGCTCCTGTGACGTCCGGTCGTCCACCGCTCTCCTCGTGCCTTACGCGTCGACGGTCGTGGTCCTCGGCCCGGGAGGGTCCGCGCCGTTCACCACCGGCGGTACACGGGACCGGGTGAACGGCGGCCCGCCGGGCCGTACGTCTCCGGACCCGGTGCCTCGGCCGGGCAGTCTGCCAAGCGGACGAGAGATCCGGCAAGGGGCGGCAGACGCGATCGCGCCAGCCGTGAGCCGCGGCATCCGTCCCGCGGCTCACCACTCGTGCCGGCACCGCCCTCTGCCGGGACCGCTGCCACCGGGCCTGCGGCGGGGCGCCCGCCAGCGCGCCTCGGGGCCGAGGGGCGCAGAGGCGTGATCTTCGGCGCGCGTCACCGCCGGTGACCGGCCGTTGCCGTGACCACGGCCGGTCACCTGTTCGGCGGTGTCCTCCGGGGGCGCGGTCGGCGCCGGGGGGAACAGCAGGTTCTCGAACACGTCCAGGGCCAGGACGAAGAGCAGGAGGACGACCGGCACGAGCAGAGCCACCACGATCACGATGCCTCCCGGTGAAGCAGTGATCACTGAAGCCGCACGACGGCAACAGGTCCGTGTCCAGAGTGGGCCGACCGGGTGGCCCCCGCACCTGCGACGGGGCTGCGGCTGGGCCGTTCGGGTGGTGGCGCCCGCGGGTTCCGTGCACACCGGCCCGGTACCCGGAGCCCCGCGGCGCGCCGGAACAGGGGCCGGCGTCCGCCGCCCGCCCGTGCCTGACGACGCCCCCCCGCGGCCCGCGCTCGTGCCCGCCTGCCGAGCCTCGCCCCTCGTGCCCGCCTGCCGTGCCCCGTCCGCTCGGGTCCCGCCTGCCGACCCCGTCCGGTCTGCCGTCGCCCGCGGCGGAGCCGGTCAGTCGGTGAAGATCTCCGGGTGGGCCCGCAGGGCACGGCGGGTCCGGCCGATGTGGGTCTCCAGGACGCGCTGGGCCATCTCGCAGTCGCCGTCCTCGATCGAGGCGATCAGCAGCCGGTGCTCGCTGTTGATCACCCAGCGCCGGTCGTGGTGGGCCAGCCGGCTGTAGGCGCGCCGGTAGTGCTGGGTGGTGTCCCACAACCGGGCGATGATGGTGGCCAGTTCACGGGCGTTGTGGTGCCGGTAGGACAGCCAGTGGAACTCCCGGTCCAGCCGCAGGAAGTCCTCGACCTCCTCGCTCCGCTCGATACGGTCCTGCAGGCCCCTCAGGTCGTTCACGTCGTCCGCCGTGATCTTTCCCATGCTCTCGGCCAGCAGCAGCGGTTCCAGCCGCTCGCGCATGGTGTAGCTCAGCTCGCAGTCGTGCTGGTCGAGCGAGGAGACCCAGGCCCCGCGGTTGGAGCGCAGGGTCACCAGGCCGCCGGACTCCAGCATGCGCAGCGCCTCGCGCACCGGGAGCCGGCTGGCGTTCAGTTCCTCGGCCAGGTCGTCCTGCCGGATACGGGTACCGGGTCTCAGCTCGCCGTCCAGGATCCGCGCGCGGATGATCTCCGCGATGCGCCGGCTGGCGGTCATCTCCGGCCCGCTGGCTGCGGATCCCATCACTCACCTCTGTCGGATCGACGCGGTCAGTCCTCGCCGGTCCGCCGTCCGGCCCGGTCGAAGGCTTTGCCGCCCGGGTAGGAGACTAGCTCGAACTGCATCCCCCACGGGGAGCGGAAGTAGACCCAGCGCTGGCCCTCGCTCGGCCCCCGGCTGGCGGTCGGGTCGCCCATCACCGTGACGCCCAGCGCGCGCAGATGGGCGACGGCGGCGTCCAGGTCCGTGACGTAGAGGGCCACGTGGTGGCCGCCGACGTCGCTGTTGCGGGGCGGCACGGTGCGTCGGCCGGCCGCCTCGTAGGCGAAGACCTCGAAGACGGCCCGTCCCGCGAGGGAGAAGAAGTGCAGCCGTCGCATCACGGTGTCGTCGTCGACGCCGAGGTGCTCGCTCATCCAGTGGTCGTCGTGCTGGAAGGGCCCCAGCGAGTAGAGGTACTCGCACCCCAGCACGTCCACGAAGAACGCCCGCGCCTCCTCCAGGTCGGGCACCGTCACCCCGAAGTGGTCCACCCCGGTGACGCCGGGGATCGGTCCGGTCGGTTTCTTCATCGCCCCTCCTTGTAATGGATCCATTCGGAACCTACGATGGCGAAGCTTTCCCGTCAATTCCTGCGTTTATGGCATCGGCTCGTCGGGATCATGGTTCGAATGGATCCATTGAACGGCTGTTGCTCGGAGGTACACCATGCCGTCGCGGAAGAAACTCACCGCCGCATCCCCCTGGATCCACCTCACGACCCGCCCCGCGGACTGGGACGCGGCCGACCCCGACACGGTGCGCGACATGCTGATGCGGACCCTGTGGATCCGGGTCTTCGAGGAGTACGCCCTCGAACTCGCCTCAGCGGGCCTGACCCACGGCCCGGTCCACTCGAGCATCGGCCAGGAGGGCGGCGCGGTCGGCTCCGCCCTCCCGCTGACCGGCGCCGACATGATCAACGGCTCGCACCGGGGCCACCACCAGTTCCTGGCCAAGGCGTTCGGCCACGTGATGACACCGGCTCCCGGCCGACTGCCCGAACTCACCGCGGACGTCCGGACCGTACTGAGCCGGACCCTCTCCGAGATCTGCGGACTGGCCGACGGCTACTGCCGGGGCCGAGGCGGCTCGATGCACCTGCGGTGGGCCGAAGCGGGCGCCATGGGCACCAACGCCATCGTCGGCGGCGGCGTACCCCAGGCCCTGGGCTACGCCTTCAACCAGCTGCGCTCCGGCACCGACGCCGTCTCCGTGACCTACTTCGGCGACGGCGCGGTCAACATCGGATCCGTCCTGGAGTCCTTCAACCTGGCCGCCGCCTGGCGGCTGCCGGTCTGCTTCTTCATCGAGAACAACCTCTACGCCGTCTCCACCCACGTCGACCGGGTCACCCGCGAGCCGAGACTGTCCGCCCGCGGCCCCGGCTTCGGCATACCGAGCTGGCGGGTGGACGGCATGGACCCGCTGGCCGTCCGGCTCACGACGGAGGAGGCCGTGGCCCATATGCGGGCCGGCCACGGCCCCACGATCATCGAGGCCGAGGTGTACCGCTACTTCCACCAGAACGGCGCCTACCCCGGCAGCGCCTTCGGCTACCGCAGCAAGGACGAGGAGGAGAGCTGGCGCGCGCGTGACCCGCTGCGGCTGCTCAAGGAGCAGGCGCTGCGGCGCGAGCTGATCACGGCCGAGGAGTACGAGGCCCGGCACACCGAGATCACCGCCTGCCTGCGCTCCGTCGGGGACGAACTGCTGGAGCAGATCCCCGGCGACAAGCCCGGCCGCCGCCGCTTCCGGGCCGACAAGTGGCCCGACCCCGGATTCGTCGACGTCGGCATCCTCGGCGACCTGAGCGAACTCGACGGCAGCCGCTACGAGGAGGAGACGGCCTTCGGCGGCGAGCTCGCCGAACGGCGCTTCATCGACGTCGTCGGCGAGGTCATGGCCCGCCGCATGGAGACCGACGCGTCGGTGGTCCTGCTGGGCGAGGACGTCGACGGCCTCAAGGGCGGCACCAACGGCGCCACCCGCAAGCCCCTGGAGATGTTCCCCGACCGGGTCCTGGGCACCCCCATCAGCGAGAACGCCTTCGCCGGCATGGCCGGCGGCATGGCACTGGACGGACGGTTCCGCCCGGTCGTGGAGTTCATGTACGCCGACTTCATGTGGGTCGCGGCCGACCAGCTCTTCAACCAGATCGCCAAGGCCCGGCACATGTTCGGCGGCGACAGCCCGGTACCCCTGGTACTGCGCAGCAAGCTCGCCGCCGGCACCGGATACGGCTCCCAGCACTCCATGGACCCCGCCGGAGTGCTCACCACCGCGCCCGGCCTGCGCGTGGCCGCCCCCTCCACCCCCTTCGACTACGTGGGCCTGATGAACACCGCCCTCGCCTGCGACGACCCGGTCGTGGTCCTGGAACACGTCGACCTGTACCCCACCAAGGGACCGGGCCCGGTCGACGACCTGGACTACCGCATCCCCATCGGCAGCGCGGCGCTGCGCCGCGAGGGCGGCGACCTGACGATCATCTCCTACCTGTCCATGGTGCGGCACTGCCTCGAAGCCCTGGACCAGGTCCCCGGCGTCGACGCCGACCTCGTCGACCTGCGCTGGCTGGACCGGGCGAGCCTCGACTGGCAGACGATCGAGACGAGCGTGAAGAAGACCAACCGGGTCCTCGTCGTCGAACAGGGCGCCCGCGGCACGTCCTACGGCGGCTGGCTGGCCGACGAGATCCAGCGGCGCCTGTTCGACTGGCTCGACGCCCCCGTCGAGCGGGTCACCGGTTCCGTCGCCTCACCGAGCATCAGCAAGGTCCTGGAGCGGGCCGCGATCGCCCGGACCGAGGAAGTCGCCGCCGCCCTGCGCGCGTTCGCCTCGTCCTGACACCCCGGGCCGACAGCCCACAGCCAAGGAGCCATCATGGCAGTACTCCTGAACATGCCCGAGGTCGCGGCCGGTGCCACCGAGGCCGTCCTGTCCGAATGGCTGGTGCCGCAGGGCGCCCGCATCGTCGCCGGCAAACCCCTCGTGGTCGTCGAGACCGACAAGGCGATCGTCGAGGTGGAGGCCGACACCGACGCCGTCCTGCTGCGGCGGCTCGTCGAGGACGGGGCGACGGTCGAGGTCGGCGCGCCGATCGCGCTCATCGGCGAGGAGGCGGAACGGGACGCCGACCCCGACCGGCTGCTCGCCGCCCTCGGCGCCCCCGCCGCGGACGGCCCGGACGCGCCCGGCGGACCCGAGGGCCCGGACGGTCCGGCGCCCACGGCACCGGAACCGCCCGAACCACCGCTCGGACACAGGGTGTTCGCCTCACCCCTCGCCCGGCGGCTGCTCGCCGAGGCCGGCCTGAGCACCGACGGCCTCACCGGCAGCGGCCCGAACGGCCGCATCGTGCGCGCGGACGCCGAGGCGGCCGTCGCACGGGCCCGCGGATCCGCCGTCCCGCAGGCCGCTCCCGCGGCCGCCCCGGCCACCCCTGCTCCCGCGCCCGCCCCGGCCCCGGCCCCCGCCTCCACCGCGACCGCCCCCGGCCGCGAGCACGAACTCGTCCCGCACAGCAGGCTGCGCCGGGCCGTCGCCGAACGGCTGACCGCGAGCAAGCGCGACATCCCGCACTTCTATCTGCGCCGCACGGCCCGGATCGACGAACTGAACGCGCTGCGCACCCGGCTCAACGCGGTCTCCCCGCAGAAGATCTCCCTCAACGACCTCGTCCTGCGCGCGGTCGCGGGGGCCCATGCCCAGGTACCCGACGCCAACGTGATCTGGACCGAGGACGGCCTCGCCCGTTTCGCCTCCGTCGACGTGTCGGTGGCCATCGCCTCCCGGCGCGGGCTGGTCACCCCGGTCCTGCGCGATGTACAGCGCACCTCGCCGGCCGCCATCGCGGCACAGGTCAGGGAGTACGTCCGGCTGGCCGACGAAGGACGGCTGCCGCAGCGGGACCTCGAAGGCGGCTCCGTCACCGTCACCAACCTGGGCATGTACGGCGTCGAGGAGTTCTCGGCGATCATCAACCCTCCCCAGTCGGCGATCCTCGCGGTCGGCGCCGCCCGCCCGCAGCCGGTGGTGGACGACGGCACCGTCGGGATCGCCACCGTGATGGCGCTCACCCTCTCCGTGGACCACCGGGCCATCGACGGGGCGCTCGCCGCGCAGTGGATGGACGTCCTCGTCTCCCATCTCCAAGAGCCCCTGCGGCTCCTCGCCTGACCGCGTCACCACGAAGGAGTCCATCCGTGACGGACCACTACGACGTCGTCGTCCTCGGCGCCGGGCCGGGCGGCTACGTCGCCGCGATCCGGGCCGCCCAACTCGGCAAGCGGGTCGCCGTCGTCGAGGAGAAGTACTGGGGCGGCGTCTGCCTGAACGTCGGCTGCATCCCCTCCAAGGCCCTGCTGCGCAACGCGGAGCTGCTCACCCTCCTCACCCGCGACCGCGAGAAGTTCGGCTTCGGCGGCGAGACGACCGCGGACTTCGGCGCCGCCTTCGACCGCAGCCGGGACGTCGCCGAGGGCCGCGTCAAGGGAGTCCACTTCCTGATGCGGAAGAACGGCGTCACCGAACACCACGGCCGCGGCCGTTTCACCTCCCCGCACACCCTGCGGGTCACCACGCCGTCCGGTGAGTCCACCGACCTCACCTTCGACGACGCGGTCATCGCCACCGGAGCCCGCCCGCGCATGCTGCCCGGCACCGAACGCTCGGCCAACGTCGTCACCTACGAGGAGCAGATCCTCAGCCGCGAACTGCCGCGCTCCGTCGCCGTCATCGGCGCCGGCGCCATCGGCATGGAGTTCGCGTACGTGCTGCGGGCCTACGGTGTGCAGGTGACGGTCCTGGAGCACCAGGACCGGGCGCTGCCCGGCGAGGACTTGGAGGTCTCCCAGGAGATCGGCCGCGCCTACCGCGCCCTCGGCATCCCGATCGTCACCTCGGCGAGCGTGACGTCGGTGACCGACCTGGGCCGGGATGCCGAAGTGCTCTACACCGACGCCGCCGGACGGTCCCACCGGCTCGCGGCCGACCGGGTGCTGGTCAGTGTCGGCTTCGCACCCGACGTCGACGGATGGGGCCGGGAACACACCGGCATCGCCCTCACCGACCGCGGCGCGATCGCCGTGGACGAACGGATGCGCACCAGCGTCCCGCACCTGTACGCCATCGGGGACGTCACCATGAAGCTCCAGCTCGCCCATGTGGCGGAGGCCCAGGGGATGGTGGCCGCCGAGACCATCGCGGGCGCGGAGACGGTGGAGCTGGGCGACTACCGGATGATGCCGCGGGCCGTCTTCTGCCAGCCCCAGGTCGCCGGCTTCGGCCTCACCGAGGAGCAGGCCCGCGCGGAGGGGCACGACGTCGTCGTGTCGAAGTTCCCCTTCGCCGCCAACGGCAAGGCCCACGGTCTCGGCGACGCCACCGGGTTCGTCAAGCTCGTGGCGGACCGCACCCACGGCGAACTGCTCGGCGGCCACCTGATCGGCCCGGACGTCTCCGAGCTGCTGCCCGAACTGACCCTGGCCCAGAAGTGGGAACTCACCGCCCGGGAACTGGCACGCAACGTGCACATCCACCCGACGCTCTCCGAAGCCCTCCAGGAGGCCTTCCACGGGCTGCTCGGCCACCCGATCAACGCCTGACGCCGCGGCCCGGACCCCGCCGTGACACAGCTCAGAGGGAACACACGATGACCGATATCGCATTTCTGGGCCTGGGCCGCATGGGCCTGCCCATGGCCGCCCGCCTGACCCGGGCGGGACACCGGCTGACCGTCTGGAACCGCACGCCCGCCAAGGCCGAGGTGTTCGCCGCCCGGCACGGTGCCGCCTCGGCCGCCACACCCGCGGAGTGCGTCACGGACGCCGAGGTGGTGATCACCATGCTCGCCGACGACGACGCGCTGATGGCCGCCTACACCGGACCCGGCGGCGCCCTGGACCGGATCGCACCGGGCACCCTCGCCATCGACATGGGCACGGTCTCCCCGGACACCGTCCGGCGGCTGCGGCACCTGCTGGCCGGGCGGCGGGCCGACCTCGTCGACGCCCCCGTCTCCGGCAGCGTGCAGGCGGCGACCGCGGCCACCCTGACCGTCATGGCGGCGGGCGACACCGACGCGGTGGAACGCGCCCGCCCGCTGCTCTCCCAGCTCGGCGACCCCGTGATGCACCTGGGGCCGAGCGGCAGCGGCAGCGTGATGAAGCTGGCGGTCAACTCGGTGGTGCACAGCCTGAATGAGGCGGTGTCCGAGGCACTGGTCCTGGCCGAGCGGGCCGGCGTGCCCCGCGAAGCGGCCTACGCGGTCCTGCTGAACAGTGCCGTCGCGGCCCCGTTCGTCGGCTACAAACAGGCGGCGTTCGAACGGCCCGGCGAGACGCCCGTGGGCTTCAGCCTGGACCTGGCCGCCAAGGACCTGCGCCTGGCCACCGCCCTCGCCGACCGGGTCGGTGCCCCGGTGCCGCAGACCCGGGCCGCCCTCGACGTGCTCGGCCGGGCGTCCGCCGCCGGGTTCGGCGACGCGGACGAGTCGGCGGTCGCGGTGTTCCTGCGGACCCTGTGCGAACAGACGCCGTGACGCGGGTGCTCCGGCCGTCCGGCCGGGAACGGTCCGTCACCGTCCTGCGGCCGGCCGCCGCGGGGCGGTCAGCCGTCCTGCGGCGGGCGCAGCGCGGCGAGCGCGTCCACCGCCGAGCGCACCGGGCCGGTGCCCGGTTCGGGCAGACCGAGCCGGGCCAGCAGGTTCCCGCCGTCGCCGGTGTTGTGCCGGCCCACGACGAACCAGATCCCCCTGGCCGGCCGGTCGGTGTGGTTGAAGTACAGGTGCGGACGGCTCGACGCGAAGCACAGGGAATCCCCCGCCCGCAGCACATGGGTGTCGAAGTCGAGCTTGAGGGTCAGCTCACCCTCCATGAGGTAGCCGTACTCCGTGCCGGCGTGCCGCATCAGACGGCCCTCGACCGAGCTGGAGGCGCCGGGCGCGTAGGTGGTCAGCAGCGGGTCGACCTCGCTGCGGCTGCCGACGGCCAGCCGCTCCCAGGTCACCCCGTTCTCCATCTCGATGCTCGGGTTGTCCTCGGCCCGCTGGATGGCGTCGGAGACCGGTGCCACGGGCGCGGGGCCGTCCGCGGGCCGCGGCGCATCCCGCTGGTCGGCCGGCGGCGCCATGAGGCCGTCGACCGAGACGCCCAGATGTGTCACCAGGGCGTACAGGGTGCTCACCGAAGGCTGTGTCTTGCCGGTCTCCACCTGGGAGAGCAGGCTCGCCGAGATCCCGACGGCGGAGGCCACCGCACGCAGACTGAGTCCCTTGGCGGTACGCGCCGCACGCAGGTTGGGGCCGAAATGGTTCGTCATGGCATTCGTCATCGCGGTGTCCCGCCCGGTTGTATGTCCCATTGTCCAATGAGACTACACAGGGTCGGCGGCAGAACCCATCCGTCCCGCCGCTCCTGACCCCCCTCGGGCGCCGTTCAGGCACTTCTTGCCCCGAATCCGCCCGGGACCTGCCCTTTCGCGCCTCCGTCCGGACCGAACGGCTGACCGTTCTCGATTTCGAGTGTTCAGTCCTATTGGAACTCGCGAAGGCCGTGTATACGATCGCTGGACGCTCAAGGATGAGCGCCAGGAAGGAAGCACCATGCGCATACTGATCGAGAACGCCGCAGTCGTCACGATGGACCCCGCGCTCGGCGAGTTCGAGCGGGCGAACATCCTGATCGAGGACGGCCGGATCGCGGCTGTCGGCCCCGAGGTGGCCGCCGACGGGGCCGAACGCATCGACGCCTCGCGGATGATCGCCATGCCCGGCATGGTCGACACCCACCGCCACACCTGGCAGACCGGTCTGCGCGGCATCCTGGCCGACGGCAACATCCCGGACTACCTGCGCGGATTCCGTATCCAGATGGCCACCCGCTACCGGCCCCAGGACATGTACGCCGGCAACTACCTCGGCGGTCTGGACGCCCTCAACTCCGGCGTGACCACCCTCGTCGACTACTGCCACAACATCCTCGACCTCGACTACGCCCACGCGTCGGTCGAGGGCCTGCGCGACTCCGGCGTGCGCGGTCTGTACGGCCACGGTCTGGTGCCCGTCACCTCCAACACCTGGTCGGAGGAGCAGGGCGGCCAGGAGGCCGGCTCCGACCCGAGCGGCCTGAAGACCAGGGCCGCCTGGGCGCGGGAGATCCGCAGCACCTACTTCTCCAGCGACGACCAGCTGCTCAGGTTCGGCATCGCGCCGCAGGAACTGGCCATCGCACCGGTCGCCGACGTCAAGGCCGAGTTCGACCTCGCCCGCGAACTCGGCGCCCGCATCACCTTCCACGCCAACCAGGTGCTGGTGCGCAACCTGTTCGAGGACGTCGAGGTGCTGCACCGGCACGGCATGCTCGGCGAGGACCTGCTCCTCGTGCACTGCACCTTCAACACCCCGCACGAGTGGGAGCTGCTGGACGGCACCGGCACCACCGTCTCGGTCTGCGCCGAGACCGAGATGCAGATGGGCATGGGCTTCCCCGTCATCGACGAGGCCACCCGGTACACCCCGGGCCCCGGTCTGGGCATCGACTGCACCAGCAGCACCGGCGCCGACATGATCTCCCATGCCCGGCTGGTGCTCCAGGCCACCCGCTGGCACGCCGACCGCCCCGACTACGACGCGATGCGGGCCCCCACCCAGATGCGGTGGACCACCCGCGACGCCCTGGAATGGCTCACCGTGAACGGGGCCAGGGCGGCCGGTGTCGGCGACCTCGTGGGCACGCTGACCCCGGGCAAGCGTGCCGACGTCGTCCTGCTGGACATGAGCGGGGTCAGCCAGGCCGGCTGGAACCGGCGTGAACCGGGTGCCGCGGTCATCGCCCAGACCAACTCGGGAAACGTCGACACGGTGCTGGTCGACGGCCGGATCGTCAAGCGCGGTGGCCGTCTGGTGCACGTCGACGTGCCCGCCGCGCTGCGCACCCTGGAGGAGTCGCACGCGTATCTGAACGACCAGATGGACCGGCACGGCGGGTTCATCCCGCAGCCCCCGGTCGAGCTGCCCGTCTTCGACCGCTGAACCGGCACGCGGCCCACACCGTCAGGAGAGAACCGTGATCCGTCATATCGTCGTCTTCCGTCTGCGGGCCGCGGGCACCGGCGACCGCGCGAGCGCCGTCGCGGCCATGCGGGAACGGCTCGAGCCGCTGCGGCAGATCGTCCCGGGCGTCCTGCGGCTGGAGGTCGGCGCGGACCTGGGGATCGTCGCAGGGCACTGGGACGCGGTGCTGGTGGCGGACTACCAGGACAACGCGGCGCTGGAGGCCTACCAGCGGCACCCCGCGCACGTCGAGGTCGTGGCCTGGCTGAACACGCTGGTCGCCGAGCGTGCCGTGGTCGACCACGAGCTGGACTGAGCGCCGGGCACCGCTGCGGCGCGGCAGGTCACCGAACCGTCTCGGCCTGTCGGAACCCTCGCCATGTGTTCAGTGTGTATGTACGATTTCCCCGCGACAGGCCGACATCCGTAAAGACAGACTGCATGAGGTCTGCGCGTCCGTTCACCGCAACGGCTGCGCACCGCTACCCCAAGAGGCAAGGTGCAAGGATCGTGTCCGACAAGAAGATCGCCATCCTGGGAACGGGCGCCAACGGCGCGAGCGTCGGCGCCGATCTGACCCGCGCCGGGCTCGACGTGACGCTGATCGAGCAGTGGCCGGCCAACGTCGAGGCGATGCGGGCCCACGGCATCACCGTCGAGACACCGGACGGGACGACCCGTACGCCGGTACGGGCGATCCACCTGTGCGACGTGGCGACCCTGCGCGAGCGGTTCGACGTGGTGTTCCTGGTGGTCAAGGCCTATGACACCCGGTGGGCCTGCGAACTGGTCAAACCGTACGTCAAACCCGACGGCCTGGTGGTGGGCCTGCAGAACGGCATGACGGTGGACGTCGTCCGCGACGTCATGGGACCCGCCCGGTCGCTGGCAGCCGTCATCGAGATCGCCGCCGCCATGTGGGAACCGGGCCTGGTCGAGCGGCACACCCCGCCGTCCGGGACCTGGTTCGCGCTCGGCGCCGACGCCCCGGCCGCCCGTGGCCGTGAGAAGGAGGTCGCCGACCTGCTGCGCCACGCGGGGACGGTGGAGACCGTCGAGGACATCCGGTCCGCCAAGTGGATGAAACTGGTGGTGAACGCGGCGGAACTGGTCCCGTCCGCGATCCTCGACCTGCCGCTGAAGGCCGCGGCGGAGGTGCCGGGGATGCACGAGTTCATGCTGCGGGCCGGCAAGGAGGCGGTGCGCGCCGCGGTCGCCGGCGGACACCGCATCGTCCCGATCTTCGGCCTGAGGGACGTGGATCCCGCCGCACCCGAACGCTTCGTCGAGGTCATGCTCGACGCCGTGTACACCCGCTGGTCCCTGCCGCACACCAAGACCACCGTGCTCCAGGACTGGCAGAAGGGGCGGCACAGCGAGGTCGACGAACTCAACGGGTTCGTCCTGGCCGAGCACCGGCGGCTGCTGGGTGACGCCCCGGCCAACGCGCGGACCGTCGAGCTCGCCCACCGCATCGAGAGCGGTGACCTCCCGGCCCGTCCCTCCAACGCGGAACTCCTGCTCGCGTCCCTGTAGTTCGTCCTCCTCCCCGTAGTTCCTCCGCCTCTCGCCGGCCGACGGGGCGGCCCGCGCACGGCGCATACGGCGTCCCCCGGGCCCGCCCCTTCGCCCCGCCCGTGCCCCAGCGCAGCCCCGCCCTGCCCGTGTGTCCGCAGGCTCGCCTCCGTCGCTCTCCCCTGCCTCGTCGGGCTCCCCTTAGTGTTCAGTATCGGTGGACAAAAATCCCCGTCAGGCGGGTTGTGGCCACAGGTTGTTCACTTATACTTAACGCACGTTGGGCTTCGACCCCCACCATCCCCTCACCGCTTCGTAAAGCAAGGAGCTCACCGTGAGCATCGCCAGTTACGGCTCCATGAACGTGGACTGGGAGACCCGCATCGACATGGGGCGTCTGCGGGAGGAGCGGCTCGCCCGGCTCCGCGCCCAGCTGCGGGCGTCCGATCTCGGAGCCCTGCTGGCGTTCGACTTCGGGAACATCCGCTACATGACCGCGACCCACATCGGGACGTGGGCCATGGACAAGCTCATCCGCTTCTCCCTGATCACCCAGCACTCCGACCCCGTCTCCTGGGACTTCGGATCCGCCGCCAGACACCATCAGATGTACAACCCGTGGCTCGGCGAGACCCACATGGAGGCGGACGCCGACCCGCACGCCCCGCACCACGGAGCCGTCGCCCCGCGTGCCGAGAGCGGCGCCCGCGCGGGCATCTCCGTGCTGCGCGGCGCCTTCCACCCGGACGCCGGGATAGCCGAGAACCTCGCCGCCAAGATCAAGCGGGAACTGGAGAAGTACGGGCTGGCGGACGAGCCGCTCGGCATCGACATCGTCGAACTCCCGGTCCTCTTCGCCCTGCAGAAGGCCGGCCTGCACGTCGTCGACGGCCAGCAGGTCTTCCTCGACGCCCGCCGGGTCAAGACCCGCGACGAGATCGGGCTGCTCACCCACGCGGCCTCCATGGTGGACGCCGCCTACGACGAGCTGTACGGCTTCCTGCGGCCCGGGGTGCGGGAGAACGAGGCCGTCGGACTCGTCTCCAAGAAACTTTACGACCTGGGGTCCGAGTACGTCGAAGGCGTCAACGCGATCTCGGGGGAACGCTGTTCACCGCACCCCCACGTCTACTCCGACCGCATCATCCGGCCGGGCGACCCGGCGTTCTTCGACATCCTGCACAGCTACAACGGCTACCGCACCTGCTACTACCGCACCTTCGCCGTGGGTTCGGCCAGCCGGGCCCAGCGCGACGCCTACACCAGGGCCCGGGAGATCATCGACCGTTCGATAGCGATGGTCCGCCCCGGCGTCACCACCGCCGACGTGGTCTCGGTCTGGCCCAGCGCGCAGGAGTTCGGTTTCCCGAACGAGGAGTCCGCCTTCGCCCTGCAGTACGGACACGGCGTCGGGCTGTCCATCTGGGAGAAGCCGATCTTCTCCCGTCTCGTCTCCTTCGACCACCCCGAAGTGCTCGAGGAGGGCATGGTGTTCGCCCTCGAGACCTACTGGCCGTCCGCCGACGGCATCGGCGCCGCCCGTATCGAGGAGGAGATCGTCGTCACCGCCGACGGGTGCGAGGTCATCACCAAGTTCCCGGCCGAGGACCTGATGGTCGCCGGCGGCCGGCGCTACTTCACCGTCGACGGCCCGATGGCGGCCGTCCGCGACTCCCAGTCCCACCGCAACACCGCCGCGGGACTCGGCAAAAGCTGATCCGCCCCTCCCGTACCCCACCAGCTCCGCCGAAGCGCCTGCCCTCGGCGGTCCGCCGTCACCCGCACCAGGAGTGAACCATGTCCCTCACGCACCGCACCGGATCGTGGGCCGTCAGATCGGCCGCCACCGGCGCCGTCCTCACCCTCGCCCTGGCCGGCTGTTCTTCCACCGCGAACACCGGCACCGCCGCCGGCGCCGGCGCGAAGAAGGCCGACACCTCCGCGCTCTCCGCGGGCTTCAAGGGCGCCTTCGACGCGCCGCCGTCCAGCGGACCGGCCGCCCAGAAGGGCAAGACCGTCTGGTACATCTCGTGCGGCCAGGCGTACGTGGCCTGTGCCAACGCCGCCACGTCCTTCAAGAACGCCGGCACCGCGCTCGGCTGGAAGGTCACCGTCGTCGACGGCAAGGCCGACCCGTCGACGGCGGCCAACGCGATCAAGCAGGGCGTGGCCGCGCACGTAGACGGCATCGGCCTCTTCACCTTCGACTGCCCCGGTATCAAGAGCGCGCTGGTGAACGCCAAGTCCGCCAAGGTCCCGGTCGTCAACTTCGGTTCCCTGGACTGCGACGACAGCGCCTTCGGCGGTGAACCGCTCTTCGCCGCCAGCGTCAACATCATGGGCAGCGCCGACCAGGCCGACCTGTGGAAGCGGCTCGGGCGGTCCCGCGCGGACTACGTCGCCGCGTCGCTCGGCAGCGCGGGCGGCACCGTCATCGACGTCAACGAGACGAGCCAGCGGGCACACCAGTACATGGAGGAGGGCTTCGCCGCGGAGATCAAGGCCAAGTGCCCCAAGTGCACGGTGGTGAACTCGCCGTTCACCTTCTCCCAGGTGCCCAACCCCGCGACCGCGACCTGGAAGTCCGTCCTGCTGAAGTACCCGAAGGTGAAAGCGATCACCTGGGACACCGACGCGCTCATGCAGCTCGGTCTGAGCACCGCCGTCAAGCAGTCCGGACACGCCGCGAACCTGCTCAAGGTCGGCTCGGAGGGCCTGCCCTCCAACCTCGACCTGATCCGGTCCGGCGAGCAGACGTCCGCGTCCTTCGTCCCCTACGACTGGTACATGTGGGCCACCGCCGACACCCTCAACCGGTTGTTCGCCGGGGAGAGCGCCAAGAGCCTGCCCAGCCAGGGCGGCGGCGTGCTCTACGTCGACGCCAAGCACAACCTCCCCGCGGCCGGGAAGCCCGTGAAGCTGCCCGTCGACTACCAGGCCGCCTACCGGGCCGTCTGGGGCAAGTGACCGGACATGGCTGACGCGACGGCGACCACCGGGACCGCGGCCCTGCGGGTCCGCGGGGTCTCGAAGACCTTCGGCACGCTCAAAGCCCTCGACGGGATCTCCTTCGAGGTGGAGCACGGCGAGATCCACGCCCTGCTCGGCGGCAACGGATCGGGGAAATCCACCCTCATCAAGATCCTCGCGGGCGTCCACCAGGCCGACCCCGGCGGCATTCTGGAATTCGACGGCCGCCCGGTGGACGCCGCCGCCACCAGCCCCGCGCTGGCCAGGGAGAACCGGCTGCGCTTCGTCCACCAGGACCCCGGCCTCTTCGGCGAGCTGACCGTGGCGGACAACATCGCGATGCTCGGCGGCTTCCCCACCCGAGGGGGCGCCGTCCGCACCCGCGACCTCCACCGCCGGGTCGGCCCGCTGCTGGAGAGATTCGGCATCGACGCCCGCCCGGGCGACAAGCTGGGCGACCTGCGCCCGGCGGACCGGACGATGGTGGCCATCGCCCGCGCCCTGGAACGGGGCGAGGGCGAGGAACCGTCCCTCCTGGTGCTGGACGAGCCCACCGCCTCGCTGCCCCAGGGCGAGGTGGAGGTCCTGCTCGCCTCGGTGCGCCGCTGCGCCGAGGCCGGCCAGGGCATCATCTACGTCAGCCACCGCATCGACGAGGTCATGTCGATCTCGGACACGGTGACGGTCCTGCGCGACGGCAGACACATCGTGACCCGCCCGGTCAGCGGTCTCACCGACGCGACCCTGACCGAGTGCATCGCCGGCCGCCCCATCGACCGTCTGTTCGGCGAACGGGAGGCGGACCAGATCCCCCGCACCGACGTACTGCTCTCCGTGCGCGACCTGGCCGGCGGCCCGCTCAAGGGCGTCGACCTCGATGTGCACGAGGGCGAGGTGCTGGGCGTCGCCGGACTGCTGGGCAGCGGACGCTCCGAACTGCTGCGCATGATCTTCGGCGCGCTGCGTCCCGAACGCGGCGAGGTCCGGCTCGGCGGCCGTGTCCTGCCCAGGAGCAGGACCCCCGCCCCGATGATCGCCGCGGGCATCGCCTACGTACCCGAGGACCGCACGCTCGACGCGGCGTTCGGCGATCTGACCGTGCAGACCAACCTGTCCATGGCGCAGGTGTCCCGCTACCGCAGGTTCGGCCGGCTGCGGGCGAAGCCGGAGCAGCAGGACGCCCTCCGCTCGATCAGCGAGTTCGGCATCCAGCCTCCCCGGGAGACGGCGCTGTTCTCCACGCTCTCCGGCGGCAACCAGCAGAAGGTCGTCCTGGCCCGCTGGCTGAGACGTGAGCCCCGGGTGCTGCTCCTGGACGAGCCGACCCAGGGCGTGGACGTCGGCGCCCGGGCCGATGTCTACGAGGCGATCCGGCACGCCACCGGGCGGGGCATGGCCGTCGTCCTCGTCAGCTCCGACTTCGAGGAACTCGTGCACGCCTCCGACCGGGTGCTCGTCCTGCAGGACGGCGTGATCAGCGCGGAACTCCCCAAGGAGCGGCTGGACCGGGAAACCCTGACCTATCTGACCTATACCGGCAAGGAGGCGGCGTCATGAAGCCCGTGGCAGGAGATGTGATGGACCAGGAAGACGGATCCGGGAACGGACCCACGACGCGGACCGAGGCCGGCCCCCGTGCCGCGGCGGCGTCCCGCGAACACCTGATGGCGAACATCCTGGAGCGCTACGGCCTGTTGGTCCTCTCCGTCGTGGTGGCCGTGGTGTTCACGGTGCTGCGCCCGGACACCTTCGGCACCTACGCCAACTGGACCGGCATCGCGACCTCCGGGTCGGTGCTCGCCGTGGTCGCGATCGCCCTGATGATCCCGCTGGTCGCCGGACGGTTCGACATATCCGTCGGCGCCAACGTGGGCCTGAGCGCGATCATCGCCGCCTCGGTGATGTCCTCGTACCACCTGCCGCTCGCGCTCGCGGTCCTCGCCGGGATCCTCACCGGCGCGGCCGTCGGCGCGGTCAACGGACTGCTGGTGGCCTACCTCGGGGTCCACTCGATCATCGGGACGCTGGGCGTGAGCATCATCATCGGCGGCCTGGTGTCCGCGTACACCGGCGGGACACCGATCAGCAGCGGCCTGTCCCCGCTGCTCACCGATCTCAACGCCCGTGCGGTCGCCGGCGTGCCGGTGCTGTTCGTCTTCACACTCGTCGTGGCGGCGATCGCCTGGTTCGTCCTGCGGCAGACCCCCTACGGCCGCTATCTGCAAGGAGTCGGCTCCAATCTCAGGGCGGCCAGGCTGACGGGCATCCCGGTCAACCGCATCGTCCTGCTGAGCTTCGTCACCGGCGGCGCGACCGCGGGCGTCGCCGGAGTGCTGCAGATCGCCGCCCAGGGCAACGCCGATCCCTCGGTCGGGACCATCACCTTCGTCCTGCCCGCCCTGGCCGCGGCCTTCCTGGGCGCCACGACCTGGCGTCCGGGCACCTACAACGTGGGCGGCACCGTCATCTCGCTGTACTTCCTCACCATGGTCGTCAGCGGTCTCTCCCTGCTCGGCGCCGCCCCCTGGGTCACCGACGTCTTCAACGGCACGGCCCTGATCCTCGCCATCGTCCTCTCCGCCTATCTGCGCCGCCGGCGCACCGGGAGCTCCGAGGTCGGCGAATGAGGGCAGGACAGGTGATTCCGGAGAGAAACCCCTCCGTGACCGCCGGTGACGGCTAGACTCCTCCGTCACCGGCGGTACGGGGGAGGCGGACACGGTGACGAGCGACGGCGGGGAACACCGGTTGCACCTGGTGCTGGAAAGGGGCGAGGACAGCGACCAGGAAGAACTGGACAGACTGACAGGCCGGTTACGGGACCGTCTTCTCGAACTGGACGTACAGCGTGTGGAGCTGAGCCGTTCGGGCCGCGCCCCCGACGGCGCCAAGCCGGCCGGGACGATCGCGCTGGGCGCCCTCGTGGTGACCACGGCGCCGTTCGCTCTGCGCAGTGTGGTGCGGCTGCTGCAGACATGGCTGGAGAACCGGCCGGTCCGCGCGGTCACCCTGACCGTCGACGGGGACAGCATCGAGGTGCAGGCCGTGTCCCGCGCCGATCAGCACCGTCTGATCGAGGCGTTCATCGCGCAGCACGGTCCCACGCCGCCGCCCGGGCCGGAACCGGCGCCGGCCGCGGACCCGGGGCTGTGAGGTGGCGGGGGACGGGAACATGTCCAAGGGCGGCCGTTTCGCCTTGCTCATCGGCACGAAGACGTACGACCATCCCGGTCTGGGAGGGCTGCGCTCACCGATGGCGGACGTCGACGGGCTGGCGGAGGTGCTGGGGGACCCGTACATCGGCGGATACCAGGTGAGCAGCGTCGTCGACGCCCCGCACCAGGAAGCGACCACCGCCGTCGAGAGCTTCTTCATCGACCGCAGCCGCGACGACTTCCTGCTGCTGCACATGTCCTGTCACGGCATCAAGGACGACGACGGCGAACTGTTCTTCGCGACACGGGGCACCCGGCGCAGACTGCTCGACTCCACCACCGTGTCGGCCGAGTTCCTGCGCAGGCAGATCAGGAAGTGCCGCGCCAAGTCGATCGTCCTGCTGCTCGACTGCTGCTACAGCGGGGCGTTCATGCGGGGCCGCAAGGGCGACACCACGGTGCACCTCAGGGACGCACTCACCGGCGACGGCACCGTGGTGCTCACCGCGAGCAACGAGATCGAGTACGCCTGGGAGGACGACCGGCTCAGCGAACTGGATCCCCGGCCCTCCCTCTTCACCGGAGCGGTGATCGAGGGGCTGCGCTCGGGCGAGGCGGACCTCGACCGGGACGGGGTCGTCAGCGAGAAGGACCTCTACCAGTACGTCTGTGAACGCATGCACGCGGCCCGGCCCGACCAGAGCCCGCGCCTGTGGGGTGAGATCCACTACCGGCTGACCGTCGCGCGCTCGGCCCGGGGCAGACGGGAGTGGCTCCGGAGGCCACAACTGCTCGGGGGCCGTTACGAGATGGGCGAGCTCCTCGGCCGTGAGGGTATCTGCGAGGTCCACCGCGGATACGACAGGCACCGCCACCGTGCGGTGGCGGTGCGGTCCCTGCTGCCGGACCTCGTGCTCAACCCCTCGTTCCAGGCACGGTTCCGCGAGGAGAGCCGGTCGGCCGCCGCGCTCCGCCATCCCGGGATCGTCGCCGTCCACGACCGGCTCCAGCATCGCTTCGGCCAGGTCTCGGTGCCCTACACGGTGACGGAGTACGTGGACGGCCCGACGCTGCGCGAACTCCTGGACTCCGGGCACAGGCCGGACCCGGGGACCGCCCTGGGATGGACGGCCGGCATCCTGCGGACGCTCGAGTACGCCCACGCCGAGGGCGCGGTGCACGGGGACATCAGACCGGCCAACGTCCTCCTGGACCGCGACAGCCAGGTCAGGATCACCGGCTTCGGCTCCGTCGGCGGCCCGGACACCGGAACCGACCTGTACGCGACCGGGTGCCTGCTCTACGAGCTGCTGGCGCTCGTGCCCCCCTTCGACGGCCGGCCCCCGAGCGCCTTCGACCCCCGGATCCCGCCCGGGACCGACCGCGTCGTCCTGAAGGCGCTGGACACGGATCCGGCCCGTCGCTACCGGTCCGCCCACGTCATGCGCGCCGACATCGAACGGGAGCGGGACGCCTGCACCGGCAGCGGGCGCGGACACGGACTCGTCATCGGGCAGTCGGTCCACGACGCGATCGTCGCGCACGCGCGGGCCCAGTACCCGCTGATGGCGTGCGGCCTGGTGGTGGGCCCCGCCGGTCACGGACGCCCGGAGAGACACATCCCGATGCGCAACGCGGCGGCTTCGCGGACGTTCTACGAGATGGACGGGCAGGACGTGGTGAACGTCTACCGGAGCATGGACGAACGCGACGAGGAAGTGGTCGTCATCTACCACTCGAACATCGACACCGAGGCGTACCCGTCCCGCACGGACATCTCCTACGCGAACGAGCCCGGTGCCCACTATGTGATCGTCTCCCTCGCCGATCCGGAGAACGTCGAGTTCCGTTCCTTCCGCATCGTCGAGGGCGAGGTCTTCGAGGACGGGATCAGCATCGTCCCCTCGGACCCCTCCGTGTGAGACGTCGCAGCGTCCGCGACGTCTCACCTCATCAGGGCCTTTCGACTCTTCCGCTCGCCGAATCGTCGTCTTATCGTCCAGAGGGAATATTTTGACCACCTGAGTCGAAATATGGAGGAGTCATGACACGCCCGCTCCGTACCGTCATCAGCCCCGGTCGCTATGTACAGGGCAGGGGAGCGATCCATCAGCTCGGTGAATACCTCAAGCCCATCGGATCCACGCCGCTGGTCGTCGCCGACGACCTCGTCTGGGGCCTGGTGGGGCACGACGTCACGACGTCCCTGAAGTCCGCCGGGCTGCCCGTCACACGCGAGCGGTTCACCGGTGTGCCCAGTGCCCGCGAGGTCGACAGGCTCGTCGACGTCATCAAGGCCACCGGTTCCGACGTGGCCGTCGCCGTGGGCGGCGGCAGCACCATCGACGCGGTCAAGGCCGCCGGCCACCTCGCCGGGATCCGCTGGGCCAACTGCCCGACCGTCGCCTCCACGGACGCGCCCTGCAGTGCGCTCTCCGTGATCTACACGGCGAACGGGGAGTTCGAGGAGTACCGCTTCTTCCCCCGCAACCCCGACCTGGTCCTGGTCGACTCCCAGGTCGTGGCCGACGCACCGGCCGCGCTGCTGGTGGCGGGGGTGGGCGACGCCCTCGCCACCTGGCTCGAGGCCCGCGCCACCGCTCGGTCCCACTCGAGAACGATGGCCGGCGGCCTGCCCACACTCACCGGCACCGCACTCGCCCAGCTCAGCTGGGACATCCTCTGGGAGAACGCGCTCCCGGCGATCCAGGCCGTCATGGACCACCAGGTGACCCCGGCCGTCGAGAAGGTCATCGAGGCCAACACGCTGCTCTCGGGCCTGGGATTCGAGTCCGGCGGCCTGGCCGCCGCCCACGCGATCCACAACGGCCTCACCGCGGTGCCGCACACCCACGGTCTGGCGCACGGCGAGAAGGTCAACATCGGATCCCTCACCCAGCTGGTCCTGGAGGGCGCGCCCACCGCCGACATCCGCGAGTTCGTCGAGTTCACGACCCGGGTGGGCCTGCCCACCACCCTCACCGAGGCCGGGCTGCGGGTGGACGACGACGAGGCGCTGCGGACCGTGGCGGACGCGGCCACGGCGGAGGGCGAGACGATCCACTCGATGCCCTTCGAGGTCCGCAGCGAGGACGTGGTCAGCGCGCTCAAGTCGATCGAGCGGTTCGCCGTCCGGGTCCGTGAGGACGCGGGACTTCCCGCCCCGGTACGCCACGAAGCCCACTGACCCGGACCGGGCCCGCGGGGGATCCTGTGCCCGCCTCGACCGCCGGCGGCAGCCGGTTCTGAACGGTGAGGACAGCGCGGCCAACCATTTCGCCACCCCCTTTGTCTCACCTCGCATGGACGTTCAGAGCCGAAGCGGGACAAAGGAGTTGGTGACCGATGAGACGCTGGGCAACGGTGACGCTGGCGCTGGTACTGGCAGGAGCCGGCGCAGCGCCGGCTGCCGCCGCGCAGCCGTCCGCCGTGTGTGAGACGGGCTGGGGGAGCACGACGAAGTCGGAGCCGGGGTCGCTCGCGATGACCGGTGCCCTGACGGGTGTCCGGACCGGCCGTCACACCTGCTACGACCGGATGGTCTTCGACATCCCGGGCATGACCACGGCCGATCCGGCCATGTACTGGGTGCAGTACGTGCCCGGGTTCGCCCACGTCCCGTCCCAGACGGGGATTCCCGTCGAGGGCGGGGCGATCATCGAGATCCAGTTCACCGCGCCGGTCGACCAGGCGCAGTACCCGGTCGGGCTCGCGGACCCGCTGCCGGGGCTGGACTTCAGCGGCTACCGGACCTTCCGGGACGCGAAGTTCGGCGGAACCTATGATTCGGCGACTCACATCGGACTCGGGGTCCGGGCCAGGCTGCCGTTCCGCGTGCTGGTGCTGCCCGAGCGGGTGGTGGTGGACGTCGCGCACAGCTGGTGACCGCGCCCGGGTCCCGCGGGACGGGACCCGCCGGGCGGGACCGGCCCGCCCCCCGCCGTGGGAACAGGCGAGGGGCGGGCACCCCGGCCGCGCGTCAGGCGCCCAGGTCCGGCCCACGGGCACCGTGGAGCGGCCCAGCGGCGCCTGCGCCGACGGTGACAGCCCCGCCGGGTGCTCCGCGGCGTCCGGCCTCGACGGCCCGGACGAAGGCCGCGACACGGTCGGGTACGCCGATGTCCTTCCGCCAGGCCAGGCGGACCGGGGTGGGCGGCAGATCGTGGATACGGATGACCCGGACGGCCGGGGGAGCCATGTCGGCGAGCGAGGCCACGGAGATGTGCACGGCGTCGTGCGAGAGCAGGACGCCCATCATCTCCGCGATCGAGGCGGCGTGATGCCGCCGGTGGAAGACCCTGCCGCCGGGTGTCCGGGGCGGCACGATCATGTCCCAGAGGTAGCCGGGAAAGGAGCCGGGGCACGCGAAGCCGTCGTGGTCGGCGAGTTCCTCGATCGAGAGCGAGGTGCGTTCCGCGAGGGGGTGGGTCGCCGCGAGGACGGCGGCGCGTGCCTCGAGACCCAGGATTCCGCCGACCGCCAGGTCGGCTTCCCGGGGCTCGAACTTGACGATCAGCACGTCCAGTTCACCGCCGCGGAGTGCGGCGAACGGGTCATTGAGGTCGTAGGGCGCGAGCCGTACCCCGTCCGGTGGGAACCCCGAGGCCGCCACCACCTCGTGGGCGGTGCGCACGGAGCTGGGATAACCGAGACGGACGAGGCCCGCCGGGGGAGAGGGGCGGGTGTCAGACATGCCGGGCTTCTCTCTCGGTGAGGGCGGCGTAGGCGCTCAGGGCCCCGGGGCGTCCTTGCGCCTCGGCGACCCGCAGGGCGACAGGGGGAGCCGGGAGGGTGGTGAGACGGGGTGCCTGGCTGAGCGTCAGCCGGTCCCCGGGGACGAGCGTCCGGTCGAGGACGGCTTCCGCCAGCAGATGGTTGAGGTGCACGAGCGTGTCGCTGACGGTTGCTCCGGCCGTCGCGAGGTGGAGGGTGTACCGGGTGCCGGAAGCCCCGGCGGGGGCGGGGCCGCCTCCCACCCGGATCGTCACGGGGGGACGGCCGGGAAGGGGAGCGGGGGCGTCGAAGAGCTTCAGCAGCCGCCGCAGGGTCCTGGTGTCCGCGTCGGGTCCGGGCGCGGTCCAGGCCGCCGAGCCGTCCGCGGCCGTGTGCCGGAAGGCGAAGCGGTCCCGGAGGTTGTCCGGGTTGCCGGCCAGGAAGACCGTGCGGGTGAAGGCCCGCTGCCAGGCGGCGGCCTCCACCGGCCCGAGGCCGAGGACGAAGTCGCAGGTCGCGCCCGCCCACGTGGCCAGGTCGAAGGAGCGCAGGACGCAGACGGCCGCGACCGCGGTGTCCTCGTCGGGGCCGGTGCCGTCGCGGCGCACGGCGGTCAGGCTCCCGGGTGCCGGGAGACCGGCGGAGGCGAGGTCCGGCCGGGCCGCGCGGACCCGGCGCACCGCCTCGGCGTGCAGCAGGGGCTGGGTGAGGTTCACAGGTAGACCGCCTGGAGCAGTTCACGGGTGGGACCGGGCCGGTGCCGGGCGAGAAGCGCGCTCGTGAGCCGGTAGGGGTTGACGTACAGATGACCCGTGCGGTGCCGGGCGAGCACCTCGGCGACCGGCGCGGGATCGGTCGCGTCACCGGCACCCCGGGACAGCAGTCGCGCCGCACGGGTGAGGCTCTGGCGCAGGGCGTCGTGCTGGAAGGACTGCTGCGGGCCCGCACCGAGCACCGCGATGAAGTACAGCCGCATACCGAGCCGTACGACCGGCTCGTCGTACGTGCCGCACACTCCGTCCAGGAGATCGCCCACGGTGTGGCCTGCCCAGCCGCCGTGCCGTGCCGACCGGATGCGCCCCTCGATCGGGACCCGGCCCAGCAGGACCCGGCGCACCGTGGCGCCGAAGGCGGTCAGGACCCGGTCCAGCAACTGGTAGTCGGCGTCGAGTTCCTGGTCGCACAGCAGCACGATCTCGTCGTACGCGGTGGCCAGCGGCAGGAGTTCGCGCAGCGCGCAGGCCAGATAGTTGGGGCGGCCGTGCGGGGTGACGATCCGGCGCAGCGGCAGGCCGTGGCGGGTGACGTCGAGGTAGGCGGGGCCGCCGTGGGACCGCAGGTCGAGGCAGAGGCCGCGGTCGGCGAGCAGGCCGAGCGTCTCCTCCAGCCCGAGGGACGGCGGCTGGTGCGCCCGCAGCCCGGGGTCGTGCATTCCCAGACGCGCGTAGTGGCCGGCCCACAGGTCCAGCACCCGGGACCCGGCCGGGTGCACCCAGCCGTGGTGTTCGACCGCGTCGGCGTACGCCCGCATGGTGGTCTCGTCCGCGCGGCCCTCCTGGGCGCGGTAGGCCATGTACAGGGCGCCGATCCGGTCTTCGGACAGGGTCGTGCAGTCGGTGTCGGGGGCCGTCCGGTCGAGGAACTCCCAGAAGCCGAGGGTCTGTTCGGTGAGGTGATAGGTGGTGGGGCTGTAGCGGAGGGTCACCTCGGCGAGACCCGCGGTGGCCCGGAGCATCACGTCGGTCCACAGCAGGCCCTTGAGGTGGCTGGGCGTCAGGGGCTTGGTCGGGGTGACGGTCACGGGGGCGAGGAGCACCCGGGGCCGGGCGGTCCGGTTCGCGGCCGCGGTGGCCGAAACGGTGCTGGTGGCGGACACGGTGCCGGTGGGGGCGCCGGTGGCCGGGGCGGCGAGGAGGGCCATCTACGCGTCTCCTGAGACGGAGGCGAGGATGCTCAGCAGCTCCTCGCGGTTCGGCGGCTTCGGCAGCAGGGCGGGATCGACGGGCGCCGCGTGCCGCACCCGGGCGAGGAACTTGTCGTCGTGCAGCGGACCGGCCGGAGGGAGCAGGCCCATCACGGTGCGGGTGACGGTCCGCCAGACCTGTCCGTCGGTGAGCATGGCGTCGCGGATCCGTTCCGGATCCGGACCGGCCGCGGGTGCGGCGGGCTCCCGGGGCCCGGCGGTGCCGGTCGCGAGGGCCGCCGTCCACCGTGCCGTGCGCTGGCGGTCGTCGGCGGCGGAGGCCTCGTACCAGGGCCGGTGGACGCGCTCCGCCAGTTCCGCGGCGGCCTCGCCCAGGGTGTGGTCCACCGGACCGGTGCCGATCAGGTCGGCCAGGGCGAAGGCATGCGTGAGGGCGAGCGCCATGCCGCGGCCGTGCATCGGATTGGTGACGCAGACGGAGTCGCCGACGGCGAGGAGACCCGCGACGGGCTGCCGGTGCGACGTCGCCGTGCCGCTGAGCGTGTTCGGAGGACAGGCGATCACGTTCACCGGCGTCAGAGGCGTGCTCGTCCCCGGTTCCAGCCACGCGCCGAGGCCGGGGGTGGCCCGGGCCACCGCGGTGAAGGCGTCGGGACGGCGCAGGGCCGCGGTCCCGCGGTCACCCGCGGGCACCATGAGCGCGACGGCGAAGGTGCCGTTGTCGGCGGGGTGGAGCGCGGCGGCGTAGTGGTCCCAGATGCCGCCGACCGCGTTGCCGCGGTTGAGCGGGCCGGGCCGGCCGGCGGTGCGCAGCCGGTACTGGCGGCTGTAGCCGGTCATGGCGCTGGGAACCTGTGCGTCGGGAGCGACGGCCACACCCGCGGCCTCGAGCCAGGAGCGGGACGCCGTACGGCGTCCGGTGGCGTCGATCACCAGGTCGGCCGGGATCCGTGCGCCGTCCGCGGTGACGACGGCCCGTGTCCGGCGGAGCGGCGCGGGGCCGAACTCGGCGGCGCGGACGGTGACACCGTGCTGCACGTGCACGGTGGGCAGGGCGCGGGCGGCGCGGTACAGCAGCAGCTCGAAGACGTTGCGGCGGCATGCCAGGGCCACCAGTTCGTCGTCCTCCGCCTCGCGGGCGCGGTCCGTCACGAGCGGGGGCAGCGCGTCGAGGAGGTCGAGGAGCTCGGCGCCGTGGCCGGTCAGCTGCTCCAGCAGCCCGGGCAGCCGGGTGCGCAGGACGGCGACGGCGGACGAGGACATGGTGTGCGAGTGGACCGCCTGGGGCACCGTGGGACGGTGCCAGGTGCGGGCGGCTTCGTCCGGCCGGCCCTCCGGCGGGGCGCCGGCGCGTTCCAGCACCCGCACGCGGTGGCCCGCGCCGCCCAGGGCCAGTGCGGTGGCCAGGCCCGCGACGCTGCCGCCGACTATCGCGACATCGGCCATGTCAGCTCCCCGTCCCGTTCTTCGTCCCGTTCTTCGTGCCGTGGACGAAGAACACGCGTCGTACGCCGCTCTCGGCGCGCGGCGGTACCGGGTCCGGCCAGCGGCCGTAGTCCGCTTCCGGGTCGCCGGGCTGGACGGCGCGGACGGCGAAGCCGTGCCCGGCGAAGAGCGCCTCGGGTTCGGCCGTGCCGAACACCCAGGGACAGCCCCAGCCGGCGAACACGTCGAGCAGGGGCCGCATGCCGGGCAGCGTCAGCGCGCTGTCGTTGACGATGTCGGCGGCGATGCGGCTGCCCGGGGCCATGAGGGCCGCGACCCTTTCCAGGACGCGGTGGGCGTCGTCCCGGGGGATGTAGTAGAGGAGTCCCTCCAGCAGCCACACGGACGGGGCGTCCGGGTCGTAGCCCGCCGCGACCAGGTCCCGTTCCCAGTCCGGGTGGGTGAGGTCGACGGCCACCCGGCGGTGGTCGACGCGCGGCGCGACACCGTGCAGCCGTTCCTCCTTGTAGGCGAGCACGGCGGGCCGGTCGACCTCGAAGTACCGTGTGTGGTCCGGCCAGTCGAGGCGGTAGGCGCGTGAGTCCATGCCGGCCGGGGCGAGCACGACCTGCGGCCGGTCGCCGGCCGAGGCCTCCCGCCGCAGGTGGTCGTCGAAGAACCGGGTGCGGATGGCGTTGTAGTCGGGCGTGCTGGGTACGGTGCGCGGCGCGCCGGGCGGGAACGTGGCGGCGCGTACCTCGCCGAGCAGCCGGGGACCGATGTCGCCGACCAGACGTGCCGCGTAGGGATCGTCGTACAGGCGGTCGCTGCGGGCGGACTCCACGGCGCGCAGGGCGGCGGTCAGCAGCGCCGTCCGTTCCACGGCGTCCAGGGTGTCGGGTGTGCTGGTCATCGGACGTCCTCACGGTCGGTGTCTGCGGTGCCGGTCAGCCGTGCCCAGAGCGCGGGATCCTGCCGGAAGAGCCGGTCCTTGACCTGGGTCGGCCGGGTCCCGGCGGCCACGGCGGTGTGCCAGTCGCGCAGGAAGGCGTCGCGGTCCACCGGCATGACGGTGACGGCGCCGAGCCGTCCCGCGGTGCGCGCCTCGCGGTAGCGCGGCGATTCGTCGCGTACGGCCCGGTCGAGCAGCCCGGCGTAACGGCTCGTCTCCGCCGGGGTCCACGGGGTCTGGGGTGCGACGGCGAAGGTGTAGTGCGGTGTGCCGGTGGGGCCGCCGGTCACCCGGCAGGCCGCGTTGCGTACCTCGAGCCCGGTGGCCCGGGCCGCGGAGGCCAGGGCGCGGACGACCTGTGCGTCGCGGAGCCGTTCGCCGGCGGCGTCCGAACGGGTGGCCCGGCCCGCGTACTCGACGCGGGGTACGCCCCGCACCCGGTCGACGACACGTACGACGTCCCCGACGGCGTAGCGGTACAGGCCGCCGACGTGGCTGAAGACGACGTGGTAGTCGCGGCCCGGCTCCAGCTCGTCCCAGGTGAGGGTGGCGGCGTCGGGCGTGAGGTCCTCCTCCGCGTCCAGGAACTCGTACACCGCGGCCTGCACGGTCAGCGAGCAGGCCGAGCCGTGCCGGTCCAGGGACACCGCGACGGGCCCCTCGGACGCGGCCACCGGGGCGGGCAGGACGGTCACACCGGCGCCGAACTCCTCCCGCAGCCGCGGCAGATACAGCGACGCCACACCGGTGGTCCAGCAGAAGACCGCCCGCAGGCGGGGCCAGACGTGGGACGGGCGGACGGTGCCGAAGTGGCCGGCCAGCCGTTCCAGCAGGAGGGCCCGGTCCGGGTCGGGACCGGTGTACGGCAGCCCGCCGAGGGTGCCGTCGCGGATCTCCTTGACCAGCCGGGGCCACCACAGGTTCAGCTGGTACGGCACGGCCGCGACCATCGCGGGGTTGATGCCGATCACCCCGCGCACATCGCCGGCGACGGCCAGGCGCAGCCGGAGGTACGCCTTCTCCAGGTGGTCGGCGGGGTCGACGGGGACCGGGAGGCTGCCCCACGGGGCGCCGGTGCCGGGCTCCGCGGAGAGCGGTTCGCCGAACTTCTCGCCGAAGTCGACCTGGCTCGCCCCCACGTGGGGGGAGCCGGAGGCGGTGGTGGGCGGGGCGGCCAGCGGGTCGTGCTTGAGGTTGAGGACCGCGTCCGGGCGGGCCAGGACCTCCGGGTGGTGCTCGATGAACGGGGCCCACGCGGCGTAGTAGAAGGGGAAGAACGTCTCCCGCATGAAGGCGGGTGTCACCGGGATCTTCTTGTGCGCGCCGGTGGTGCCGCTGCTGGTGAAGTACACCGCCGGGTCGTCGGCGCTGAGCACCCCGCTCTCGCCGGCGGCCGTCCGCTCGATGTACGGGGCCAGGGCGGTGTAGTCGTTGACGGGCACGGCCTTGCGGAAGTCGTCCAGGGTGCGTACCGACCCGAAGCCGTGGGAACGCCCGTACTCGGTGCCGGAGTTGAAGTCCAGCAGCCTCCGCAGGACGCGCCGCTGGTGTCCGGCGGCGTCGTCGAGTGCGGCGGCGATCGCCTCGCGCTCGGCGAAGACCCGTGCGCGGTAACGGCTCGTACGGCCGGGACCGGCGCCGTCGTCAGCCGAGGTGGTCATGGCTGATCGCCTCCTGTATCTCCCGGGCGACGGCCGCTGCCGGGCTGCCTTCCCCGATCGTGGTGACGGGCAGTGCGCGGGTCTCCTCGCGCATCGTCTTGCGCAGGTCGCGCTGGAAGCTCTCGAAGGACAGCCGGTCCGCCCCGGTGCCGTAGTGCTCCAGAGGATTGAGGTCGCGGCCCGCGCCGCACCGCTCCCAGGCGGTCGCCGGGTCCACCTCCAGCTCGAACACCCGGCGGGGCGCGGGGAAGGTGCGCCACCAGTCGTAGAGGGGGTGTTCGGACGCGGCGACCAGACGGCACTTCGCGAGGATCTTGTAGAAGTACGAGTCCACGACGACCGGGGTCCCGGGTGCGCCGCGCAGGATCTCGTCCCGCAGATGCAGCACCGCTGTCTGGAAGGTCGCGATCAGGAAGTCGCGTGAGTAGGCGTCTTCCATGCCCGGGACCACGTCACCGACGAGAGCCCGGCGCAGCCGGCCGATCAGTGTGTGCCGCGGGCCGAGGAAACCGTCGTCGGCCGAGACGATCCGCCAGCGGGGAGCGAGGCGGGCCAGTTCGCCGAGAACCGAGGACTTGCCCGCGTAGTCGGTGCCCAGCAGGACGTGGAACGCGATCGGCCGTCCGGGACCTCGCCCGGCGGGAGCGGGTGACGGCGCGGACCTTCCTGATGTGTCGGATTCACTCATGGGATGGTGGCGTCTCTCCGTGAGTCATGGCGTACCGGCCGGTTGGGGCCGTGCGTGTGCCGGGCCTGGGCCTGCGGTCCGGTGGCACTATTCCGCGCAGCCCGGCGAGCGCCTCTCAACACCGGTCACAGCCGTTGTGGTGGTTCGTCTAGAGAATGGCGACGGCGCTTGAGGGCGCGATCCGGCCGCGCCGGGACGGGGACCGCCCTGCCGGAACCCCTGGGGGACGACCGGGCCTTCCGTCCGGCCCGGGTCGGCCCACCACGCGGAACACGTCGCTTTCCGCGCCGCGGGCCTGCCGGCGCGGAGGACGAGACGTACGCAGCCGTTGCTGCGTCCGGTGCGGGCGGCGGGCGTGGTGCCGGTGGTGCTCGCCGGGCGCGGCCTACGGTGGCGGCACGCGTCCGCCGAGCTTGGAGCCAGCGTGGGACCGACGACGATCAACGGGATTCCGGCGCATCCGCTGTGGGTGCACGCCGTGGTGGTACTGGTGCCGTTGTCGGTGCTCCTGCTGGTGCTCTGCGCGGCGTGGCCCGCGGCGATGCGCAGGGCCGGGGTGGTGCTGCCGCTGCTGGCCCTGGCGGCACTGGTCTCGGTGCCGCTGGCGACGGACTCCGGGGAGTGGCTGCAGGAGAAGGTGCCGGAGACCGCTGCCGTGGAGCGGCACACGGAGATGGGCGACGGACTGCTGCCGTGGAGTACGGGCGTGTTCGTCCTGGCGGTCGTGCTGTGGGTGCTGTACCGGGGACTGCTGCACCGTGTGGTCCGGAGCGGCGGTGGGCGCGGCGACGGGTGGGCGGACCGGCTGTCCTCGGACGGGCCGGTCCTGCGGGGGGTTGCCCTCGTCCTGGCGCTGCTCGTGGGGGCGGGGGCGGTCGTGGAGGTCTACCGGATCGGTGACTCCGGCGCCGGGGCCGTCTGGCAGAACCGCTGAGGCCGCGTCGGTGACTTCACGGACGTGACCACTCTCCGTAGAAGAGACCCGCACCACGGGAGAACAGGAAACGGAGAGTGTGTGCTACAGCACACCCCGCTGATCCGGTACATCGGCCTGGAAGTGCGTCGGAACATGGTCATACACTGCGCGCACTTCCCCCAAATGCCGAGATGACGGTGGCAATTACGGCAAGTCAGCACGAAGCCTGACGGTGATGACGCCTGCCCGGTTCACCGCAGCGGCATCTCAGCGGGTGCGTCCGCTCGTCGCCCAGACATCGCACCCGCCTACAGAGAGGCGTCCTCCATGCCATCGGTCAGAAGACACGCGTTCCTCGCCGGCGCGACCGCCACCGCCCTTCTCGCCTCCGCGTGTTCGGTCGTCGGCGGCTCCTCGGACGGGGACGCGAAGAGCATCAACGTCCTGATGGTCGGCAACCCGCAGATGGAGGACATCGCCAAACTCACGAAGGACACCTTCACGAAGGACACCGGCATCAAGGTGAACTTCACGATCCTGCCCGAGAACGAGCTGCGCGAGAAGGTCACCGACGACGTCGCCACCCACGGAGGCAAGTACGACGTCGTCACCATCGGCGCCTACGAGGCCTGGACCTGGTACGTGAAGGGGCTGCTGCGCAATCTGAGCGGTGAGATCGCGATGGGCCGGGACTTCGACAAGGGCGACCTGCTCAAGCCGATCGTGGAGTCGCTGTCCGACCAGGACGGCCGTCCGTACGCCCTGCCGTTCTACAGCGAGTCGTCCTTCCTCATGTACCGCAAGGACGTCTTCGCCGACAAGGGACTGACGATGCCTCAGCATCCGACGTGGCAGCAGGTGGCGGACCTCGCCGCGCGGGCCGACGGCGCCGAGCCGGGGATGCGGGGCATCTGCCTGCGCGGTCTGGCGGGCTGGGGTGAGCTCGGGGCGACGCTGACGACCGTGGTGAACACCTTCGGCGGTACCTGGTTCACCAAGGACTGGCAGGCCCAGGTCGACAGCCCCGCTTTCCAGAAGGCCACCAAGTTCTACGTCGATCTCGTCCGCAGCCACGGTGAGGACGGTGCGACGAAGGCCGGCTTCAGCGGGTGCCTGAACGCGATGAGCCAGGGCAAGGTCGCGATGTGGTACGACGCCACCAGCGCGGCGGGGTCCCTGGAGGACTCCTCCATCAGCAAGGTGGCGGGCAAGGTCGGTTACGCGTACGCGCCCGTGGAGCAGACCAGCAGCAGCGGCTGGCTGTGGTCCTGGGCGTGGGCGATGCCGGAGAGCACGCTGAAGGCCAACCTGGCCTCGAAGTTCATGCTCTGGGCGTCCAGCAAGAAGTACGAGAGGCTGGTCGGTGAGAAGCTCGGCTGGTCGAGGGTGCCCGCGGGGAAGCGGGCCAGCACCTACCGGATCCCCGAGTACCGGCAGGCGGCGGCCTCGTTCGGCGACATCACCCTGAAGTCCATCCAGCAGGCCGACCCCGCCGACCCGGGCATCCAGCCGCGGCCCACGGTCGGCATCCAGTATGTGGCCATCCCGGAGTTCCCGGACCTCGGCACCGAGGTCACGCAGAAGATATCCGACGCCATCGCGGGCAAGGTCAGCGTGGACGAAGCACTCGGCGACGGCCAGAAGCTCGCCGAGCAGGTCGCCCTGAACTACCGCCGGTGAGCACCCCCGGTCCTGCCGCCTGCCGGCTCCGGGCGGCGAGGCGTGACGGGCGGGGCCCCCGGCCCGCCCGGACCTGACCGATCCGGCGGATCCTCCCCGCCGGGACCTGATGGTTCCTCCCCGCCCGGCCCGCGGCCGTCCCTGTCCGTCCCGTGTACACGCCCCCTGCCCGGCTCCGCCGGCAGGGGGCATTTCTGTCCTGTCCGCCATGGGTCGGGAGAAACGGTCAAGAGCCCCTTTTCATGATCTCCGTCACCGGATCGTAATCGTCCCGACTTATTGACCGTGCGCTCGGTCACATGCCAGCATTCCCATATTGGAACGCCATTCCGGTGAGCGGAATGGCTTGGGACCGGATCAGGCGTCATTGCGCCGCTTCGAGAGGTATGGCATGACACAGCTCCACTCACGGGTGCGCCTGCTCGGCGGCGTCTCCGCCCTGCTGCTGACCGCGTCGCTCGCCACGGCGTGCGGCGGCGGCACCGGCAGTTCGGCCACCGATCTGACGGCCGACCAGAAGGCCGCCCTGGCGGATTTCAAGGCGAAGATCTCCAAGACCGTCCATGACGCCGCCGTGAAGCAGACCCAGCCGGCGCCCACCGAGGGGCCCGCGGGCGCCAAGGGCAGGAGCATCGTGATCATCCCGCCGGCCGGCGCCTCGACCGAGGGCGGCTACCGGGTCGCGCTGGCCGCCAAGGACGCCGCGAAGGCCCTCGGCTGGAAAGTCACCTTCATCAACCCCGAGGGCGATCCGGCCAAGATGAACGCCGCCGTCCAGCAGGCGATCGCCATCAAGGCCGACGCCATAGCGATCGTCTCGATCGACGCCTCCGTCGTCCAGAGCAGCCTCGAGCAGGCCAAGGCGGCCGGCATCAAGGTCGTCGCCTCGGTCGCGGCGAACACCAAGGGCGAGACCGGCGTCTTCGACTCGCTCGTCCCGTCCCTGCAGTCCGGCCGCGACGACGGTTACGCACTCGCCGCCCAGGCGTACACGATGAACGGCGGCCATCTGCGGGACGTGCAGATGATGGACTCCGAGTTCGGTTACGTCGTGGCGCGGCAGGACGGCTGGAAGAAGTTCATCAAGGACTGCCAGGCGGCTCACGGCGACTGCAGCACGGTCGCCACCACGAACTTCCTGGCCGCGGACATCACCACGAAGCTGCCCGAGCTGACCGCGCAGACCCTGCGCTCGCACTCCGACTTCAACGTCCTCTGGAACGGGTTCGACTCCGGTCTCACCTTCTCCATCCAGGGCGCCAAGCAGGCCGGCCTGGCGAAGAAGGGCACCATCGCGGTCGGGTTCGACGGCAACACCCCGAACCTCGACGACATCCGCAAGGACGGCTACCAGAAGGCCACCATCGGCCTGTCCACGCTGGCGGTGGGCTACGGCATGATCGACAACGCCAACCGTCTGCTGCAGGGCCGGCCCGCCCTCTCCGGCACCGACCAGGGCATCAAGAACAAGCTCCTGACCTCGGACAACGTCCCCGCGTCGGGCCCCTGGTGGGGTGACCAGGACGTCCGGTCGCAGTACTGGAAGGTCTGGGGAGTCAAGCCCGCCGCCCCGGCCGCCGCCGACACGCTCTGATCCCCCCGGTGACCGGCCGCCCGCAGCCGCGCGGGCCCGAGCGGCCGGTCACCGCCTCCCCCCACTCCCTTCCTCACCCCGACAGCATCCGGACAGGAGCACCGATGACCGTCACCCCACCGGTGGCCGCTGACGCACGCCCCATCGTCGCTCTGCGCGGCCTGACCAAGACCTTCGGCGACCAGAAGGCACTGGACGCCGTCGGCCTCGTCCTGCACCGCGGCGAGGTCACCGCTCTGATCGGTGAGAACGGGTCGGGCAAGTCCACCCTGATCAAGTGCCTGACCGGTGTCTACGCGCCGGACGGCCGCGGCCAGCTCGAATGGGCGTCGGCCGCGGGAAGCGCCGGCTGCGTCGTGGTCCACCAGGACCTCGGCCTCATCCCCGGGCTGACCGTGGCCGAGAACTTCGGTGTCGGCGTCGGCTTCAGCACGCGGCTGGGACGGATCTCCTGGCGGCGGCAGAACCGCAGGGTCCAGCAGGTCCTCGACGACGCCGGACTGGCGATCGACGCCCGCACCCGGGTGGAGGAGCTGACCCTGGCGCAGCAGACGGTGGTCGCCATCGCCCGTGCGCTGGGAGCGGCGGAGTCCGAGGTCTCGCTGGTCATCCTGGACGAGCCCACCGCGGCGCTGCCGCTCGAGGAACGCGCCCAGGTCCTCGACACGGTCAGGTCGCTGCGCGAGCGGGGCATCGCGGTCCTCTACGTCTCCCACCATCTCGACGAGATCGCCGAGATCGGCGACCGGGTGGTCGTCCTGCGGGCCGGCCGGGTGGCGCACGACCTGCCGAACCGTACGGCGGACGGCCGCGCCGCCTTCGACCCGCACCAGCTGATGGCACTCATGAGCGGGGAACTCAAGGTCCGGCACGCCGGCGGCGCCGTCGCCGAAGAGGCCGACGTCGCCCTGGTGGTGTCCGGTCTCGAGACCGACCTGCTGCGCGGGGTGGGCTTCCGGCTGCGCCACGGAGAGGTCCTCGGCCTCGTGGGCGCCCCCGACTCGGGAGCCGGCGACCTGTGCCAGGCCCTCGCCGGCCTCGTGCGCTACCGCGGCACCGTGGAGGTCGCCGACCAGCGCCTCGTCCCCGGCTCCGTCACCGACAGCGTGCGGCGAGGCGTCTATCTGGTCCCCGGCGACCGGCGCGGCAAGGGCATCATCGGCGCGCTCGACGTCACGGAGAACATCCGCCTGGCCTCGTTGCGCAGGCACTTCCTGCTCGCCCCCGTCTCCCGGCGCCAGGAGCGCGCCGAGGTCGGCGCGGCGATGGACGCGATGGACATCCGGCCGCGCGACCCGCGCCGCAAGGTGGGCATGCTCTCGGGCGGCAACCAGCAGAAAGTGGTGCTGGCCCGGGCGCTGGCCCAACGGCCCACGGTGCTGGTGCTGGAGAACCCGACCCAGGGCGTGGACCCGGCCGCGCGCCTTCAGATCCGCGCCGCCATCCAGGAAGCCGCCGCGGCCGGGCTCGCCGTCGTCGTCAGCGATGTCGACGAGGCCGAGGTGGCGGCCGTCGCCCACCGCGTGCTGCGCGTCGACAGCGGACATGTGGTCGACGACGCCGTGGCGCGATGACACCCACCGATCTCTTCACGCTCTTCACGCACGACTCCCCGCAGGAAAGGCACCAACGATGACCGCATCCGACACCGTGGTCGAGCCGGCCACCGGCCCGTCGCCCGCCCCCGCCCCGGCGCGGCCCCGTCGCCCGCTGAGCCAGTGGGCGCTCCCGGCGATCACCGTGGCCGCCGCCGTCGTCTTCTCGCTGCTCGAGCCGGCCACCTTCGCCTCGTGGGGCAACGCCCGGGCCATCCTGCTCACCCAGTCGATCCTCGTCGTGGTCGCGATCGCCGAACTGTTCGTGCTGGTCACCGGCGACTTCGACCTCAGCGTCGGCGGCAACCTCGCCCTCGGCGGCATCCTCACCGCCGGCCTCCCCTCCTTGCAGGGCCTGCCGCTCGTGGCCGCCATCCTGCTGGCCGTCGCGGCCTGCACCCTCGTCGGACTGGTCAACGGGCTGCTGGTCAACGTGGTACGGATCAACGCCTTCATCGCGACGCTGTCCACCGGGCTCATCCTCGGCGGCGTGGCGACCTGGTACACCAACGGCAAGGTCATCTACGAGCACATCCCGCCGTCGCTGCCCGCGTTCGGCGCCACGGACGTGCTCGGGATCCCCAAGCCGGTCTGGCTCTTCGCGATCCTGATGCTCGTTGTCTACTATGTGCTCGAGCACACTCCGTTCGGCCGGTTCCTCTACGCCGTGGGAGGTTCGCGCGAGGCGGCCAGGCTGTCCGGCCTCAACGTCCGGCGGCTGAGCGTCGCGGCGTTCACCGTCTCCGGGTTCATCTGCGGCATCGCCGGCGTGACGGCCGCTTCCGTCCTCGGAACCGGCAACCCGACCGTCGGCCCGTCGTACCTGCTCCCCGCCTTCGCCGCGGTGTTCCTGGGCGCGACCAGCTTCCGCGGCGGAAGCTTCAACGTCTTCGGGACGGTCCTCGCGGTGTTCGCGATCGCCATCGGCGTGACCGGTCTCCAGGCCGTCGGCGTGCCGTACTACATCGAGCCCGTCTTCAATGGACTGGTGCTCCTCGCGGCCGTCGCGGCGAGCCGCCGACTGCGCGCCGACGCCGCCTAGGACGGCTCCCGCAGCCCGCGCCCGGCGCAAGCCGCCCGGCGCCCCGGGCAGGGACTCGCTCCGCCCCCACCACGACACCGGACTCCACGCACCCACAGGAACGGCACGAACATGACCGACGATCTGAAGGTCCACATCCTCGAGTGCGGCGCCATGGGCACCGACATCGAGCAACTGCTCGGATCACCCAAGTACCGCGCCTCCGCCCACAACCACCACCGGGAACGGGTGTGGACCAGCTGCCAGCTGCACGCGGTGCTGATCGAGCACCCGGGCGGTCTGATCCTCTGGGACACCGCCTCGTCCCGCGACTGGGAGACCGAGTGGGAGGGCACCGGCCTCAAGGACGTGATCCCCTACGACCAGGTCACCGAGGAGCAATACCTCGACTCGCGGCTCCACCAGCTCGGGTTCGAGCTCGGCGACATCGACACCGTCGTGCTCAGCCACCTCCACATGGACCACGCCGGCAACGCCAAGCTGTTCGACAACGGCAGCACCAGGTTCGTCGTCAACCAGGCCGAACTCGACGGCGCGCTCGCCTTCGACGGGTTCTTCCAGGGCGGCCACATCAAGAACGACTACCAGCACCTGCGCTTCGACACCGTGTCGGGCGACACCGAGCTGATCCCGGGCGTCGAACTGCTCGAGGTCCCCGGCCACAGCTTCGGGCAGATGGCGCTCAAGGTCGACCTGCCGAAGGACGGCACGATGATCTTCACCTCGGACGCCGTCTACCTGGAGGAGACCGTCGAGCAGCGGCACTGGGGCTCGGTCGTCTGGGACAACCGCGCCTGGCTCGCCTCGCTCGACAAGATCCTCAAGATCCGGGACGACACGGACGCGACGCTCGTCTTCGGGCACGACTCCGCCCAGATCGCCAAGCTGCGCACCGGCGTCGGCAACTACTACAGCTGAGGTCGAGGTCATGCCCATCTACACCTACCGATGCGCCGACTGCGGCAGCCGGTTCGAGCGGCTCCTGCCGATGTCGGCGGGACCCGACCAGCCGTGCGCCTGCGGCGCCGTCGCCCACAAGGTCATCACCGACGTCGCCTTCCACGGCGCCGGCCCGCGCCCCTCGGCGAGCGACCCGGTACCGCTGCGCCGACGGCTCCCCAGCTCCCTCGAGGGCGTCGGGGGCGGCCGTGAGGGCGTGGCGCACTTCCAGCGGGTGGAGGAGCGGCTGGCACGGTTCGAGGAACGCAATCCCGAGTTCAAGGACCGCAAGATGCCGGTGGTCAGCCACGAGGGGGGCCGGATCGTCCACGCGAGGGCGAAGAAGCCGGACCTCACACCGGCGGTCGCCGCGGCGACCGCCGCCGCGGCGGGCGACAGCTCGTGACCGGCGCGCCAGGCAGCCTCCACGTCCGCACCACGGGATCCGACGGCGGCGAGGAGGTGCTGCTCCTGCACTCGCTGTTCTTCGACGGCTCCATGTTCGAGGAGCTGGCCGGCCTGCTCGGCGACCGTCATCACTGCCTGGCGCCGGACCACCGCGGACAGGGCGCGAGCCCGGACGGCCCGCTGGGGCTGGAGGAGCTCGCCGCCGACGCGGCGGCCCTCGTCGAGGACCGCTGCTCGGGACCGGTCCACCTGGTCGGCAGCTCGATGGGCGGCTACGTCGGCACCCACCTGGCGGCCACCCGGCCGGAGCTGGTCCGCACCTGCGCACTGCTCGGCGGCACGGCCGACGCCGAACTCGATCCGGCGTACTTCGCCGCGCTGGAGGCGGCGATCCGCGAAGGCATCGACGACGACGTCGTCACCAGGATCGAGTACACGATGTTCGGCGACGGCCATCTCAGCCGACCGGTGGACGACCCGGTCCGCAGCCGGTGGCGCCGGCGGTTCGCGGCGCTGCGGCCCAGGGTCGCCGACGCGGCGCACGCGGTGTTCACCCGCGACCCGCTGCACGAGGCCTTCGCGGCGGTGCGCGCCCCGGTCCTGCTGATCGCCGGCGAGAGCGATCACGCCAAGCCGCCCGAGCACATGGCGCGGATGGCCGCGGCGAAACCGGGTGCCCGGCTGGCCGTGCTTCCCGGCGTCGGACACACCCCGGCCGTCGAGGCGCCCCGGGAGGTCGCCCGCCTCCTGGCCGAGCACTGGTCCCGCGACGCGATACCGGTCCCGCACCCCTGACCGGTCCCGCACCCCCCGATCGGTCCCGCACCCCGGAACCGACCATGACCCCCATGAACACCGGAGAGGAACACGTGAGCACACCCACGCCGAGCGCCAGCTCCGCCGCCGAGCTGTCGACAGCGCCCTTCGAGGACCTCGTCCCCCGCACCGGTGACGTCGGCCGGCACGGCGACACCCCCCACCTCGTGGGCAGCGCCTGCCGCGCCTGCGGAGCGAAGAACTTCCCCCGCCGGATGGCCTGCCTCTCCTGCGGAGGCACCGACCTCGGCGACGCCGCGCTCGCCTCCCACGGAGTCCTCTACAGCCACACCACCGTGCACGTGTCCGGCTCGCGCGAGACGCCGTACCACCTGGCGTACATCGACCTGGGCGACGGCGTCCGGGTACTGGCCCCCGTCACCGACGAGGCCGTCGCCGCGGGGATCGACCAGCCGGTCGTCCTGACCGCCGGCGCGGACGGCGCCTGGGCGTTCACCACCCCGGCGACCGCGACGACCACCGAAGGAGCCCTGGCATGAGCGGCGCATACGTGGTCGGGGCGGCGATGCTGCCCATGGGCCGTCACCGCACGTCGAGCTACGCGGGCCTCGCGGTGCCGCCGCTGGTCGCGGCGCTGAAGGCGGCCGGCGTCGACCGCTCCGAGATCGGCGCGGTCTACTGCGGCCACGCCTTCGGCGGCATGCTGACCGGGCAGCGGATCGTCAAGGAGATCGGCATCGGCGGCATCCCCGTGGTCAACGTCGACAACGCCTGCTCCGGCGGAGCCACGGCGATCCAGGAGGCATGGAAGGCCGTCGGCAGCGGCGCCGTCGACGTGGCCGTCGTCATCGGCGTCGACAAGCTGACCCAGTTCGGCGGCGGCACCCTGCCGCTGGTCGAGGAGGACCCCGAGGTCCAGATCGGCATGGTCATGCCGGCGCTGTACGCGATGCGCGCCCAGCGCTACCTCCACGAGCGCGACGCGAAGGCCGACGACCTGGCCGCCGTCGCGGTCAAGGCCCGCCGGCACGGAGCCCGCAACCCGTACGCCCAGTTCCGCAAGGAGACCAGCGTCGAGGAGGTACTGGCGTCCCGCCCCATCGCCGACCCGCTCACCCTCTTCATGTGCTGCCCCACGGGTGACGGCGCCGCCGTGGTGGTCGTCGTCTCCGACGCGGTACGGCGCCGCCTCGGCGTCCCCGCGGTGAAGATCTCCGCCTCGGTCCTGCACAGCGGCCAGGTGAGCGCCGGCTTCCGCGACATGCTGCGCCCGGAGATCACCTTCGACTCCGCCCGCGACGCGTACGAGATGGCCGGGATCGCGCCCGAGGACGTCGACGTGGTCGAGCTGCACGACGCGTTCACGATCGCCGAACTCGTGTACTACGAGGCGCTCGGTCTCTGCCCGGTCGGCGAGTCCGCCGGCTTCCTGCGGGCGGGCCGCTCGACGTACGGCGGCGACGTGGTCGTCAACCCCAGCGGCGGACTCCTCTCCAAGGGCCACCCGGTGGGCGCCAGCGGCGTCGCGCAGTTCGTGGAGCTGTACTGGCAGCTCACCGGCCAGGCGGGGGACCGCCAGGTGGAGGACGCCCGCGTCGGGCTCGCCCATGTGACCGGTGGCGGAATCTCGGGCCTGGACCACGGCGCCTGCACCGTGCACGTCCTCGAGAGGGTCTGATAGCCCCATGAACTTTGATCTCCAGTCCGAGGGGACGGTCGTACGCACCGTCCGGATGATGACCCTGCTCGCCGGGCTCGACGGCGAGATCGGCGTCAACCAGCTCGCCGATCAGGTCAACCTGGCGCCCTCCACGGTGCACCGCCTGCTCAAGCTGCTGTGCGACGAGGGGATCGCGGCGTGGAACCCGGTGACCCGCGGTTACTCCTCGGGGCCGGAGCTCTACCGGCTCGGTGCCCGCGTGGTCGGCGCCATGCCGCTCCCGCGGATCGTCGAGCCCTTAGTGCGCCGGCTTGCCGACGAGTTCGACGAGACCGTCCTCTTCGGCCTCCACCTGCCGCGGGAGGGGGAGATGGCGTTCGTCACGCGTGCCGACGGCCACCAGTCGCTCCAGTACCGCATCCCCCTCAACGAGCCGACCTCGTTGCTGTGGGGCGCCTCGGGCAAGGCGATCCTCGCCTACCTGGACCGGGCCGACATCGAGCGCGTCCACGCGGTCGCGGGCTCCTCCCCGGCGACCGCGGCGGCCAAGCCCTCGCTCGCCGAGCTGATCGCCGAACTCGAGGAGGTGCGCCGGGCCGGCGTCGCGGTCACCGAGAGCCAGAAACTGTCCGGCGCCCGCGGCATCGGCGCCCCGGTCTTCGGACCCCACGGTGTGGTGGGCTGCCTGGTCCTCACCTCGCCCATCGACCGGATGCCGCACACCGGCATCGCCAAGGCCGCCGACGCCATCAGGGCCACGGCTGCCGAGGTCTCCGGCCTGCTCGGCCGCCAAGGCCCGTGACCCGGCCGCCCACGCCCCCGAAAGGAACTCCCGTGACCCTTGCCGACACGCACGTCCACCCGCCGGAGAACCCGGAGAGCACGGACCCGCGGCTTCCGCTGCACGGGCTGGTCGTACTCGACCTGACGACCTTCCTGTCCGGCCCCTACTGCACGCAGATCCTCGCCGACCTCGGTGCCGAGGTGATCAAGCTCGAGCCGCTCACCGGCGACTCCAGCCGCGGCATCCCGCCGCACTTCATCGGCGACGACAGCGCGTACTACCTGGGCAACAACCGGAACAAGACCAGCGTCGCCCTCAACCTCAAGAGCTCCGAGGGCCTGGAGATCGCGCTGGGACTGGCCGCCCGCGCCGACGTCGTGGTGGAGAACTTCCGCCCCGGCGTGGCGTCCAAGCTCGGCCTGGACTGCGACGCGCTGCGGGCCGAGCGCCCCGGGCTGATCTGGGCGTCCATCAGCGGCTTCGGCCAGAGCGGACCGTGGCGCGACCGGCTGGCCTACGACATGATCGTCCAGGCGCTGTCGGGCGTGATGAGTCTGACCGGCCATCCGGAGCAGCCCTCGGCACGCCTCGGCATCCCGGCCGGTGACCTGGCCGCCGGCATGTTCGCCGCCATCGGTGTCCTCGCCGCCGTGGCCTCGCGCGCGGTCACCGGCGTGGGCCGCACGATCGATGTGTCCATGCTGGACGGGCAGCTCTCGATGCTCTCCTACCAGGCGGTCTACGCCCTGCTGACCGGTACCGCGCCCGGCCCGCAGAGCAGCCGTCACGACTCGATCCCTACGTACCGCTCGTTCACCGGCGGCGACGGCCGGGAGCTGGTCGTCACCGCGAACACCGAGCGCATGTGGGCCGGCCTCTGCGACGTGCTCGGCGTCCCGGAACTGGTGGCCGACGAGCGGTTTCGCGACGCGCGGTCCCGGCTGACCCACAGGGACGAGCTGTGGCCGCTCCTGGAACAGGCGTTCCTGGCCCGGGACGCCGCGGAATGGGTCGATCTGCTCACCGCCGGCCAGGTCCCGGCCGCCCTGATCAAGACGGTGCCCGAGGCGCTGGCCGACGCGGGCGACGCCGGCCGGGGCATGCTCGTCGATCTCGCCGACGAGGCCGGCCACCGGGTGCGGACCATGGCCACCCCGATCACCTTCGTCGGCGACCGTCCCCGCCGGCACACCTATCCGCCGCGCCTCGGCCAGGACACGGAGGAGGTCCTCGGCCGCTTCCTCGGCATCAGCGGCTCACGGGTCGCCGAACTGCGCGAGGCCGGGATCCTCATCGCCGAGCCGCTCGCACACGACGCGCGGGGCCGGACCGCCGGTGAGTGAGACCCCGGGCGACGTGGTCGTCCTCCACTCGCTGGGCCTGACCGGGCGCGCGTACGCCGCACTCGACGCGGAGCTCCCGCACCGGCGGCTGCACCGCCCGGACCTCCGCGGCCACGGTGACGCGGCAGACGTCCTCCCCGCGACGCTGCCCGGCATGGCCGACGACATCGCCGCCCTGGTGCGGCGGCTCGCGGCCCAGGCGGGCCGACCCGTGCATCTCGTCGGCCATTCCCTCGGCGGGGCCGTCGCCGGTCTCGTGGCCCAGCGCTGCGCGGACCTGCTGGCCTCGGTCACCGTGATCGCCTCGCCCGCCACGGGGCTGCCGGTCTTCCGTGAGCGGGCGCGGGACGCCGAGCGCCACGGCATGGCTCCACAGGTCGAGGCGACGCTCCGGCGCTGGTTCGCGAGCCCCGAGCAGGGCGGGCCCGCCGTGGCCGCCGCACGCGCCGGTCTGGAGTCCCTGACCGTCGCGACCTGGGCGGCGATCTGGCGCTCCTTCGCCGATTTCCCCGGATGGGCGGCGCTCGGCCTGCCGGACGGGTTCGGCGAGCGGCTGCTGTGCCTCTCGTTCGCCGAGGACCGCAGCACGCCGCCGTCGGCCCTCGCGCAGATCGCCGAGGCCTGCGGCGGACACCACGTCGCCGTCGGGCACGGGGGCCACATGGCTCCCCTGGAAGAACCGGCGCTGCTCGCGGCGCACCTCGAGAGCCACTGGACGCGGCTCGCTGCCACCGGAGAGGAAGCTCACGCATGACGGACGAGCTGGCAGGGCTCACCGCCCTCGTCACGGGCGGCAACGCCGGCATCGGCCGTGCCACGGTCCGGGAACTGCTGGACCGCGGTGCCCAGGTCGTGACCATCGACCTCAAGGTCGACGACGTACCGGAGGGAGCCCGCGGCGCCGCCGCCGACGTCTCCGACCCCGACCAGGTCCGGGCCGCCGTCGAGGAGCTTCTCGGCGGCGGGAGGCTCGACATCCTGGTCAACAACGCCGGCATCAGCTTCGAGGGCGGTATCGAGGACGGCTCCGCCGAGGACTGGCACCGCCTCTGGTCGGTCAACGTACTCGGCTACGTCCACGTGACCCGCGCCGTCCTGCCCCTGCTGCGGAAGTCGCGGCACGCGTCGATCGTGAACGTCTCCTCGTGCACGGCCGACACCGGCGTGCGCGACAGGGCGCTGTACTCGGCCACCAAGGGCGCCATCAAGTCGATGTCGCTCTCCATGGCCCGCGACCTGATAGCCGAGGGGATCAGGGTCAACGTCGTACTGCCCGGCACCGTCGACACACCGTTCATGTCCGAGCTCGCCGGGCGAGCCGAGGACCCGGCCGGACGCCGCGCCGAGTACCACGCCCGCCAGCCCATCGGCCGGATGGTCGCACCCGAGGAGGTCGCCTACGCGATCGCCGGCCTGGCCGGCCCCCGCGCGGCCTCGACCGTCGGCACCGCCCTCACCGTGGACGGCGGCCTCGGCCGGCTGCTCCTGTGACCCACCCGCACACCCACCGCACGACCCGGGAGAAGAACAGCATGAGACTGAAGGATCGCGTCGCGATCATCACCGGAGCCGGTCAGGGCATCGGCCGCGCCTACGCGTTCGCGTTCGCCCGGGAGGGCGCCCAGGTCGTCGTCGCCGACCTGAACGAGGCCAAGGCCAAGGCGGTCGCCGAGGAGGTCGTCGCGGCCGGCGGCCGGGCGATCGCCGTGACCGTCGACGTCTCCGACCGGCACAGCGTGCAGGCCATGGTCGACGCGACCGTGACCGCGTTCGGCACCGTCCACGTCCTCGTCAACAACGCCGCCGTCTTCGCCACCCTGACCATGAAGCCGTTCGAGGAGATCTCCGTCGAGGAGTGGGACCGGGTCCTCGCGGTCAACAGCCGCGGCACGTTCCTCTGCTGCCAGGCGGTCGCACCCGTCATGCGGGCCAACAAGTACGGACGCATCGTCAACATCTCCTCCAGCGTCGTGCAGACCGGGCGCGCGCACTACGCGCACTACGTCGCCTCGAAGGGCGCCGTCTGGGCCCTGACCCACGCGCTGGCCACGGAACTCGGCACCGACGGGATCACCGTCAACTCGATCAGCCCCCACGGCATCGTGACCGAGGTGCCCCGCGGCACGATCACGGACGACCAGTGGGCGGGGATCCTGGCCGACCAGGCGCTCAAGCGGAAGGGCGAGGTGTCCGACATGGTGGGGGCCACGCTTTTCCTGGCGAGTGACGACAGCAAGTACATGACCGGCCAGACGCTCGGTGTGGACGCCGGGCTCCGCTACACCTGAGCCTTCTCCCCTCCCTCCCCCCGACCGGACCGACACACGAAGGGCACCATGTCCGCTCACACCATCAACCGTCGCGGCGACCGCCGGCACAGGATCGCCGTCATCGACGGGCCCAACATGTCCAACCTCGGCGCGCGCAGCAAGAAGGTCTACGGCGACATCGGCTCGCTGGACGACCTCAAGACCTACGTGAGGGAGTACGGGGCGGCGCTGGGGGTCGACGTCGAGAACTTCTCCTCGAACCACCAGGGCGACATCCTCGAGTTCATCCACGAGTCGGCGGCGCGGGTCGACGGCTACCTCATCAATCCCGCCGGGCTCACGACCGTCGGCGAGGGCGTCCGCCACGCCCTCGAGGACACCGGTCGCCCCGTCATCGAGGTCCACTTCGCGAACATCACCGCGAGCGCCGGCGGTGCCCGGGGCCTCGGCGGCGGTCCGATCAACTCGAGCTTCACCCACACGGCGACCGGTATGTGCATGGGCCTGCGGCAGTACAGCTATGCCGGCGCCCTGACCGCCCTGGTGCACGGCCTCGACGACCCGTACTTCCTGGGCGCCGAGGGAAGCGACTGACCCATGGCCGGCCCGCTCGCACGAGCCGCCGACGCCGTCGCCCGGATGCTAATGCCGCAGCAGGCAATGTTCGCCCCGTCGCGACGCCCGGCACGCCCTCTCGCCGCACCGGCCGAAAGCCCGAGTACATCCAGTACGGGGGCTTCCGGCCGGCACACCGAGAGCACGCACCGGACGCCGCTCCTTCACGGGCAAACATTGCCTGCCGCGGCACTAGGCCCCGAGTCGCGCGACGCCTCGGTGCCCTGCTGCCCCGAGGTCGTACCGATCGGTGTGGCGTGGCCGAGCCGCGGGGAGGCCGTACCGCCGGGGGCGGTACGGCCGCCGGCTCCGGTGCGGGCGGCCGGGATCAGCCGTGGTAGGTGATGTAGCCGTTGCCGTCCGGGTCGGAACCCGACTTGGTGTACGAGTGGGTGTCGGCGTGCGCCCCGGAGGGCTTGTAGAGGTAGACGGTGTCCTTGTCGTTGTTCCAGATGAAGTTGCAGTTCTGGCGGTAGACGACGTTGCGGGCGTCGGAGTCGGTGCCGTGGCCGCCGCGGAGCTTCACATAGTCGCCGGGCTGCAGGTAGTGGTCGGCGGGGAAGGTGAAGCGGTTGCCCGTGGCGTCCTTGACGACGTAGCCCTTGAGATTGACGGTCGAGCTGCGCGAGTAGTTCTTTATCGTCAGGTACTCGTCCTTGGTGTTGCCGCCGGAGCACCGGTTGGAGTCCGGGCCGGGAGCGTCGTACTGCACGCCCTTGACCTTCAGCGCGGAGCTGTACTCGGCGGCCTGCGCCGGTGACGCGGCGAGCACGGCGGCGACGGCGGCGGTGGCCGCCACGACCGGGACGTATCGGGTACGCATGAGGAATCCCCCCTCGGTGGTGCGAATGGAGCGTCAGGAGCCTACACAAAGTGATGGCGATGTGATGACTCGATGGACCGGAAGTGAAGAGGTCGCCGTACTGTTCCCCTCCTCCGCCGTGACCGGTCCCGCCCGGCCCGTTCCACCCTCTTCCGGTGTCGTGACCACCTGATCGCGGATGTCCGTCAAAACACAACAAGCCTGAATGCGCGCGGAGTTGCGTCGTTCGCCGCCCGTCACGCGCCGCCTTGACTGGTACAGACCAATGCGATTGAGTGTGTCTCACACCCCCCACCACGGTCGGCCCCGCGCCGCGTCCGGCCCCGCCGGCACGCGCACCAGGCTCGCTCCGTCCTGCCCGCGCCGGGTACGACCGTTCTCCGTCAAGGAGTTGATTACGTGTCGAGGCGTCGAATCGCCGCGGTCGTGACCGCGCTCGCCCTCTCCACCGCCGTACCGGTACTGGTGCCGACCGCCACCGCGTCCGCGGCCACCTGCTCGAGCTATCCCAGCTGGGTGGCCGGCAAGTCGTACGTCACCGGTGACATCGTCCGTTACACGGACGGCAAGGCGTACATCGCGGAGCACGACAACCCGGGCTACGACCCGGTCATCAGCACCTGGTACTGGGAGCCGTACGGCTGCGACAGCGGCACGGGATCCGGCGGCGGCACCTGCGCGAGCTACCCGAGCTGGGTGGCCGGCAGGACGTACGTCACCGGTGACATCGTCCGTTACACGGACGGCAAGGCGTACATCGCGGAGCACGACAACCCGGGCTACGACCCGGTCATCAGCACCTGG